>JAZSDG010000033.1:0-165709 GCA_045531055.1 Lachnospiraceae bacterium | reverse complement strand
AAAGTGCTTCGTTCGACTTGCATGTGTTAAGCACGCCGCCAGCGTTCATCCTGAGCCAGGATCAAACTCTCATGTTAAAAGTTTAATCGGCCAGTCTAAACTGGCTTTTCGTTCATTCAGATCAATCTGAATTTACTGTTTTAAAGGTCTTTGAAATTTCAAAGATGTTCGTATCAACCTTTCGGCTGATATACAATCGAATTCTCATTCAACTGCATGAATTATTCTCATTGAATCTTTCAAGGTTTTTCACTGTTCAGTTATCAAGGTTCGTGACTGCTTTCTTGCTGTGTTTCGCAGTCAGCTTGATTATGTTATCATGTTGATTAGTGTTTGTCAACAACTTTTTTCAACAATTTAAAACATTTTCAAGCGAGCGGAGAAGGAGGGATTTGAACCCTCGCGCCGCTGTTAACGACCTGCACCCTTTCCAGGGGTGTCCCTTCGGCCAGCTTGGGTACTTCTCCATATATAACATACGTCTAGCCCCTGCCGACTTCCGTATCAAGTTGTTTCTTCTGCAAAAGGGCAAAAGAAAGCGGAGAGGGTGGGATTCGAACCCACGTGCCCTTGCGGACAAACGGTTTTCAAGACCGCCTCGTTATGACCACTTCGATACCTCTCCGTATAAATCGCTTTCAAATCAGCGCAGAAATTATTCTATCATCATTATTCTCTACTGTCAACAAGTATTTTGATTTTTTTGCAAAAATAATTCAGCAATCGCCAAATCTTCCGGAGTCGTTACTTTTAAATTCTCATAACTCCCCTCTATTAGTTTTACCTTTTTCTTCATAATATATTCGACCACCATTGCATCATCGGTAATTTGTGGGATTTTCTCCCCTTCATTTTGCATTGATATAATCTTCTCGTATGCTTTTTTTATTAGAGGATATGAAAATGTTTGTGGGGTTTGAACCATCCACAATCTTGAACGTTCCGGTGTGTGCGTAGCATATTTGTATTCATCACACTCTTTAATCGTATCTTTAACCGGCATTGCTGCTACACACGCATCTTCTGTTACTACCATTTGCATCGAACGCTTTATAATCTCTTTTGAAACCAACGGCCTTGCTCCATCATGAATCAAAACATAATCCACATTCTGTAACGCCTTCAATCCCTCCGACACAGAATGATACCTTTCTTTTCCCCCAGGAACAACAGCCTTTACTTTTTTAAATCCATATTTCTGTACAATTTCCTTTTTACAATAAGAGATATCACTTTCACCAGTCACAAGAACAATCTCCGAAACATCACTTTCCTCAAATGCCTTAAGACTATAATAAATAATCGGTTTTCCATTTATTGGTATATATTGTTTTGGTACATCTGCTTTCATCCTTTTACCGGAACCGGCAGACAAAACTATTGCCGCAAATTTCTTCATTCTATTCTCCCAATCGCAAATTAGGAACTGCATTTAAATCCAATCCACTTCTTTTTCCAGCCATAAAATCATAATATGCTGCCGCACCTATCATAGCAGCATTATCTGTACACAAAATTGGTGACGGATGGTAAAAACGCACACCTTTTTGAGCACATGCTTCTTTCATCGCATTACGAATCACACCATTAGACGCGACTCCTCCGGCAATCGCAAACTGTTCTACCCGATATTCATCAATTGCATGCATCGCATGTTCTACTAATACATCTGTAACGGACTGCTGAAAGGATGCCGCAACATCCGCCTGACAAATCGGCAAATCTTTCATACGACAGCCATTTAAATAATTCAACACAGCCGATTTCAATCCACTAAAACTAAAATCATATACTCCATCCGCAATTTTTGCACGCGGAAAATCAATTGCATATGGATCCCCTTCGTAAGAAACCTTTTCAATCTTCGGTCCTCCCGGGTAACCCAATCCAATTGCTCTTGCCACCTTATCAAACGCCTCTCCGGCTGCATCATCACGTGTTCTTCCAAGAATTTGATACTGCCCATAATCCTCCACTTTCACAAGATGTGTGTGCCCACCGGATACCACCAAACACAAAAACGGCGGTTGTAAGTCCCTATTCTCAATATAGTTTGCACTGATGTGCCCTTCAATATGATGAACACCTACAAGCGGAATCCCTCTTGCATAGCTAATCGCCTTTGCCTCTGCAACGCCCACAAGTAGCGCTCCCACCAACCCCGGTCCATAAGTAACACCAATTGCATCTATATCATCTAAAGTCATTTCAGCTTCTACAAGAGCCTGTTCAATTACTTGATTAATTTTCTCAATATGCTTGCGAGATGCAATTTCCGGAACAACTCCACCGTATAGTGTGTGCAACTCGATTTGTGAAGAAATCACATTCGAACGCAAATCACGACCGTTCACAACAACAGCCGCAGCTGTCTCATCACAAGAACTTTCTATCGCTAGAATTTTTACATCATTTTTGAGTTCCATGTTTCTATTCCTCTTCGGACACACCTCCATCAATTTTGTAAAATGTCAATATCTTCCATTTACCGTCCTCATCTTGCCGCAATACATATTGTTGATATGTTTTGGTATAATTTTTCCCTTCTCGTACAAAATAGGAAGCCGACACATAGGCAATTTCTTCCCCATCAATAGTCTTATAAATTACCGAATTACTATCTGCCACATTCGACTGCGCGATATATTTGGAAACCATCTCATAAGCATCGATATCCGCTTGTACAGAAGCAATATATTCTTCTCGTGGATTAATTGCACGCAACTCATCATCAAACAACATAAGCGCCTGATCTGCCAGTTGTTCGAATTCTTCTTGTGTGTAATCCTCTCCATAGTAACTGATAAGAATACGATTATATAATTTAACCACTTCTCTTGGTGTTTCCGGATAATTTTTCGAAAGATCTTTTGTAATAATTTTTTGAACTTCCGTCAATTCAATCTCACCATTTTGCGAGTTTTCTGACCATCGTTTCAAACAATAAAATCCTGCACACACAAGAGTAATACATAACAAAGCGACGATGACTGTACCTGCTTTTTTCATATGTTAATCCTCCCGGAATACCAGTTCTACGCTTTTCCCATCTTTCCCCAAATGTGAATTTTCAAAAATTTTACGTACCGCAGGCATATAGTTTTCTGCATGTAACAGCGACGGCGAGAAGTGCGTCAACCACATTTCTTCAACTTGAGCCTTCTTTGCTAATTCTGCCGCTTCATAAAACGTCATATGCTTGTATTGTTTCGCCTTTGCAAGTTTTTCTTTTTCTGCATACATGCCTTCACAAATAAAAAGATCTGATTCCCTTGCAGCGTCTGCGATCACATCTATCGGGCGGCTATCTGTACAATAAGTAACTTTTAGGCCTTTTCGTTCTGGTCCAAGTACCATCTGCGGGGTATATACCACACCTTCCTGCTCTATGATTTCTCCTTTTTGCAAACGACTCCAAAATGGCATTGGCACATTCTGCTCTTTCGCCTGTTCCACCGAGAACTTTCCGGCACGACGTATCTCTACAGAATAACCATAGCAGATTACGTTATGTTTCACACGAAATGCATGAATATGATATCCGTTTATATCAAAGTATTCATCCTGCTGGGTCATCTCTATACAATTAATTTCAAACGGCAGTTCCGGAGCAATCGTTCTAAGCGCTGTTACAATTCGCTCTAACCCCTTAGGTCCGATAATTGTAAGCGGCTCGGTTCGTTCTCCGTTACCCATTGTAAGAAGCAAACCCGGCAATCCACTGATATGATCTGCATGAAAATGTGTAATACACAACACATCAATCGGTTTAAAACTAAACCCTTGTTCTTTGATTGCAATCTGCGTTCCTTCTCCACAGTCAATCAAAAGATTACTTCCATTATATCTAAGCATAAGAGAGGTCAGCCATCGATATGGCAACGGCATCATCCCTGCTGTTCCTAAAAGGCATACATCTAACATTCTATTTCTCCCATACCATAATATTGGCGTCTTCCTTCGGCTTTTCATAAAAAGCTTTGCGAACTCCAACACAACGGAACCCTTTTTGTTCATAGACACGAATTGCCGGTGCATTTGAAACACGAACCTCTAAGACAATTTTATGGACACCGCGACGAATCGCTTCTTGCTGCAATTCTTCGATTAGCGCCTTTGCGACCCCTTTGCCTCGAAACAATTCATGTACCGCAACATTGGTAATTTCTCCTTCATCTATCGAGAGGTACATTCCTACATAACCGTAAACCATACGGCCGAAATCTCCACAAGAATTTACAATTTCTTCCTCTGCCACAAGAAACACCGCCTCTGGCAAAGCAAGCGAATCCAAAAACGCCTGTCGACTCCATGGTTGGCTAAAACAATTATACTCTATAAGCGCCACCTGCTGAACATCCTCATGTCTCATTCGTCGAATCGTCATACTACAAAATCCCGTTCCTTTTCCAAACGTTCGCGTTCTGCTTGTGACAAACGAAGGTAATCCGGCTTGTGATCTTTTGCAGGTTCTTCCTTACCTTGTGCAAAAAGTCTGCTTCCAAGTACCGCAACACTTGCCGCACGTTGTTTATTCATATGCGCCGGCGCAAATCGATATGCAACCGTACAATGTTCTTCAATATAAGAAGAAAAGGTATCAACACCATCGCCCAAAAAAATCGTATTTCTTTGAGATTCGTTCACTTTTTGAATTATTTCATCAATACCTACTGCACACTGTGGATGCAATACTTCAAATGCATCACCCACAAATTCATATAATCCGGTATACGTCTGCTGCCTTCTAGCATCCATCAACGGACAAATTTGCTCAGTTGTTCCCCACAGATTATACGCCATAGCATCAACAGTCGGAACAGAAACAATTGGCTTTTCTAGCGCAAAACCAAGGCCTTTTGCTGTTGCCGAACCAATACGAAGTCCGGTAAACGAACCCGGCCCACTCGCTACAGCAATTGCATCGATGGTAGACAAATCAAGTTCTATCATCTTTACCACTTCATCCAACATTGGAAGAAGCGTTTGTGAATGTGTCTTTTTGTAATTAATTGTATATTCCCCTAATAGGTTATCATCTTCCACTATTGCCACACTAGCAACCAAGCCGGAACTATCTAATGCAAGTACTCTCATTCACAAACCTCTCTGATTGTGATCTTACGATAATCAAATCCTTTTTCTAAATCTTTTTCTATGGTAACCTCTTTTCGTTTCGACGGTAATATCTCCTCGATAAGATTTGCCCACTCTATCATGGTAAGTCCATTCCCATAGAAATAGTCTTCATATCCAATCTCGTCCATTTCTTCCACATTTCCGATTCGATACACATCAAAATGATAAAATGGAAGTCGGCCATCTTCATATACTTGAACAATTGTAAACGTCGGACTGCAAATCGCATCTAATATACCAAGTCCGTCTGCAATCCCTTGGGTAAATACCGTTTTCCCAACGCCCAAATCCCCAATAAGTGTATATACTTCACCCGGTTGCGCCGTTTCTCCCAGCCTACGCCCAATTTCAGTTGTCTCCTCTGGGGAAAAACTCTCCAAAACAGTTATATTTTCTAAAAAAGAGTCCGTCATGTTTTCCTTCTCTCCTATTTCATACGAATGCGATATTTATCCAGATTCTTTTCCATCAGTTCTTTCAACTTATCATACTGTTCTGTAATCAAATTCTTTGGAATGATATAAGCATTCACACGGGTGCTATAAATCAAAACCTGATGTTTGGTGGAAATCACTTTATAAACATGTTCCCACGGCAGTTCACCTTCCTCTTCTCCCTGTGTTACTTTCACACCTTGTTCTGAAATGATATAGTGTAACTCTTTAGACAAGACCGCATTCGTCTGTATGGTACGCTTTGCACGTAACCAAAGTGATATCGGAATATAAAAAATAAATATCACACCTGCTGCAATATATAGAATTCCATATAATATGGAAGACCTTCCAAATGATATTCCCGCCATAACAAACACTAGAATGGCCAGAATAATTGATATTGGACCCTGCATAGTTGTATAAGTTTGACGCATATTAAATCGAAACAAATCTTTCGGCTGTAATTGTATATCAAATGAAATGCTCATAATCGCTCCCATCCTACTCTTATTTTGTACAGGCATAACATCCCATAATTAAATATATTATATCATTCTTTTTATAAAATGAAAAGACGCGATTCATCGAATCACGTCCTTTGTTCATAAAATATCTTTATCTGTTTCTTCCTTTTAAAAATGGCGAAAGTGGTTTATAAATTAACAAGGCAATAATCGTTGAGCACAAACCTTTCAACATAGTAAACGGCATATTAAAGCATACCAAACACGGTAATATGCTATTTAATTTTATGCCAAACACATCAACAATCGCCTGATATGCTCCAATTACTGCTGGTTCCGGCGCCATAAGTTCATAATATACCGGATAAACAACAAAGTAATTTGAAAATACACTAATAACGCCCATGGCAACCATTCCCACTAACGCTCCGATAAGCGCAAATTTTTTTGATTTTTTATTACGATATATGAATCCCGCCGGCAAAACAAATGCTACACCTAAAATAAAATTTGACAATTCGCCGACTCCGCCCGTGGAACTAAACAATAAATTTATCAGATTTTTTATCAAACACACAAACACACCACACAGTGGCCCAAACGAAAACGTTCCAATCAAAGCCGGTAAATCCGAAAAATCAAACTTGATAAACGGCGGCATAAACGGAACCGGAAAATTAAGAAACATCAACACCCATGCAACCGCACCCAGCATCGCTGTCGTTGCCAGGCATCGCACATTTACACCCTTTGTTCTTGTTACACTTACTGCTTCATTATTCATTTTTATATTCTCCTTTTCTGCGAAAATAGATTGGAATTTTCGATACAGCAAAAATCCCCGAATGGTATTTATCCATTCGGGGTATAAAGTCATACTCGCGCGCATATAAACATAGCAACACAATCTTCTAACTTATCTTCTCTCATCCAGACTATACTGTCGGTTCCGGAATCACACCGGATCGGCTGCAATTGCAGTTCACGGACTTCCTAACTCATTAGGTCACCGCCGGTCGGGAATTTATGTATTCACATAGCACCCTGCCCCGAAGAATTCCTTATTCTTTTCACATTGGTTATTGTATGAAAGTTATGCCACAATGTCAACCCTATGGCACAAAAAAATCATATTCCTTTCATTGTCAATTGAATCCGTTGTTTTTTGAGGTCAACACTCATAACCTTTACTTCTACGATATCGCCTACACTTACTGCTTCTAGCGGATGTTTGATATAACGGTCACATATTTGTGATATGTGCACAAGACCATCCTGATGTACACCAATATCCACAAATGCGCCAAAATCAATCACATTTCTTACGGTTCCTTTGAGAACCATTCCCGGAGTCAAATCTTTCATCTCCAAAACATCGCTTCGTAGAATTGGTTTTGGCATATCCTCTCGTGGGTCACGTGCCGGCTTTTCCAACTCTTTTACAATATCACGCAATGTCAATTCTCCAATTCCCAGTTCTTCTGCCAGTTTCTTATAATCAGATACTTTTTTGGTAATTCCGACAACATTGCGATTTTTTACGTCTTCTAATGTATATCCAAGCTTTTCCAAGAGAGCTTTTGTTGCATCATATGATTCCGGATGAACACCGGTCGCATCCAGCGGATTTTTTCCTTCACTGATTCTCATAAAACCGGCACACTGTTCATAGGCCTTTGGACCAAGCTTTGCCACTTTTAAAAGTTGAGAACGTGATGTAAATTTCCCATTTTCTTCGCGATAAACAACAATGTTCTTTGCTATAACCTTAGAGATACCTGAGATATACTCCAACAGGGACGCAGAAGCAGTATTCAAATCAACCCCTACTTTATTTACACAATCCTCTACAACACCACCAAGTGCTTCATTTAATTTCTTCTGGTTCATATCATGCTGATATTGTCCAACGCCGATTGATTTTGGTTCAATCTTTACCAATTCTGCGAGCGGGTCTTGTAATCGTCTTGCCATAGATGCCGCACTTCTTTGTCCTACATCAAAATTCGGAAATTCCTCTGTTGCAAGTTTACTTGCAGAATATACAGAAGCCCCTGCCTCATTTACAATAATATAAGATACACTTACTGGAATCTCTTTTAGCAATTCTACTATAACCTGTTCTGACTCTCTGGAAGCGGTTCCGTTTCCAAGTGAGATTAATGTAATCTGATATTTGGAAATGAGTTTCTTTAATACAGCCTTGGCTTCCTCTATTTTATTCTGCGGCGCAGTCGGATAAATAACCGTAGTATCTAAGACTTTTCCGGTTGCGTCTACTACAGCAAGTTTACAACCGGTACGAAATGCAGGATCCCAACCGAGCACCACTTGTCCTGCAATTGGTGGTTGCATCAAGAGTTGTTGCAAATTTTTTCCAAATACTTTTATTGCTCCATCCTCCGCTCGTTCGGTTAAGTCATTACGAATTTCACGTTCAATTGCCGGTGCAATCAAACGGTCATATGCATCTAAAATTACCTCTTTGAGGACTTTGGCACATTCGGTATCTTCTCGTACAATAACCTTTTTCTCTAAATAGCGGGTAATATCCTCAACAGGCGCTTCTATCTTAACCGTTAAGATTTTTTCTTTCTCTCCTCGATTGATAGCAAGCGTTCTATGACCTGCAACTTTACTCAACGCCTCATCATACTCATAATACATCTCGTATACCGATTCCGCTTCCGAATCCTTTGCGATTGAAATCAAACGTCCCTTTTTCATCGTAAGATCACGAATACTTGTACGATGTGCAGCATCATCCGAAATCATTTCTGCAATGATATCCTTTGCACCTGCAATCGCATCTTCTGCGGTTGCAACTTCTTTTTCTTCGTCTATATAATTCTTTGCTTCTTCTAAAAGAGAGGTGCCCTGCATCTGTAGCATAATCACATTTGCCAGCGGTTCTAATCCCTTTTCCTTTGCAACAGTAGCTCTTGTTCGACGTTTCGGACGATACGGACGGTACAAGTCATCTACTGCAACCTGCGTCTCAGCTGCTAAAATCTGAGTTTTCAACTCTTCCGTTAGCTTTCCTTGTTCCTCTATACTTGATAACACAGTTTGCTTTTTTTCTTCAAGATTGCGTAAATACGTCAGACGATCTGCCAAATTACGCAAGACCTCATCATTCAATGCGCCGGTCGCCTCTTTTCGATAACGCGCAATAAAAGGAATCGTATTCCCTTCATCAATTAACTTTACTGCTGCTTCTGTCTGATTCTTACGAATCCCAAGTTCTTCTGAAATTTTTGCAATGATATCCATTTTTTTACCCCTAAAAAATTTTATGCTTTTCCTATTATATATGAAGTGCTACAATAAAATCAACAAAATCACACTTGGAGGTTAGCGTCTTGCAATATCAATTTTATCAAACATCCCCTGTACAAACACAACCGGATTACAGCAACCGCTCTGTTACTATGGAACATCATTCCGTTGTTCTTGGAATCATTGCGATTGTTTCATGCCTTTCCATATGCATAATCCCTTGGAGTATGTTTGTTGCCATGATATGCAGTTCTCTTGCCATCCTGTTTGCTTCGCTTTCACGCGGAGGAGAAATGGCCTATAGCAACAAAGCAAAACTTGGTTTAGGACTTGGACTTGGTTCTCTTTCCTTAACTATTTTTATTATTGCCATTTCCATATGTTGCGTCGCTTTTATATACTACACATTTGGTGGAGCTCAAGAATTTCTACAGTGGTACTGTAATATGTATCACCTAGATTACAACACCTACTTTGGCGACCTTAATTTCGAAGCACTTGATCAACTTATGAAGTAATTTATTCACATCATTGCATAGCCACCTATGGCAAGTACCAAATTTTTTACAACACAATTGATAGCAATAATAACCAAAGCCAACCACAAATAAATATTACGATAGTGCATACCGATACACAATTTTTTGTGTGATATTTTCTCAATGGTCTGGGAGATCATAAACCAGCCTCCTACAACTGCTGCATATATAACGAACGGGTGCAGATACAAAGAGCGAATGACCTGGCCTCTCATCAGTGCCAGAAATGCTCTTGTTCCACCACATCCCGGACAATAATAACCGGTCAGTACATGTAATGCACATGGTGGCATAATACTAGTTATATGAAAATCAAACACTTTGGAAATAATCAGATAAAGCACCGCAATTCCTATCATCAGCCAGCCAGTCATATAAAAATACTTATCCATTGTTTCATCTTTTTCCATGTCAGCATTCTCCTCTGCTTTTTACACTCTTTGAACAGTATATATGTTTCTTGTATTCTTTGTCAAAAAAATGTATAATGTACTTATAAAAATGCAGAAAGGAACCGCCTATGTCAGTTGATCCGATTCGTAGAAATTACTCCGCATACAACAATTACATCATGCCAGATACACGTGTTAAACCATCCGATTCTGCGGAAGAATGTGAAACTTGTGAGCATCGCAAATATCAAGACGGTTCCGATGAGGCAAACGTCTCTTTTAAAAATGCTTCGCATGTTTCTCCAGAGGCTGCCGGCGCCGCGGTTCGCGCACACGAAAATCAGCATGTAAAGAATGCCTATTCAAAGGCTGAAAAGGAAGATGCACAAGTTGTTTCCGCCACTGTTTCCATCCATACCGCAATCTGTCCGGAATGCGGACGCACTTATGTGTCCGGTGGAACAACTAAAACTGCAATTAAATACACAAACGAAGCGAATCCTTATCAGCAAGAACGCAAATCAGCTGATTCGCTTTCACTTCGTGGTGCTAACATTAATTATTCGATATAACATGAAGGAGTTTTTGTACCATGAACAGACCTTGTAAAGAATTGAAAAGAATTGCCAGAGGTAATTTGAACAATCGCTATACGATACCTATGGGAGCCGCAATTATTGCAAGCATTATTACTGCAATGATTGAACTCCCTTTTTCTATGTTGCAAGCAACAAATATAACAACAGCTCACGCCATCACCTTCTATATTGCAGAATTTATAATCTTACTCATTAGCATGGTAATATCGGTCGGCCAGCTTAAACTTCACCTATCTATGGCAAGAAAGCAAAAATATACTTTTTCACAACTATTCTATGCATTTAAGAATCAGCCTGACCGCTATCTGGTTGCTGCATTATTGCAAATTTTTCTTCTAATTCTGACATTAATCCCAATGACAGCAGGAATTGTCGCTGCTTTTCTTTATACGAAAGCGGCAACAATTCTTCTTGCTATCGCACTTTCTATTATTAGTGTAATATTAACCATTTCCGTACAACTAAAAATTGCTTTGGTCTATTTTGTTTTACTGGAGCAAGAAAATATTAATGTACTGGGCGCCATCGAGACTTCACGTCGTCTTATGAAAGGAAATTCCAAACGCTTACTTTATATAGTGCTTAGCTTTATTGGTTTGCAATTCCTTTGCTTTGTGTCTTTTGGGATTGCAAGTTTCTGGGTTACCCCTTATCAAACTCAGACACTTGTCCTGTTTTATCTTGATGTAATTGGCGAATTGCCACAAGATTTTTCCGAGCAATATCGTGCAGCCAAAGAAAACCTTTCTTCGTTTAGTCAATATGTATAAGGAGAAGAAGCGGAGCTGTCTAATGAACTGCTCCGCTTCTTTTATTTCATTCGTTCGACTATTTCTGTTATCAATACTTCTGCAACATCTGATTTTGACATGAGTTCTAATTCCTTACAATCGCTTTGTGTAATAAATGTCACAACATTCGTGTCAGTTCCAAATCCGGCACCTTGCACTTTCAAATTATTAGCCACAATCATATCTACATTCTTCTTGGTTAGTTTTACTCGGGAATTTTCCAGCATATTTTCTGTTTCCATAGAAAATCCGCAAATAAATTGACCTTCTTTTTTGTGTGCACCTAAATATGCCAAAATATCCTCTGTGCGTTCCAATTCCAATGTAGATGCTGTGTCTTTCTTTTTTATTTTCTCGGTTGCCGGATGCGTCGGACGATAATCCGCTACTGCTGCTGTCTTAATAATGATATCCTGTTCATCACTACACATCTTTACTGCTTCTGCCATATCAGCCGCTGATACAACAGGTATCACCTTCACAAATGAAGGCGGCGTAATCGCAACCGGACCGGTAATCAACGTCACTTCCGCGCCTCGTTGCATACAGTTCTCGGCAATTGCATATCCCATTTTCCCTGTAGAGTGATTGGTAATATATCGAACCGGATCCAACCGTTCCTGTGTTGGCCCTGCTGTAACCAGAATCTTCTTTCCTGCCAAATCCTTTTTATGTGCAATCACACGAAGGATGTGAGAAAGCAGTACTTCCGGCTCCGGCATTTTTCCTGCCCCCGTATCTCCACATGCCAGATAACCACTTGCCGGGTCAATCACCTCAAATCCATAGCTTTGCAATTTGTGCAAATTATCCTGTACAATTGGATTCTCATACATATTGGTATTCATAGCCGGCGAAACTAATTTCGGACATTTACATGCCAAAATTGTTGTCGTTAACATATCATCTGCAATTCCATTGGCAATTTTTCCGATCACATTTGCAGATGCCGGTGCTACCAAAAATATATCTGCTTTTTTTGCAAGAGAAACATGTTCTACGCTATATTGGAAATTACGGTCAAACGTATCTACCAGACACTTATTGCCGGTCAATGTCTCGAAGGTGATTGGATTTATAAAATTGGTTGCATTCTGCGTCATGATTACAGTCACATCTGCATGTTGCTTTACCAATGCACTTGCAAGATTTGCAATCTTATACGCAGCTATACTTCCTGTCACTCCAAGAATGACGTTTTTCCCTTTTAGCATAGCGAATCCCTCCTAATGCTTTCATAAATATACTAATTTGCTGATTACAATTATTCCTCAATTGGCTTAATTTTCATTAAAACCATTCCTATTGCTGATACAATTATTGCCGCAACAATTGCCTCAACAACTCCGTTAAAGCTTATTACACCTCCGATTACGCCAAGTACCGCAGCTGGCTCAATTGTCAGTGCCTCGGCATACGCATCTTTGTAAAGAACAAAAATTGAGCCCATAACCAAAAGTGTATTTACCATCGATCCAGCAACTGCAGCATACACAAAAGAAACGGCATTTCCATTCTTTTTCATGGTAAACCATTCCATAAATGCAAATACAAAAATTGCAACCACCAGACTAATTACCATGATTACTGCTGCGTTTCCTTTTCCTTCCATTACTTTATGAAGGAAAGCTCGGAGCCCTACAAACAAAAATGCTCCTATAAACAGATTTAAAATAGTTGCGCTAACATTCTTCTTCTCGGAAAAGAGTGTTTTTTTTACAAGAAGATAAATAAAATACGGTAATACGCCAACCAAAATTCTTGGCACAAAACAGATAAACAGGCTTTTAAATATACCTTCTGTTCCAATTACGCTGGATGCCAATACCGGCGAAAATACAAATGCCGATAAACTGGTTGAACGAAATGTGTTGTTAATAAAACTGGTAAGTCCGAAGATGAACCCAAGGATTCCACCCTTTTTCGGTCCACAGAACAAAGAACCCAAAATAACAGGGATATGTATGATTGTTGCATTAATGACAACAAGTGGAATATATCCCAATGGTGTGAATGCCATTATAATTATAATGGCAGCAAAGAGAGCGGTAAGTACCAACTCTTTCGTGTTTGAATTGCGCATTGCGTCTTCCTCCTATTCCAGGTGAAAGCTACTACGTGTAGTCTTTCCCTCTTTACTACTGCAAATGCAAATTAGTATATGCCGTCTGTCCGGCTGTCACCAATTGGTTCCGAATATGGTAACCATTGGCTTTTATATACTACACCTTAGAAGAGTTATGGTCAAGAAAAACAAAAGAAGTTGATTATCCACTTACCGATAAAAAGGCCACAAAAAGCCATCTGCTGACCCAGATGCAGACCAGATACATTCCCATTGTGTTTCCTTCCACATATCACTCTCCTTCTCATAACATACAAGGATTGTTACACTGTTCGAGCAAACATATAACACCTCCGCACTTTCATCATTATAATCAAAAACTTTATAATACGAAATATCTTCTAGCATATTGGGGTTCATATTTTCAAATTCCTCTGCATATAAAACTGTCAATAACTCCACCCTACCATAGGAAAAAATAATCCCTCCTAAAACGATTAGTAATACTAACAAAATAATTTTCTTTTTCATTAATCCACACCTCATAACAAACGGTACCTTACAAAAAAACCCTTGGAGACACTTAATCCCCAAAGGTCTTTTGCTATATAACTTATTTTCCCATTTCTGCTTTTAATGCAGCGGTAAGTTGTGGAACAATTTTGTTCAAGTCTCCTACGATACCATAATCTGCAACATCGAAGATTGGTGCATCTTCGTCTTTGTTGATTGCAATGATAAGGTCAGACTCTTCCATTCCGGCTACATGCTGGATTGCTCCGGAGATACCGATTGCAAAGTAAATCTGTGGACGAACGGTTTTACCGGTCTGTCCTACCTGATAATCCTGTGGCAACCAGCCATTCTCTACAACAGCACGGGAACAGCTTACCATTCCACCGAATACGTCTGCAAGTTCTTTTAACATCTCAAAGTTCTCTTTGCTTCCAACACCACGTCCGCCGGATACTAATACCTTAGCTTCCATGATGTTCTCTACAGAACCAACTGCTTTTACGATGTTTAAGATTTCTACGTAACGGTTGTTCGGAGTAAATCCCGGATTGTATTCGATTACTTCTGCTTTACGTCCTGCTTCTTTTGGAAGCTTCTGCATAACACCCGGACGAACGGTTGCCATCTGCGGACGATTGCATGGACATGCAATTGTTGCAATGGTATTACCACCGAATGCCGGACGAGTCATGAGCAATTGATTCGGTAATACTTCCGGATCTTTACCCGGTGTTCTTAATGTAAATTCACCGATTTCAAGAACAGTACAGTCTGCAGTAAGACCGGTTGCTACTCTTGCAGAAACCGTTGGTCCAAGATCACGACCAATTGCAGTTGCTCCAACTAACATGATTTCCGGTTTGTATTCGTTGATTACAGATGCTAATGCGTGTGCATATGGCTCTGTACGATAAGTCTCCAACTGTGGGTCATCTACAACGATTACTTTGTCAGCACCATATTCAGCCAACTCGTCTACCAACCCTTTTACGTTAGATCCGAGAAGTACAGCAGTTACATCAGTACTCAAATCTGCTGCCAATTCTTTTGCTTTTCCGATTAATTCAAAAGCAATTGGACTGATTTCGTTATCTACCTGCTGTGCGTAGATATATACGCCCTTATATTCTTCTAAACCCATTTTATTCACCACTTTTCTTTCTGATATTTGTATTAGATTATATGTTTCTCTTTGAATTTACCAATCAGGTAATTAACAGATTCTGTTGGATCTAAGTTCACTTTCTCTCCAGCTCCCTTAGCAACTTTGTCGGAAGCTTTTGCAATCTTAGTTGGAGAACCATTTAATCCAAGGTTTGCATCATCTACATCCTTTAAATCTGCTCTGCTCCATACGGTTACTTCTTTGTCACATGCATCGAAGATTCCGCCCGGAGTCATATATCTTGGTACATTTAATTCAGAAAGTGCTGTAATTAAACATGGCATTTTTGCTTTTACTTCATGATATCTGTCTTCATACTGACGTTTTACGATAACAGAATCGCCATCTACTTTAATGTCTTCTGCATAAGAAATTACCGGAAGACTTAAGTGTTCTGCAATCTGTGGTCCAACCTGTGCAGTATCTCCGTCGATTGCCTGACGTCCTGTAATAATCAAATCGTAATCCAGATTACGAAGTGCTCCTGCAAGTGTTGTAGAGGTTGCCCATGTATCAGCTCCACCTAATACGCGGTCTGTTACAAGAATCGCATCATCTGCACCCATTGCCATTGCTTCACGAAGAACAGCGTCTGCTTTTGGAAGTCCCATGGTAAGTACGGTAACTTTTGCGCCTGTTTCATCTTTGATTCTAAGTGCTGCTTCAAGTCCTGCTTTATCATCCGGATTCATGATTGCAAGCATTGCAGCTCTATCAAGAGTTCCGTCCGGGTTAAACTTAACGCCACCCTTTGTATCCGGAACCTGTTTAATACATACTACGATATTCATGTATTTTTCTCCTTATATATTTTTCTTTGCTTATTGCGATTATTTCAACAATGCACCGGAAATAACCATACGCTGAACTTCAGAAGTTCCTTCGTAAATCTCAGTAATCTTAGCATCACGCATCATACGTTCTACATCATATTCACGAATGTATCCGTATCCACCGAATAACTGTACAACCTCTGTAGTAACTGCCATTGCAGTTTCAGATGCAAATAATTTTGCCTGTGCAGCTTCTACGGAATAATTCTTCTGATTTGCTTTTGCAATTGCTGCTTTGTAAACCAAAAGCTGTGCAGCTTCAATTCTGGTTGCCATATCAGCAAGTTTAAACTGTGTATTCTGCTGTGCTGCGATAGTTCTTCCAAACTGCTTTCTTTCTTTGGTATAAGCAACTGCTCTTTCTAATGCACCTTCTGCAATACCAAGTGCCTGTGCAGCGATACCAATACGTCCACCATCTAAGGTATGCATAGCAATCGGGAAACCTTTTCCTTCCGGTCCAAGAAGATTTTCTTTTGGAATTCTGCAATCTTCAAAGATTAATTCATATGTAGAGGAACCGCGGATACCCATTTTCTTTTCTTTGGTTCCAAAGGAGAAGCCCGGAGCTCCTTTTTCTACGATAAATGCAGAGAAGTTCTTTTTCTTTCTGCCTCTCTTATCTTCTACAACACTGGTAATTGCAATAACAATATATACATCTGCTACTTTACCATTGGTAATGAAACATTTTGATCCATTCAACACCCACTCATCGCCATCTAAAACAGCTTTGGTCTGTGCACCCTGTGCATCGGTTCCAGCTCCCGGCTCAGTTAATGCAAATGCACCTAATTTCTCTCCGGTTGCAAGTGGACGAACAAATTTTTGTTTCTGTTCTTCTGTTCCATATGTCATAATCGGGTCAATACAAAGAGACGTATGTGCAGATACAATTACACCTGTTGTTCCGCATACTTTGGACAACTCCTCTACGCACATCGTATAAGTCAACGGATCACATCCTTGTCCGCCATACTCCTTCGGTACCGGGATTCCCATGAAACCGCATTTGCTCATTTTCTTTACTGTCTCGCTTGGAAATTCTTCTGTCTCGTCAACTTCCTGTGCAAGAGGTTTTACTTCTGTCTCTGCAAACTCTCTGAAGAGGCTGCGAGCCATCTCATGTTTCTTGTCTAAAGTAAAATCCATGATTTAAATTCCTCCATTTTGTTTTATTTTGAATAGTCGTAGAATCCGATACCGGTTTTACGTCCTAATTTTCCTGCACGTACCATCTTCTTAAGAAGTGGATGTGGGCGATATTTTGGATCGCCTGTCTCATCATATAATACATTCATGATTGCAAGACAGATATCAAGTCCTACCAAGTCGCCTAATTCCAATGGTCCCATTGGATGATTTGCACCAAGCTTCATTGCTGTATCAACACCTTCTACAGATGCAACACCATCAGCAACGATACCGATACCTTCGTTAATCATTGGAATTAAAATTCTGTTAACAACAAATCCTGCTGCTTCATTTACTTCAACAGGTGTTTTGCCAATTTCTTCGGAGATAGCAACAATCTTGTCTTTGATTTCATCCGGTGTATTTTCTCCTTTGATTACTTCAATCAGCTTCATAACAGGAGCCGGATTAAAGAAATGCATACCAATTACCGGTCTGTCAAGTCCTGCACCGATTTCTGTAATAGAAAGAGAAGAAGTATTGGTTGCAAAAATACAGGTGGATGGAACGATATCCTGTAACTCTTTGAATGTCTGTTTCTTAACATCCATTACTTCAAGAGCAGCTTCTACAATCAAATCTGCATCTGTACAAATGGTTTTTACACCCGTTGTAATTTTAGCTAAGATTTTATCAGCATCTTCCTGCGCCATTTTTCCTTTTGCAACTCTTTTCTCAAAGCCTTTTGCAATTCTGTTCTTGCCGTTTGCAGCAAACTCCTCATTAATATCACAAAGATATACTTCGTAGCCTTCTGTCTGGGCAAATGCCTGAGCAATTCCGGAACCCATGGTTCCTGCTCCGATAACACCAACTTTCATGTTAGTACCTCCTATATATGTATTTTAATAATTAGTATTTTTCAACGATGGTAGAGCATCCCATTCCACCACCGATACAAAGTGTTGCAAGACCTCTGTTTGCGCCACTTCTTTGCATCTCATGTAACAAAGTAACAAGGATACGGCATCCGGAAGCTCCTACCGGGTGACCAAGTGCAATTGCACCACCGTTTACGTTTACTTTGGACATATCAAAATTCAAATCTCTTGCAACTGCAATTGACTGTGCTGCAAAAGCCTCATTTGCTTCAACTAAATCAATATCGTCGATGGTAAGACCGGTTCTTTCAAATACTTTTCTGGTGGAAGCTACAGGTCCAACACCCATGATTTCCGGCTCTACTCCGCCAAGTGCACCAGCCACCCAAGTAGCCATCGGTGTTACACCAAGCTCTTTTGCTTTCTCTTCGCTCATAACAACAATCGCAGCTGCACCATCATTAATTCCGGAAGCGTTACCTGCGGTGATAATTCCGCCTTCTTTTCCGGAGCAGCATTTCAAACTTGCAAGAGACTCTGCTGTTGTTCCGGCACGTGGTCCTTCATCTGTTACAAAGTCAACCATTTCTTTCTTCACTTTAACCGGTACAGGAACGATTTCGTCTTTGAATTTGCCTTCTGCCATAGCCTTCTCGCATTTCTGCTGGCTGTTTGCAGCAAATGCATCTAATTCCTCACGGGTAATTCCGTATTTATCACAAACATTCTCAGCTGTAATCATCATATGATAATGATTAAAAGCATCTGTTAATGCATCATTTACCATGGTATCAATAATGGTTGCGTTATTCATGCGATAACCGAAACGAGCTTTGGTCATTGCATAAGGAGCCATTGACATATTCTCCATACCACCTGCTACTACGATATCTGCCTGTCCTGAAAGAATCTGTGTAGCTGCTTCGTTCACACATTTCAAACCGGAACCGCAAACTACATTTAATGTAACTGCCGGTACTTCAATTGGTAATCCGGCTTTGATAGAAGCCTGGCGAGCAACGTTCTGTCCCTGTGCAGCCTGGATAACGCATCCCATCAATACTTCATCAACCATCTCAGGCTTTACGCCGGCACGGTTTAATGCTTCTTTAATAACGATTGCCCCCAAATCTACTGCAGGAGTGTTACTTAATGCTCCTCCCATTCTACCGATTGCAGTACGACATGCACCTGCTAATACAACTTTTTTTGCCATATCCCTATCTCCTTTTTTATAAAAAATTTGTATAAAATAATGTTATTTTTAACAGAACAATATTATCACATTGCGGACGAAAAAGCAATGCTAGTAAAACACTTGCTTTCCAATTATGGTTCCATTGATTAAGCCGTTATCGACACGAAAGTATAACCAATTCCCGGTAATATTTCCAGAAAGAACTTCTCTTGCCGCCTTTTTACAACTATCTGTTGTCAAGCCTCTTTCTAATACAACCGCCAGCCTTCCGCTTGCAGCCGGCGAAAATTGTCCTTTCTGATAAATCACACCGGTAATTGTATCCGCAAAATATGGACTATTCACGCGGTTTAACACAACACTTCCTACCGCAAGCTGTCCTGCATACGGTTCGCCTCCCGCCTCACAAAAAATAAGGGCCGCAAGAAGCTCTTCTTCCCCTGTCTGTGGTGTAATAGGTTGTCCAATATAATCTTTCGATTCCTCTTCTTGTTTTTTTATTTCTTCCAACCGTGCAGCTTCTTCGATTGCCTTTTGTTCTTCTATCTTACGTTCATACTCTTCCATCGCAGCTAATTGTTTTTCCAATTCGTCATCTGTACTGTCCAGTGTCCCTTGCGTCGTTGAGATAGATGCGAGCAACGACTGTTCTTGTGCTGCTAATTCCTCCTGCGCTAGGAGCAATTCTTCCTGTTCTATTTCTAAGGTATCCTTATAGTTTGCTATTTGCTGTAAGTTTTTCTGATATTCCGTCAGCATATCTCTATCATATTGCGCCAATCCGGAAACATACTCGACACGATTTAACAAATCTATAAATGAACCTGCTTCCAGAAGTGTTGTCCATGAAAAACCACCGCCATTTTCATACATAAATTGAATACGTATCTTCATATCATCATACTGCGTTTGTGCAAGCTGTTCGGCCGCTAGCAGTTCTTCTTCGACACGCGCAATCTCGTCCTGTTTTTCTTCTATCTGATTTTGCAAACCATTGATAGAAGCAGTCACATTATAAAGATTGGAATTCATCCCTTCCAATGATTCCTCCAACTCCTTTTTCGCTTGTTCGAGCTCATCAACTTCTTGTTGGACTGCTTCCTGTTGATTTTCCAGTTCACTGACAGAGGATGCATGCACCCTCAGCCCCCCAATAAACAACACAATTGCAAAAAATGCCGCCATCCCTTGTTTCTTTTTCATTGTACCTTTCCTCTCTTTACCAGAGTAGCAGAAAAACAATTGACATTAAAGTCATCACTCCTAAAAAACCACATACAACTCCAATAAATACACCTTCATGAATTGGTTTCACCGGATAATTCACCTCTTCAATTGTTTTGGCCTCTAGTGATATGTACAAAACCATGCCATATTGCGGCGTTCCTATCCGTCGAAATCCAATCCTTTCAAAAAAAGTCACCGTCCATGCCGGCATAGCATTTACTGTTATCGTGGTATGATGATATTTCTCACGCGCATATTTACGCATTTCATGGATCATTTGCCTTCCGTACCCACGTCGCTGGTATACCGGCATTACATATAACATCGAAATATGCCCCTCGGCCTGCATGCCGGACATGGCACACAATTGATTATCTTCAAACACTCCCCACAAAGTCAATCTTCCACAAGATACAAGATTTGCGAGGTTTTCTGCATTTACATAACTTAAAAAGTCTTGTACAGCTGCTATTTGAGGAATTGTCTGTTGCAAACAACATTCAAACACTCCTTTTGCCACGGTCGATGCTTGCTGTATTTCATGCGGATATAATATTCTAATTTCCATGATCCTCTCCTATATTCCCTCCAACAAACGTTCACGTAGTCCGCTGTAACGTTTCTGTTCGGCATTATTTTCTATCATCATTTGGAATGTTTCATCATTCCCAACAATAGTAACACATTTTTTCGCTCTTGTAACTGCTGTATATAATAAATTACGATTCATAAGCATTTTCGGACCGGTTAAAAGAGGGATGACAACTGCCGGATACTCAGAACCTTGCGATTTGTGAATTGTCACTGCGTAGGCCAGTTCCAATTCATCTAACGTTTTGTAAGAATACTCTACTATTTTCCCCTCATCAAAAGATATGGTCATTGTCTCTGCAAAATCATTGATTTCTTCTATAATTCCCATGTCCCCATTGAAAATACCGGCTCCTTTGTCAATTACTAGACCATACCGACTTCGAATTTCCCATTCCAATTGATAATTATTTTTCACTTGCATCACCTTATCACCTTCTCGGAAAATGGTCCCATTATACTCTTTTTCGTGCTTTTTAGGATCTTCCGGATTTAGATACATCTGAAGAACCTTATTCAATCTTTCCACCCCGAGCAAACCTTTTCTCATTGGCGTTAGCACTTGAATGTCATATTCGTCCGCATCCACAAATTTCGGAAGTTTTTGCTTGATTAATTGCAATGTAACATTAATTATTTTGTCCGCGTCATAGCGTTTTAGAAAAAAGAAGTCCATGCTCTTATTGTCAAGCGATACTGCCTCACCTCTATTAATTTTATGTGCATTGACAATAATATCACTACTGCTTGCCTGACGAAAAATCTTAGTTAACTCTACGGTATGAAACTGTTTTGAATCAATCATATCTTTTAAAACGCTTCCCGGCCCAACACTTGGAAGCTGATTAATATCTCCCACAAGAATCAGTCTCGTTCCTGCAATAATCGCCTTTAAAAGAGAATACATCAATGAAATATCCACCATAGACACCTCATCAACAATAATTACATCGGTTTCTAAGGGATTTTGCTCATTGCGTTCAAATCCTGCCTTTCCTCCCACTCCCCCATTTAATTCTAACATACGGTGAATCGTGCGCGCTTCAAATCCGGTTGTCTCGCTCATTCTCTTGGCTGCCCGTCCCGTTGGTGCTGCAAGAAATATGTCCATTCCTTCTAATTCAAAATAACGGATAATGGTGTTAATCGTTGTGGTTTTTCCGGTTCCCGGACCTCCCGTAATAATAAGCAGACCATTTCTTACCGCTTCTTTTACAGCCTCTACCTGATGTTCATCCAACTCCATACCTGTTTGTTGTTCAATTTTTCGAATGCGCGCTTCGATTTCAATATCCGGAACATCATAAGTAACATCTAACTGCTTTAGAATAGATGCCGAATTTGCCTCCATATAATAAAAGGAAGTTGCATATATTTGTGTCGCCTTCCCGCTTTGTTGCATGATAATCTTTCGCTCCATTGCAAGATTCATATAATGCTTTTCCACATATTCCGGCTCAATATCTAAAACTTCACTTACACGTCTTGTCAACTCATCTATCGGAAGATATGTATGCCCCTCTCCACTTGCCTGCAAAAGCACATAAAGAATACCACTCCGAATACGAAAATCTGAATCGGTTCGAATTCCAACACGCGCAGCAATTTCATCTGCTGTGCGGAATCCCACCCCGTCAATGTCATCAGCCATTTGATACGGATTTTCCTTTATAACGCGGTAAATCTCTGCCCCATAGGTCTGATATATTTTCACCGCCAAATTGGTATTAATGCCATATTGCTGTAAAAAAATCATTGCCTGACGTAAGTCCTTTTTTTCATTGACCTGATCTGCAATTTCCATCGCTTTCCGTTGACTGATTCCCTTTACCTCAGCAAGGCGTTCCGGTTCCTCTTCGATAATTCGAAAGGTATCCTCTTTAAAACGTCTTACAATTCTAGCTGCCAATGCAATTCCAATTCCTTTGATTGCTCCGGAACCCAAATATCGTTCAATTGCAATTTCATCTTCCGGTGCTTTTTCTTCAAAAGAGGTTACTTTAAACTGCCTTCCATATGTCGGATGATCTGTAAATTCTCCGGTAGCCTCAATATTCTCACCCTCTGCAATATCAGAAAAGAGGCCGACACATGTCAGTTCTTCTTCCTCACAAATAAGCACCAATACGGTGTATCCATTTTCACTGTTGCGATATATGATATGATCTACATAGCCTTTCATTTTTTCCAAACGAAGTTCCTCTTTTCCGTCATTTATAGCATAATAAAAGCAGACGAACAGGAATCCTGTCCGTCCGCCACTTATGTTTATTCGATATGATAATTCCGTTTCATCTGCTCATATAATTGCTGCGTATATGTTTCGCCTGTCTGTTCAACAATCTTGTCGGCCACTTTCTCAACCGCCATATCCATATACATATCTTCATATTGCGACATAGTGGAATCCTTTTCTTCATCTTCGTGCGTAAAAGTTTCTTTCATATCTTTGATAATCTGTTCCACAAAATAGGATTCAAAATCTTTTAATACACCTTTTAGTTCTTCTTCCGAAGACTCTGATGATAATTTATTAGCCGCATTTGTTAGCGAATCTGTCTTATTTGTGTTTGCAGCATTCTGTGATGAATTCAACATGGATGACATGCTGTTAATTGATGTTATATCCATAATTCTCACCCTCTCTTACTATGTATCCTACTTACTATCGTTTCAAATTATTAGCAATCTCCAACATTGAGTCCGCAGTAGTAATTGCCTTAGAATTCAACTGATATGCACGCTGCGCAATAATCATATTAACCATCTCGTCAGCAACCTGCACATTGGAACCTTCCAAAAAATTACGGCATACCTTACTCGGCATAAGGTCTTCATCGACCCCCTCTAACATCGGTTCACCCGATGCTGCACTAAATGCCAATTTGCTAGAAGACAATCTCTCTAAACCTGCCGGATTATTAAACTGATAAAGTGCTACATATTGATTCAAAGATACATATTCCCCAGAAGGAAGCATATAACCAATTTCACCGCTTTGTGAAAATTCCATCGCCTCTGAATTCGAACCTGCCGGAACTTGAATCACATCTCCATTCCGATCAAGTACCGGACACCCTTCATTATCTGTTAAAATGGTATTCCCATTGGCGTCTACGCTCCATGTGAAATTACCATTTCTTGTGTAATATCTTTCCCCATCTGCCCCACGAACCGCAAAGAATCCCTTTCCTTCTACTGCAAAATCCGTATCCTTTTCACTGGCAAGCAATGGTCCTTGTGTAAAAATCGGAGTAATTGATGCTACTCTGGTTCCTAATCCAACTTGTGCTCCAATCGGCTTTTGTTCCCCGTTGGCAGATGTCGTCTTAGTCTGAATGGTTTGGTATAATAATGATTTAAATTCTGTTTTCTCCGTCTTATAACCTGTCGTATTTACGTTAGAAAGGTTCTGTGAAATCGTATCTACATTCGTCTGTTCCGCAATCATACCTGTTGCTGCAGTATAAAGTGCTCTCATCATAAGACATTCACCCTCCTATTTTCATAGTCTGCCAATCTGATTTGCTGCAATATCCAAAGTGCCATCTATAGAAGTAATCACTTTCTGTCCAGCCTCGTAGGCTCTCTGAATCGCAATCATATTTACCATCTCAGATACAATATTAACATTAGACGTCTCTAAAACGCCCTGTCTAACATTTGCCTCTGCAGCGATTACATTCCCACCTTCCAAGAAGTTATACATGTTCTCGCCATACTTCTCGATATAATCATAATTATCAATATCTGCGACACCAACGGTTCCCACTAATTCATTATTCTGAAAAATATAACCTAGCTCATTAACGGCAAACGTTTCTCTTGGGTTAAGACGAATATAATTCGCCTCACTTGGATCCTGATTTATAGCCCCTGTTGCATTTAAAACATAATCTCCGTCTTTGGTTACCAAATAACCATCTGTATTGACGGTAAATGCACCATCTCTGGTATATTTCACGGATGTGTTTCCTTGTTTATCCGTAAACGAAACTGCAAAAAAACCTTTTCCATCTAATGCAAGGTCTGTATTATTATCCGTCACGCGAAAGCTTCCTGTGGAATAATCCGTATATACTTGCCCTAAATGTGTTCCTAAAGAAATTTCTCCAATTCTTCTTGGCACACCATAGTCTCCTGTATCACGTATACGAATGGCATACTCATCAGCAAAAGTTCTTGAAGTCGTTCCTTCTTTCTTGTAAGCATTCGTATCAGCATTCGCAAGGTTATTTGTCAAAACATCCAGACGGTTCATTTCATTGACCATTCCCGTATGGGCAGTATATAGACCTTTTACCATATTCCAGTTCCTATCCTTTCGCAAACATTCTCAAGTAATATATCGGCATTTCCAAATGAAACTTTACCCTGCTTGAGAAAGATACGTGATTAAATATCGTCACGTTTTCCAGCTAAAAACTCAACATATTTACCCGTTCCAACAGCCACGCATGTCATCGGTTGTTCTGCTGTCATGGTGTTGATTCCGGTCTTCTCTTCAATCAACTCTTCCAATCCGCGAAGAAGTGCTCCACCACCTGTCAAAACAATACCACGATCTGCAACGTCAGCTGCAAGTTCCGGCGGAGTTTTCTCTAATACGGAATGCACCGCTTCAACAATCTGAAGAGTCGGCTCGCGAAGTGCCTCTTCTGTCTCTTCTGAACTTACGGTAATGGTTCTTGGTAAACCGGTTACCAAATTACGTCCACGCACATCCATTGTCTCATTCTGTGCAAGTGGGTAGCAGGTTCCAATTTTAATCTTAATGTCTTCTGCGGTTCTTTCGCCTATCAAAAGATTGTGCTTTTTACGCATATAACGAACAAGTGCTTCATCAAAATCATCACCTGCAATTTTGATAGAAGTACTTACAACAGAGCCTCCTAAAGAAATCACTGCTATATCGGATGTTCCACCGCCGATATCTACAATCATATTGCCACAAGGTCTTGCAATATCAATTCCTGCACCAATTGCTGCTGCAATCGGTTCCTCGATAATCTCTACTTCTCTTGCACCTGCCTGATAGGTGGCATCTTCTACTGCTTTTTTCTCTACCTCAGTTACGCCGCTTGGCACACATACGCTAATGCGTGGTTTACGGAAACTTTTCTTGCCAAGTGCTTTTTGAATAAAGTACTTAATCATTTTCTCTGTTACGGTATAATCAGAAATTACACCTTGACGGAGAGGTCTTACCGCAACAATATTTCCCGGTGTTCTACCAAGCATCAATCTTGCTTCCTCTCCAATTGCTTTTATCTTATTTGTATCTCTGTCAAACGCCACAACAGACGGCTCTTTTAATACAACACCTTTTCCTTTTATATAAACAAGAATACTTGCTGTTCCTAAATCGATTCCGATATCCGTTCCAATCATGATACTGCCCCTTTCTTCTATTCTACTCATTCTATTTCATCTCACGGTTCCTGCCAAAAAGGCGCAAAACCGCAGTTAATCATATTTTTGCATATACAGTAACATTATATACAATAAATTCCATTTTTCAAACTTTTTTTTCTTGAAAGGGCACATTTCATAAAAAATTAAATTTTAACCTCTATCCAGATATGGTTTCAAAAATTTCCCGGTATAAGACTGCGGTACATCACACACCTCTTCCGGCGTTCCTTGTGCAATTACGGTTCCACCGCCATCGCCACCTTCCGGCCCCATATCAATAATATAATCTGCAGTTTTAATAACATCCAGATTATGCTCAATAACCACTACCGTATTTCCACCTTCTGAAAGTCTTCGTAATATCTCAATCAGCTTATGCACATCCGCAAAATGAAGCCCTGTTGTCGGTTCATCTAAGATGTAAATGGTCTTACCGGTACTCTTCTTGCTAAGCTCTGTTGCAAGTTTAATGCGTTGTGCCTCGCCACCGGATAATTCCGTAGATGGCTGACCTAGTTTAATATAGGAAAGTCCAACATCATATAACGTCTGAATTTTGCGATGAATAGATGGCACATTTTTAAAGAACTCTACCGCCTCTTCCACTGTCATATCAAGAACATCATAAATGCTTTTTCCCTTGTATTTCACTTCAAGCGTTTCGCGGTTATAACGCTTTCCACCGCACACTTCACATGGTACATAGACATCCGGCAGGAAATGCATTTCTATCTTCAAGATTCCGTCACCACTGCACGCTTCGCATCTTCCGCCTTTGACATTAAAACTAAATCTGCCTTTTTTGTAGCCTCTTGCTTTTGCATCTGCAGTTGCCGCAAAAAGATCACGAATCTGATCAAACACTCCGGTATAAGTTGCAGGATTTGAACGCGGCGTTCTTCCAATCGGTGACTGGTCAATATCAATTACTTTATCCAACTGTTCCAATCCAAGAATCTCATCATGTTCGCCGGCAATACAACGGGCACGGTTTAATTTTTTTGCCAGATGTTTGTAAAGAATCTCATTCGTCAATGAACTTTTTCCGGAACCGGAAACACCGGTAATACAAGTCATCACGCCAAGCGGAATATCTACATCAATATTCTTCAAGTTGTTCTCTCTTGCCCCTTTTACCGTAAGGAATCCGGTTGGTTTACGTCTTTCTTCCGGAACCGGAATTTTAATTCGTCCGCTTAAATATGCACCTGTGATGGATTTCTTACACTTCATGATATCTGCCGCTGTTCCGGTTGCAATAACTTCTCCACCGTGCGAACCGGCTGCCGGTCCGATATCAACAATGTAATCAGCCGCGCGCATGGTATCCTCATCATGTTCTACCACAACAAGTGTATTACCAAGATTCTTCAAGTTCATCAAAGCATTCAGCAACTTGTCATTATCTCTTTGATGTAATCCAATACTCGGCTCATCCAAAATATAAGCAACACCTACCAAGCCTGACCCTATCTGCGTCGCCAAACGAATACGTTGCGCCTCTCCACCTGAAAGGCTGCCTGTTGCTCTCGTTAATGTCAAATATTCCAAACCGACTTCTTTTAAAAAGCCCACGCGTGCACGAATCTCTTTTAAAATCTGGTCTCCAATATAATGTTGCTGTTGCGTTAATTCCATATTTTCCAAGAATGCGCACAAGTTCTTTACCGACATCGAAGTCATTTCGTGGATATTCTTATCTCCTACTGTCACGGCAAGTGACGTTTTCTTTAATCGCTGTCCCTCACACTCTGCACATGGTGTAATTCGCATAAATTGCTCATACTCCTGCTTCATGATATCAGAGCCGGTCTCTCGATAACGACGTTCTACATTACGAATCAGTCCTTCCCACTCTAAGTCATAAACCCCTTCCCCTCGCTGTCCTTTGTAACGAACCTTTAAAATGCGTCCATCACCCCCGTGAATGAGCATATGACGAATTTCTTTTGGCAAATCCTTGTATGGAGTATCTAAAGAAAAACCATACCCTTCGGACAGTGCGCGTAACGTCGCATGCGTATAGCTGGAAGGGTCGGTACACGACTGCCATCCCATCACTTGAATCGCACCTTCCGAAATCGCAAGAGATTTGTCCGGAATCATAAGCTCTTCATCAAATTCCATTTTATATCCCAAACCGTAACAAACCGGACATGCGCCAAATGGATTGTTAAACGAAAAGCTTCTCGGTTCTACTTCATCGATACTGACTTCACAATCCGGACATGCAAAATTCTGTGAGAACGTAATGGACTCTCCATCCACAACCTCTACAACCGCATTTCCCTCTGTGAGTTCAAAAACATTTTCCAATGAATCCGTCAGACGTTTTTCAATTCCTTCTTTTACGACAAGACGGTCTACCACAATATCAATGTTGTGTTTTAGATTTTTGTCCATTGGAATATTTTCCGAAAGTTCATACATATTCCCATCTACAATGACACGAACATATCCACTCTTTTTCGCTTTTTCAAAAAGCTTTTGATGCTCGCCTTTTCGCCCTCTTACTACGGGTGCAAGAATCTGTATTTTGGTGCGCTCCGGAAGGCGCATCACCGTATCCACCATCTGGTCGATGCTTTGCTTTTTGATTTCTCTTCCGCATTTTGGGCAATGCGGAACACCAATACGCGCATAGAGCAAACGGAAGTAATCGTAAATCTCCGTTACGGTTCCTACCGTAGAACGCGGGTTCCGATTCGTGGACTTTTGGTCAATGGAAATCGCCGGCGGAAGTCCTTCTATCCCTTCTACATTCGGTTTCTCCATCTGTCCTAAGAATTGTCTTGCATAAGAAGATAAGGATTCCATATAACGGCGTTGCCCTTCTGCATAAATGGTATCAAATGCCAAAGAGGATTTGCCGGAACCGGAAAGACCGGTCAGTACTACGAATTCATCTCTTGGAATATCAATGTTAATCGACTTGAGATTGTGTTCACTTGCTCCGCGTATTTTAATATATTTTCTTTGTTTCTTAGCCATGTTCTCTCCTTATAAATCACGCAACATATTCTTGAGCGTAACCATTTTGTCTCTGTATTCTGCCGCTGCTTCGAAGTTGAGCTCCGCTGCTGCTTTTTGCATTTTCTTCTGAATGTCTGCAATCAGTTTCTCTAATTCCTTCTTGCTCATTGATTCCGGGTCTTTTACAAAATCCATCTCTTCCTTTGCCACTTTCTTGGAAATGGCAATCAGTTCGCGCACGGACTTTCGAATGGTCTGTGGCGTAATTCCATGTTCTTCATTGTATGCCTGCTGCACTTTGCGACGACGCTGTGTCTCTTCGATTGCCACGCGCATGGAATCCGTAATCTTGTCCGCATACATAATGACGTGTCCTTCGCTATTACGCGCGGCACGTCCGATGGTCTGAATCAACGATGTCTCGGAACGAAGGAAGCCTTCTTTATCCGCATCTAAAATAGCAACCAATGTAATCTCCGGAATATCCAAACCTTCTCGTAAGAGATTGATACCAACCAATACATCAAATACATCCAATCGCAAATCTCGAATAATCTCCGCTCGTTCCAACGTATCAATATCGGAATGCAAATACTTCACCCGAATTCCTACCTCGCTCATGTATTGCGTCAAATCTTCTGCCATTCGTTTCGTCAAAGTTGTAATTAACACTTTATGATGGTTGGCAACTTCTTTATTGACCTCACCAATCAAATCATCAATCTGCCCTTCTACCGGGCGAACGGAAACCTCCGGGTCTAAAAGTCCTGTCGGACGAATAATCTGCTCTACGCGCAAAAGTTCATGCTCATCTTCATAAACATTCGGTGTCGCAGATACAAATAGCATCTGGTCGATTTTTCCCTCGAATTCTTCAAAATTAAGTGGTCGGTTATCCAGCGCCGATGGCAAACGGAATCCATAATCCACAAGCGTTGTCTTGCGCGAACGGTCTCCTGCATACATGCCGCGCACCTGCGGAATCGTGATGTGCGACTCATCCACAATGATGAGAAAATCATCCGGAAAATAATCAATCAATGTCTCCGGCATTGCACCTTCTTCTCGTCCTGCCAAATGTCTGGAATAATTCTCTATTCCACTGCAAAAGCCGGTCTCTTTTAACATCTCCACATCAAAATTGGTACGTTCCGCAATTCGCTGCGCCTCTAAAAGCTTATCCTCTCCTTTGAAAAACTTCACGCGCTCTTCCAGTTCCGCTTCAATTTCATCGCATGCCTTTAAAATTTTCTCGCGCGGAACCACATAATGGGACGCCGGAAAAATAGCGATATGCTGCAACATACATTTAATCTCTCCGGTCAGCACATCAATCTCTGTAATACGGTCAATCTCATCTCCAAAAAATTCCACTCGAATCGCCGTATCTGCATTGTTCGCCGGAAAAATTTCAAGCACATCTCCATGCACACGGAAGGTACCGCGTTTGAAGTCCATCTCGTTACGCATATACTGCATACCAATTAATTCCCGAATCACATCGTCACGGTCAATTTCCATCCCCGAGCGAAGTGAAACCATCATATTCATATAATCATCCGGACTACCGATGCCATAAATGCAGGAAACTGACGCCACAATAATGACATCCTTACGCTCTGCCATCGCCGCAGTTGCAGACAAACGCAGTTTATCAATCTCATCATTAATGGAAGAATCCTTCGCAATGTACGTATCGGACTGTGGCACATATGCCTCCGGCTGATAATAATCATAATAGGATACAAAATATTCTACCGCATTTTCCGGAAAGAATTCCTTCATCTCTCCGTAAAGCTGCGCCGCCAATGTCTTATTATGTGAAATAATCAGTGTTGGTTTATTTAATTGAGCGATGACGTTCGCCATCGTAAATGTCTTACCGGAACCGGTAACTCCCAGCAACGTCTGAAACTGGTTGCCCTCCTTAAATCCCTTCACAAGAGATTCGATTGCCTGTGGCTGGTCACCGGTTGGTTGATATTCGGAGTGTAAGATAAATTGGTCCATAAAGCCTCCTGTTATCGAACATACATTCTAATGTTTCCATTAGTATATCACATATTTAGAAAAAGTATAGCGGAAATTTCCCAAAATAAAAATAGGATATCTACACACTACCTTTGGGTAGTGAATAGACACCCTATGCACTTTAGAAACAACTCTTATAAGTTTAACAAGTATTTAGCTGTGATAGATTAAATCATTAGTAAAAGAACATATTCTCTTTACCCAATTTTATTCTTGTATTTTAGGCAAATATCTGGCATACCCGCCTCATAATCTCTTCCTGCTATTAAAGAAACCTCCGCAAACATTTCTATCACATCCACAGAGCCAATATCTTTTGCCATTATTCCAAAATTTGGCATAACAAGATAATACATTTGCTTGCTATCAGCAATCAAACAGAAGTCTATACGTTGAAAATTCTTTCAGAAAATCGTTACCAGCAGATAGATATATAAAAATGTCAATATCTATCCGCTGAAAATCACTTTGGAAAATCGTTGCCAGCAGATAGATATATAGAAATGTCAATATCTATCCGCCGAAAATCACCTTGGAAATCTCATGACGACATCTAAAATTAGTCAAATGTGAAGTTCTATCTGCTTGGACGTTCTATATAATCAATATCAACCTATCTCTTGAAGCTTACTTACTAAATTTAGTTAAATACAGCTCAAAATTATTATTACGCGATTTTTTCGTACGTAACTAATTTACTCTATATATATTATGCATAAAAGCATATTATTCAATCAACGCTTGACAATATATATATATATATATAATTATATACAATTTTATTTAGGGAGGCATTTTATATGAGAAAAACTCGCATTATAGCTAAAAGTATTTGTCTTGCAATGTGCTTTTTAATTCTGACAGGATGCAGTAAAGGAAACTCTGACCCGGAAAACACAGCGACCGGAAATATGTCGGAAGTTTCAGACGCAGAACAGGAAAATGAAGACACGATACATCAAGAATATGGAGATTTTTCAAAAGAATACACTGTATATGGTGCGAATTATCGCTTTTATTATCCTGACCAGCCAGTCACTGCTGCAGACCCAGTCGGCTTTAATGTAATCGAAAACGGCAGCTTTAATCATAAGTTATCTCTTACTTATTATAACGGTTCAATAGATGAGTCGTTGTATAGCGCTACGGTCATTACCCCGATGAAACAGAATGCAATTAAGGAACTGAAAGAAGAAATTACACTTGATAATGTTGTTGCTTTATGTGAAGAGCAGCTTTTATACGATTGTAACCTATATCGAGAGCTTGAAGAAATAGGTATCAATAATCCGAAACAGGTTGCGGAAAACCGTGAACAAGTTGTTATCAATGATGTTCCCATGTTACGGGTTGAAGGATATTATGAAGACACACAAAATACAGCGGCAGAGACATACCCGTATATCGCGTATTATATGATAGCTAACGATTCTGATGGAGTGGCAATGCCAATTGTTTATATTGGTTTATCCAAACATTCTAATTTTGAATTGATGAAAGATTATATCGAAACCTCTATTCAATATGTGCAACATGCGAGTAGCTATATCAGTTAATGAAAAAAGAAAGAAACCGTAGAAAATCAAAGGAAGCATCCGGAGCAAATGCCGGTATCCCCTACCGCTTTTCTATGGTTTCTTTTTCTCTAGTTCCTATCACTTCTCTCCCCAGAAATCCACCGGTTCATAGTCCTGAAGTTTTGCCAAAAAACCGCGCTTTTGCAATTCCTCCTGAATCATATCCAAGATTTCTTCACTATCTGCGGAAATGGTGTGGTAGTGATAATTCGATGTCAATTTCATCAGTTGCGTTGATTTTCCTGTGGAAATATCATGAACGTATCGCTTGACATCAACTCTGGATTTGATGCTCATGTCTACCTTGATGACGCCGTGCACCTTGTGATAGACAAAAACATCCTCGACCTTTGCGCCGTAATCCACAAAGAGATTCAATTCTTCTTCGACCTGTTCCTCGGTGTGAAACACCTTAAACACACGGCTGTTTCGTTTCTCTTCTTCAACGACGTAGCCACGGTTTGTAGACAAAATTTCCACTCCGTTTGCGCGCAAAAGTGCCATATCCTGCACAATCACCTGACGGCTGACTTCCAGAAGTTTCGCCAGTTCCACACCCGGAATTGGTTTGTCACTATTTTTTAAAATTTCCAGAATTTGTTCTCGTCTTTCTTGCCCTTTCATTTATATCAACCTTCCTTAAACTGCATGAAGATTCTTAAGTGAAATATCCATAATCGGTGCAGAATGTGTCAAAGCTCCGCTGGAAATATAATCCACGCCCAGATCTGTTAATTTTGCAATATTTTCTTTCGTGACATTACCGGACACTTCCACTTCCGCTCTGCCAGCAATATAGTCCATAGCTTCTTTTAACTGGTCATGATTCATGTTATCCAGCATGATAATGTCTGCGCCTGCATCAACTGCCTGTTTTACCATTTCAAAGGTTTCCACTTCTACTTCAATCTTACGAACAAATGGCGCATACTCTTTTGCCATCTTGATTGCATTTTCCACGCCACCTGCAGCACCAATATGGTTATCCTTCAACAAAACACCGTCGGAAAGGTTGTATCTGTGATTATTTCCCCCGCCGACACGCACAGAATATTTTTCAAAGATGCGGTTGTTCGGTGTTGTTTTTCTGGTGTCTAAAAGTTTTGTTTTAGTTCCTTTTAAAAGAGCCGCAACAGAATTGGTATAGGTTGCGATTCCACTCATTCGTTGCAAATAATTCAAAGCGGTTCTTTCTGCGCATAACAAAACACGAATATCACCATAGACCTTTGCCATTAATTGTCCATTTTTTACTTCATCACCATCTTCTACAAAGAATTCTACCTTGGTATTTTCATCCAAAAGTGTAAAGACTCTTTCGAATACCTGAAGTCCGCAAATGATACCATCCTGCTTGCAAATCAAATCCACTTCTCCTGCCTGTGGTTTTTTTATAATACTGTTTGCAGATACATCTTCGCTTGTAATATCTTCTTTTAACGCGCTTAGAATAAGCGGGTCTACATTTAATTTTAAAGTTACCTGATCGTACATTTTTATTCTCCTTCTTCCATGGCTTTATCAATTTTCTCACGCACCATGCGATGATACTCTTTACTCAAGCCATCGATATTGCGATATTTTTCTAAATCCAATAATTCTATCATTTTTGTATTCTTCTTTGCCGGCTCAGTTTGCTGCGCAATGTCTTGTGCTGCACGTTTTGCAAATACAAGACTTTCCAATAAAGAATTGCTTGCCAGACGATTTTTTCCATGAACTCCGTTGCACGCAGTCTCTCCAACAGCATACAACTGCTCCATTGAGGTTTTGCCTTGATGGTTGACTTTGATGCCGCCCATGAAATAATGCTGCGCCGGCACAACCGGAATACACTCTTTGGTAACGTCATAACCCATTTCCTTACAGTGTCTTACGATGTTCGGAAAATGGCTATGTAATTCTTCTTCCGGAATGGTTCGTAAATCCTCCCATACAAATTCCGTTCCATCCTTTTCCATCTGCTCTAAAATTGCTTTTGTCAGCAAATCTCTCGGCAACAGCTCATTCACAAAACGATTACCATTCTTATCACGAAGCACTGCGCCTTCACCTCGAACCGACTCGGAAATCAAAAAACTTCTCTCCTCTTTGGAATATAAAGTGGTTGGATGAATTTGCACATAAGCAAGGTCTTTTAGCTTAATGCTATGTCGAATTGCTACAGCCAAAGCGTCCCCGGTAAGGTGGCGGTAATTGGTAGAATACTTATACAAGCCACCGATTCCACCGGTTGCCATAACAACATAATCTGCTTCAAGCTTTTTAATTTCTCCGTTTGCCGTCAAAAGAATTGCTCCATAACATACATTATTCTCAACAATCAAATCAATCATTGTTGTAAATTCTAAAATACTGATATTCGGTTGGCGTCTTGCTTCTTCTAGCAACGTGCTCGTAATTTCTTTTCCGGTGACATCCTGATGAAAAATAATACGTTTTTCCGAATGTGCTCCCTCTTTTGTAAAAAGCAAATCACCATTCTCATCCTTTTGAAAATCCGCACCAAAACGCAACAAATCATCGACAACATCTTGTGATGAACGAATCATGATATCAACGGATTTCTCATCGTTTTCATAGTGACCTGCTTTTAACGTATCTTCAAAAAAACTTTCATAATCTTCTTCATCACGAAGCATACACATGCCACCTTGCGCTAAAAAGGAATCATTTCCTGTTGCATCCGCTTTTGTAATAACAGTAATATTTTTTTCCTGCGGAAGATTCAGCGCGCAATAAAGACCGGCGCAACCACTCCCTATAATTAATACATCTGTTTTCATCGTCTTACTTCCTATTTTGCCAATTCCAGCATTCTTTCTAATGGTGCTAATGCTTTCATTCGAACTTCTTTTGTTACTTTCATTTCATTTGTTTCACTCCGTAAAACATCACGCACCTTTTCTAGCGTAATGAATTTCATATCTACGCAGATTTGTTGTTGTGTGAGCGTGTAAAATTTCTTCTCCGGATTGCATTTTTTTAATTCATAGAATACTCCCACTTCTGTTCCTATGATATATTCTTTTGCACTGTCTCCTGCAACAAAATCAATAATACCGGATGTACTACCTATGTAATCCGCCTCATCAAGCAACTCCTTGGTACATTCCGGATGCACCAGAAACTTAGCATTTGGATATTTTGCTTTAGCACGTAGCACATCTTCCTTAGTCATTGCCGCATGAATCGGACAGTAGCCATCATTTAGAATGATATTTTTCTGTGGCACCTGCTCTGCCACATATCTTCCAAGATTCCCATCCGGAATAAAGAAAATATTTTGGTTTGGCATATTTTTTACAATCTTTACTGCATTTGCAGAGGTTACACACACATCTGAGTATGTCTTAATCTCAGCTGTGGAATTAATGTAACATACTACTGCAAGGTCGTCGTACTGCGCTCGCATTTCTTCGATTTTCTTCACATTGACCATATGCGCCATTGCACAGTCTGCTTTCATATCCGGCATCAAAACTTTCTTATCCGGATTTAAAATAGCAGCACTTTCGCCCATAAACGCAACGCCACAGAATACTATTATATCGGCATCGGCAGACTTCGCCACTTTACTCAAATAATAGGAATCCCCTATATAATCAGCTATTTCCTGCACCTCATCCGGCACATAATAGTGAGCCAGGATAATTGCATTTTTTTCTTTCTTTAACTGCTTTATCTCTTCTGCAATTGACATAACATCCTCCATCATTTCTTAATAATCGGCATTATAGCACTTATCTTGTCATGTGACAAGACAGTTGTTAAAATTAAAAAGAAACGGAGTCTAACCATTGTCAAACTCCGTCTCTTACATGCGTTCTTTATTATTTCAATCTACCGCAACACTGTTTGTATTTCTTGCCACTTCCGCACGGACATGGATCGTTCGGGTAAACTTTCGCCTGTTCACGACGCTTTGGTGCTTTTGCAGCAGTCTCATCTTTGTTCGTACTGGTAACTTTCGCCACTTGTTCACGCTCTACTTTCTGCTCCGTTCTGACATGGAACAAAAGCCGAAGGGTATCTTCTTTAATGGATTCTTTCATCTCATCGAACATATCAAATCCAAGCATATTATACTCAACCGATGGATCTTTCTGTCCGTATGCCTGAAGTCCAATACCCTGACGCAACTGATCCATATCATCAATATGATCCATCCATTTACGGTCAATTACCTTCAATACAAGCACACGCTCAATTTCACGGAACTGCTCTACTTCCGGGAATTCCGTTTCTTTTGCCTCATAAAGCAAAACAGCCTGCTCTTTTAAGTATTGCTTGAGCGCCTTGTTATTCTTAATAGAAGAAATGGCATCTTCCGTAATCGGTTGCAATGGAATTGTTGGAAGAATTAACTCATTTAATTCGGTTAAATTCCATTCTTCTTTTGCAGTTTCAGAAGACATACATGTATCTACGGCATTCTCCACATATTCCTGAATCCACTTAATGATTACTTCACGCATGCTTTCTCCATTCAAAACGCGAAGACGCTCTGCATAAATAATCTCCCGCTGGTCATTATTTACCTTATCGTATTCCAGCAAATTCTTACGAATACCAAAGTTATTTCCTTCTATCTTCTGCTGTGCCTTCTCGATTACAGACGTCAACATACTATGTTGAATCTCCTCGTTCTCCGGAACACGCAATGCAGTAAACATCGTCATCAATCGCTCTGTACCAAATAAGCGCATCAAATCGTCTTCCAAAGAAAGAAAGAACTGAGACTCTCCCGGGTCTCCCTGACGTCCGGAACGACCACGTAGCTGATTATCAATACGTCTGGACTCATGACGCTCTGTACCGATAATCTTAAGACCACCTGCCGCTTTTGCTTCATCATCTAACTTAATATCCGTTCCACGTCCTGCCATATTAGTTGCAATCGTTACAGCACCACACTGTCCTGCCTGTGCAACAATTTCCGCTTCCTGCTCATGGAACTTCGCATTCAAAACAGTGTGTGGAATTCCCTGGCGCTTCAACAGTCCACTCACTAATTCAGACGTTTCAATAGTAATCGTACCAACCAATACCGGCTGTCCCTTCTCATGCGCTTCTTTCACTTCTTCTACGACTGCATGGAACTTCTCTTTCTGAGATTTGTATACTGCATCCTGATGATCCACACGTGCTACCGGGCGATTCGTCGGAATCTCAATAACATCCATGCCGTAAATATCACGGAACTCATTCTCTTCCGTAAGCGCCGTACCGGTCATACCGGCTTTTTTATCAAACTTATTGAAGAAGTTCTGGAAAGTAATTGTTGCAAGTGTCTTACTCTCTCTTTTTACTTTCACATGCTCTTTTGCTTCGATTGCTTGATGCAGACCGTCCGAATAACGACGCCCCGGCATAATACGACCGGTAAACTCATCAACAATCATAACCTGATCATCTTTAACTACATAGTCCTGATCGCGGAACATAAGATTATGTGCACGAAGTGCAAGTATGATATTATGCTGAATCTCAAGATTCTCCGGATCTGCCAGATTCTCAATGTGGAAGAATTGCTCTACTCTTTCCACACCTTGCTGGGTGAGGTTTACAACCTTATCCTTTTCATTAACAATAAAGTCTCCGCTTTCTTCCTGTTGCACACCCATAATTGCATCTATCTTAGAATATTCCGGAATATCTTCGCCTCGTTTCATTTGGCGCGCAAGAAGATCACATGCTTCATATAATTTCGTAGACTTTCCGCTTTGTCCGGAAATAATAAGCGGCGTTCTTGCCTCGTCAATAAGTACGGAGTCAACCTCATCGACAATTGCATAATGCAATCCTCTCTGCACCAATTGTTCCTTATAAATTACCATGTTGTCTCTTAAGTAATCGAAACCCAGCTCATTGTTAGTAACATAGGTGATGTCGCAATTGTATGCTTTACGTCTTTCATCATTGTCCATGCTGTTTAATACAACACCAACCGTTAATCCTAGAAATTCATGAACTTGTCCCATCCATTCTGCGTCACGTTTTGCCAAGTAATCATTGACCGTAACAACATGAACGCCTTTTCCTTCTAAGGCGTTTAAGTATGCCGGAAGTGTTGACACAAGCGTCTTACCCTCACCGGTCTTCATCTCTGCGATACGACCTTGGTGCAAAATAATTCCACCAATAATCTGTACACGATAATGTTCCATTCCTAATACACGTTTGGCAGCCTCACGCACAACTGCGTATGCCTCCGGCAAAATATCGTCTAATGTCTTGCCATTCTCCAGACTATCCTTAAATTCTTTTGTCTTTGCCCGTAACTCTTCATCAGAAAGTCCCTGCATAGTATCACGATAAGATTCCACTTTATCTACTATCGGATAGATTCGCTTTAACTCACGCTCACTGTGGGTTCCAAATAATTTGGTTAATACACTCATATATTTACTCCTATTCAAAATGTTAACACAATATCGGTATTGTACCACTTTTACCAACATTTCACAATAATAAGCAGTAAACGTTTTATGAATTTTTTATTAACACCGCGCACGAAAATGCCACTTTAATCTGCAGTTTAAGCTTTTAAAGTGGCATTTTTTCGATAATTATTGAATAATCGGTTGTATCTGTTTTCCTTTTAATGCCATTTCTATGGTTTCCGGAAGTAATTCCATCTTCGCCACCATAGAGTTTGGCTTGCTCTTATAGCTATCCTGCCCAAACGGTACAAAATAGATATTTTTTATATTCATGAGACTTCCAATATTTTTAAAATTTATTCCTAACGCATCATTGGTAGATATCGCAAGTACAAGCGATTTTCCATTTCGCATATGTGCTTTTGCAGCCATTAGAACCGGCGTGTCAGTAATTCCGTTGCAAAGTTTTGCCGCTGAGTTTCCGGTACACGGAGCAATTACCATAATATCCAAAAAGTTATTGGGTCCAATGGGCTCCGCCTGGCAAATTGTGCGAATCCCTTCATTCCCCGTAATGTCACAAATGCCATTTACAAACTCTGACGCACTGCCAAATCTCGTATCACACGTTTGTGCATTAAATGAAAAAATAGGAATAACATTTGCTCCCATTTCTTTTAACCGCTCGACTTCTTTTCTTGCTTTTGCAAATGTACAAAAGGAACCGGTAATTCCAAATCCTATATTATAATTCGAAAAATCCATGACTTTTCCTCTCTTACATCATTTTTTCGGGGCGTTTGCCGGCGGACTGCTTCCGCCAGGATTTTGGCACTACTCTTTTGTGTATACTTCCCAGGTAATCCTAGTGCAGATATAACCGGAATCTGATATTTATCAGCAGCTTGCAAATCGGTTCCACCAGGTGCAGATGCTATATCAATTACAATTGCATCCCGATGCATTTCTGCAAGAATATTCTTTGTCACCACACAGGCCGGCACAGTATTAATTAAAGTTCTTGTTCCGTACATTTCCTCCGGTCCATAAGAAAAATCAACTGCATTATGCCCATCTGCCTTAGCCTGTTTGCGGTCATGAACACTGCGTGCCAATATCGTAACCTTTGCACCGATGGTACGAAGTAAATTGGCAACTGCCTTTGCACATCGCCCATATCCGGTGACCACAATCTTCTGTTCTCGAATTGAGTACAAGCTATTTTTTAACAGTTCCGCCACAACTGCTTCTGCAGTAATATACGCATTTTCCAGTGCAATGGCTTCATCTTCCATAAAATCAAAAGTTGCAATTCCATTTTCCTTAAAAAAATCAATCCATTCGTTATCTATTTTTCCTCCAAACGCCATCTTGCAATTGAGCAAATTATTTTTTAAGGTTTCTGATATATCCTCTAAATTTGCCAGTTTTGTAGTTGGTGTTGGGAGAATAATCCGATCTGCCTTGCGTATCCATTCTACACATTTCATACGCTGTGAAGAATCCTTCCACTCCAGCGTTTGCACGCTTCCACAAAGATATTCTCCAATATACTGTTGTCTTAAGTCTGTTGCAATAATGACGATATGCCTATCCATAGAAATAAAACGCTCCCTTCCATATAAAATATGAAAGGGAGTACTTGTTGGTTCCTTATCCGAATTGAATTTTATAATCTTGTTTCTACAAAGATATCATAAATTGCTTTAATTGCTGCATCAAAATCGTTGTTGCTAACGCCAATGATAATATTTAGCTCAGAAGACCCCTGATCAATCATCTTAACGTTGATATTAGCATGTGCTAAGGCTGAGAAAATTCTTCCTGCTGTTCCTCGAGTTGATTTCATGCCACGACCCACTACGGCAATTAATCCCAAATCTGCTTCAAGATCAATCACATCCGGATTTGCAAGCCGGCGAAGTGAACTAATCACTTGCTGCTCTTTGCCTTCAAATTCTGCCTGATGAACAAATACGGTCATAGTATCAATACCGGATGGCATATGCTCAATAGAAATTCCATTTTCTTCAAATGCCTGAAGTGCTTTACGACAAAATCCCACTTCAGAGTTCATCATATCCTTATCAATGCTTACCGCAACAAAACCTTTTTTGCCAGCAATACCGGTAATTGTGTAATCCGCTTTCTGACATGTGCTCTCAACAATCAGCGTTCCATCTTCTTCCGGCGCGTTTGTATTTCGAATATTAATCGGAATCCCTGCTTTTCTTACAGGGAAAACAGCATCTTCATGAAGAACAGATGCCCCCATATAAGAAAGCTCTCGAAGTTCTCTATAAGTAATCACTTTAATTGGTTGCGGATTGTCAATAATTCGTGGATCTGCGACAAGACAGCCGGATACATCGGTCCAGTTCTCGTACATACTTGCACGACATGCTTTCGCTACGATAGAACCGGTAATATCAGAACCACCTCTGGAAAATGTATGAACCGTTCCATCTCCATATGCTCCATAAAATCCCGGAATAACAGCTTTCTCAGTTTTCTCCAATCTTTTGGAAAGAACCTTGTCAGTCTTTTCGGCATCAAATATTCCATTCTCATCAAAGAAAATCACTTCTGCCGCATCCACAAACTCATACCCCAAATAATGCGCCATAATAATACCGTTTAAATATTCTCCACGAGATGCCGCATAATCAGAACCAGCTTTTTGCTTGAAATTCTCTGAAATCACTTTGAATTCTTCTTCTAAAGAAAGCTTTAAATTCAAGCCATTTATAATAGAATCATATCGATCCTTAATCTTCATAAGCTGCACACGAAAATCTTTCTCTTCTTCTGCCAATGCATAGCATGCATACAGCATATCTGTAACTTTCGTATCCTTTGCATTACGTTTTCCTGGGGCACTAGGCACCACATATCTTCTGGATTCATCTGCGCGAATAATATCTCCAACTTTTGCAAACTGTTCTGCGCTTGCAAGAGAACTTCCGCCGAACTTTACAACCTTTACCATCTTCTTTTGCTCCTCTTTTCTTGATACACTTTCGACATTATACAAGCAATCTACCTATCCGTCAATTTATTTCTTTATATTATTACTCTAAAAAACAGATATCGGTGACCACTTCCTTGGTATCTTCATTCAGTGTTATCAGACCATAGGATGGTGGATTTCCATATCGTGGAACTCCAATGCTTCCCGGATTCAAAATCCGTAATCCATTGTGATAATCAAAGAAAGGACTATGCGTATGGCCACACAAAGCAATGTCCGCTTCACGTTCCTTTGCTGCTAATTCCAAACGTAAATATCCCGCTTTTACATTAAATGTATGCCCATGACAAATCAGAATTTTCTTTCCTTCTATCAAAAGAACTTTCTCCAATGCTCCATTCGGACCGTCGCAATTCCCCGGAACCTGTTCTAACAATATATCCGGATATTCTTCTCGTAACAAAGTAGTATCCGACCAACAATCTCCCAAATGAATAATCATATCCGGCTGTATCTGTTCTACTGCCATTTTCATATGTTCCACATTTCCATGAGAATCACTTAGTACTAGTATTTTTTTCATCATCTATTTCCAATCTATATTTTATCTTATGCCTATATTATGACAAAAAGACTTCTGCTTCAAGCATTATGCTCGAGCAGAAGTCTCCCACCCCTTGAACAATGGAATTGGCTTTCTCCTTATGCCAGTCTCTTCCATTGCTTGCTACATTTATAATAAGAATAAAACATGCAGTGCTCTGCCTGCTCACAACGTACCGGAGCACTCTCAATATTACACTGACAATTCACAATTGCATCAGCCTTTCCTTTACACGCTCCTTTGATCATAACATCATCCAACACTTCATCTGACATAACTGCTCTCCTCACTAAGTTTTGTTCCTTAACGAGTTTTATTATACAAGATGTTGTGTTAGAATGCCATAAGGAAATTGTTACAAATAGTTTCTAATCTTTTGTCAATTTTTGCACTTGACTTATTTCCCAAAATAGGCTAGCAAAAATGTAACTAAATAGGCATCATCTGAATTTATTCTCGTTCAGACGATGCCTACTTCTGTTCATTCTCCAATGGACTGTACCTCTCTTTACTTTCTCTTTTGTTCTTCCGATTCTTGTTCTTTTGTTTTCCTAAAATGGCTTTGGGAATGGCTCCGTATTCGATCAGATTCTTGTTCGAAGCTCTATCCGCTTTCTCTTTTGTTCTGTGCCACTGGTATCCTGATTAAAATCGGGGTGCTTGGGTTGCTTCTTACCTGGGCTTAAGTTCCTGTTGGACCGTACCTCCTATTCTTAGATTTCATCCGGTGACTTTCTCGTCATCACCTGAATGATTGTTAACTGATTCGGTGGTTGTTTTGTTGTATTTAATATATCACGCAACGCATATATTGTCAACACTTTTTTCAAATATTTTTACGTTATTTATTTTATTATTGTTCTTTTGCGATATATTTTATATTGTTTTCTGGCAATTCAAACATCTACTATCAAACGAAGCGCATATTTTTCTACGAGATTCAAACATTTTTGATAAGTATCTGTATCTGCGATATTCTCCTTACAATGCGCGTCAATTCCCAGTATTACGTCATTACCGATTTCGCCCACAATTTTCCAAAAACGCTCTGTTGGGTAACTTTTTCCAACAGCCATCCCAAGCATATTTAATTCTAAAGGAATTTGCATCTCCTTCATTGCCGCACAAAGCCTTGTCATCTCCCATTCATATACCGAATCCATTCCCCGAAAGTGAATCAAATCCGGATGAGCGAGATACAAATAACTTCCGGTACCCATCCCTTCGATTACAGAATCTACATAATCACGAATAATCGTATCATCCTGAGTAATGTTTCCCATATACGGACCTTCATTCTCACTTTTTAAAAAATGTTGCCCCATAATCATATAGTCGCAACCAATCTGTTCTGCCATCTTTTTTTGTTTATCATAAAACTCCGGAATGTATTCTGCCTCAAACCCTAACAAAATCTCTATTTGATCTTTATATTCTATTTGTAGAGCACGAATACATGACGCATACTCATTTGCCTGCTCCATTGTCATACGGATATGAGAAACATAACCATCCGTATACGGGCACGGGATATGGTCAGAAAATCCGATTTTCTGAATGCCCATTTGGATTGCCGTCTCTATATATTCCCGCTCCGAGCCGATTGCATGCTGGCAACGCCAAGTATGCGTATGATAATTGTTTTTTATAAAATCATTCACTATATCACCTTCTTATAAGAAGAACTTCTCTTTTGCTGATTTGCAAGAGCCTTCATCCGACCCTCCAATAAAATCTGCCTTCCTGCCTCATTCCTTGTATACACAAGTTGATAATTCCCCATGTACGGGCGCATACATTGATAGAAAAGTTCTGCTGTTTCCTTCTTTTTGGCAAAACATTCCGGCACACAATAAAAACCATCTTCCATACGAAATCCATTTGCCTTTACTAATAAGTAGCGTTGATTTTCAATTGCACCAAACATTTCTTTTATACATTGTGTAAATAATGCTTTATCTCTTCCACTTCCACTCTCCAGGTAAAGTGCCTGCATGCCGTCACCGGTTTCCTCTGCAACAACATGACTTTGATTACACTCCAAAAAACCTTGCAGCATCAAAGCTTTTCGAATTCCATTGCCATATGCCCTCAATCGCTTTGTTGCTGAATTTAGCCTTAATACTTTCGGTAATTCTACTGCACCGCTAATCAAAGATACGCCTCCAAGTACTGCCGGAATAACACTAAAAAATCCACCACCTGCAATAGCTGCAACTGCGAATAAGGCAACCGCTCCCGCACCAAAGAAAAGCAGTTTACGCAAAGAACGTTTGAACACAACCTTAGATACGCTATCCTCTTTCACCGTTGTTTCATCTACTACCTCCATCTTTTGTGCTATGGTAAGCGCTCTTGCCCAACGTTCTTTCAACTGGTTTCTTTGTCCTGCCAACGCAAGCATCTTCCCATTTATTAAGTCAACATTCGTTTTGTTATATGGTGATTTAATAATTGATAATCGTTCTGTTCCATTTTCGATAACATCTTTTACATAATGTAATCCGAGAAAATGTTCCATACGACGCTGCAACAATGTAAAATCCTCACTTACTTCATCATCTTGGCTTGCCCACGCTGCATTTTGCGGCGGAAGACAAACCAGGTGCCAAATATTACTTGTTTTTTCCGGTTGCTCCTTAAATACACGAATTGCACGCCCTCTCATCTGATTGCTTAGCATGAAAGAACCAACAAAGCTTGCCAAAATCAGGGAATTGATACACGGAGAATCCCAACCTTCACCCAGAAGGGATTTCGTTCCAATTAGTACATGCATATATCCCTTTGTAAAAATTGTAGTCACTGCGCCGGTAAGAAAATGCGCATCTCCTACTGCCGAAACTTTTAAGTAGTTATTTCCCGACAATGCACCAATTGTAGAAAAAGTCACTTTACCACCATCTCCGATTGCCTGCAAGAGCGCATCTTTTGCCTCCGCCGGAATAATCACAATCGTACCGCACAACACCCCAAGGCGAATTGGAACTTTTCCTTCGGTATTTCTGCGAATCTGCTCAAAAAATGGCAATACGCCAAGCGATGTTACATCTGCGGTCAAAACACCAACAGATTTTTCGTACTCCTTACGAATATAATCCGTCAGAACCAGCATTCGCAAATTGTTTCCGTAGCTTGCATACTCCCCATCTACAATCGCTTGAATACTGCGGCATTTCCCCTTAGAATTTGTAAGTAATTTCTCAATAGATGCATTTGCCGTCAATGTTACTTTTTTCTTTTCTATCAAGCCTTCTGCCTTTAGTACAGCCTCGAACTGCTCTCGATATTCTTTTCTTACTTCATATGCATCTGCCTCATCATACAAAAATCCCTGCAATAATATCTCCATCCACTTTGCTTCCATTGACGGTAGCTTTTGCGTCCCCAATAAACGCTGTAAATGTGCAGGAAATGGAACATTTTTTGCCTGTAAATAAATAAGCACGGCGGCAAGATGTTTGGGATTATCCAACAATTGGTCATCACTTATTTTTCCGGTTAATCCACCATGTGTCTGTATTGCAATCTGAAAATTCTCATCATTTAAAAGACGCTGTTGCATCGTCTGACTACGTGCTTTAAACTTCTCCACCTCTGCGGTTTCCTCTTCGGTTGGGTAGTTAAAATACACAAAATCCTGATGTGGGCAAAGGCTTCCTTCTTTTACCAGCTCCGGGATTGCAATTTCTTCATCAATTTCTCCGCACATATCCATATAACGTTTCCAAAGCGCAGGCGTCGAATCATATGGAGGCGTCGCGGTCAATGCAATCACCTTTAATCCTCCCATTGCATTCTTAAATTCCTCTAAAGCTTTCCACCATTCACTACGTAAATGATGACACTCATCCAAACAAATGACGCCGATTCCGGATGCTTTCATCTCAGCAACTACATCAAATTCCGAATAATCTACTACTTCTTCTGTCCGAGGTGTTGTTATGGTATCATCCGATTCTTTTGCATTTTCCATATCTAGTGCATCTTCTTTTCCTTTATAACGACTGATAGCACTGTGAAGTGCCTGATATGTAACAATTGTAATACATCTCGGATTCTTCAAATCTTGCGAAAGATAGTCATCCGGCTTTAATCCTTCGCACAAAAAACCTTCTACTATACGAGACACCCACTGTTCTCGAATCGTAATGGAGGGTGCAAGTACAAGCGCCGGAGCTGCCATTCTTCCAATTAATTCAATCCCCAACGTTGTTTTTCCGGAACCCGGCGCCGCAACAATGTGCACCCTGCCGTCCTGAATATATTTCTGTGTATTCGCAAGGACGCGAGCCTGATAATTTCTCCATGTGCCCTTGAATCTAAGTATATTGCTATAATCCATATCTTTCTCCATTTCATTTACTACCGAATTAATACGAGTATATCACTTTTCTACTCCTTTTACCACCTCCTACAAAATCTTTGCATCAATAGGAAAATGTGATATAATTGTTGTGTTTATTTTATTACAGAGTAATGGAGGCAAATTATGCATCAAAAAGACAAACCGCATCCCTCCGGTTTAGGGATTATCATTGTCGGTTGTGGAAAAGTAGGTAAAACCCTTGTTGAGCAATTAAGTAACGAGGGGCATGACATCACTATTATTGATAAAAATTCCCGAAAAATACAAGATATCACCAATTCGTACGATATTCTTGGAATCGTAGGCAATGGTGCCACTTATAGCGTGCAAAAGGAGGCCGGCATTGACAATGCGGATCTGATTATTGCCGTAACCGATTCTGACGAACTAAATCTGTTGTGCTGTACGGTTGCCAAACGTGTGGGTAATTGCGCAGCAATTGCTCGTGTTCGTACCCCGGATTACAGCAAAGATGTTAGCTATCTCCGCGAGAAGCTCGGTCTTGCATTAATTATTAATCCCGAGTTAGAAGCAGCAAAAGAAGCGGCTCGTATTCTTTATCTTCCGACTGCATTAGAGGTAAACTCCTTCGCACACGGGCATGCGGAAATTGTGAAGTTCAAAATCCCGGATAATCACTTTTTGCATGAGATGACAATTGCACAGCTTAGTCGTCGCATCAAAAAAGAACTTTTAATATGTGCCATTGAACGTGACGGAGAAGTGTATATTCCTTCCGGTAATTTTCAAATGAAAACCGGTGATACCGTTTCTTTCGTTGCGACACCAAAAGTGATTCGTTCTTTCTTAAAAGATATTGGATTTAACACCAAACAAGTTCGCAACTGTTTAATCATTGGCGGTGGAAGAGCTGCCTATTATCTTGCAAATCAGCTTCTTCGAAATGGAATTGAGGTAAAAATCATCGAAGCAAATCGAGAACGCTGTGAAGAATTAAGCATCCTGCTTCCAAATGCCATTATTATAAACGGAGACGGAACCAATCAGGAGATTTTAACAGAAGCCGGAATTAAAGATGTGGAGGCACTCGTACCGCTTACCGGAATTGATGAAGAAAATATTATACTTACATTACATGCCAAACAGGTATCTAAGGCAAAAGTAATTACAAAGTTAAATCGTATTACATTCACTGACGTGGTAAGCAATTTGGATTTAGGTAGTGTAATTTATCCAAAATATATTACCTCAGAAGCGATTATCGCATATGTACGTGCAAAAACTGCTTCTATGAATAGCAATATCGAAACACTTTACCACTTATTTAATTATCGTGTGGAAGCGATTGAATTTCGTGTTGACAAAGAATCTGCTGTAACCAATATTCCGCTCAAGGATCTTTCTTTTAAAAAGAATCTTTTGATTTCTTTTATTAGCCGCAAAGGCTCTATCATTATCCCTAGCGGACAAGATTCTATCCATGTTGGCGATACCGTTATGATTGTTACTACTCATACCGGCTTTAACGATATTGTGGATATATTGGAATAATGGAGGATTACGAAAATGAATGGTTCAATTATTCGCTATATCCTTGGGCAGGTTCTGCGCTTAGAAGGTGCACTTTTACTTTTTCCTTGTATTGTTTCTATTATCTACCAGGAACCGCAATGGATTTATTTTTTGCTAACAGCTATCCTCGGATTACTGATCGGAACTCTAATGACGCTTCGCAAACCAAAGGATAATGTCTTTCATTTAAAAGAAGGCTGTGTATCGACGGCATTAAGTTGGATTGTACTAAGTTTACTTGGATGTCTGCCATTTTGGATATCCGGAGAAATCCCGCGTTTTGAAGATGCTCTCTTTGAGACTATTTCCGGTTTTACAACTACCGGTGCAAGTATTTTAAGTGATGTGGAAGCATTATCTTATGGGATGTTGTTCTGGCGCAGTTTCACACATTGGATTGGAGGAATGGGAGTACTTGTATTCCTTCTAGCAATTATTCCAATGACCGGTGGTTCTAATATCAACTTAATGCGGGCAGAAAGTACCGGTCCATCAGTTGGAAAACTGGTTCCGAAAATGCGTCATACCGCACGTATTCTCTATATCATATACATTAGTATGACCCTGATTCAAGTTATCTTGCTTCTGCTTGGGAAAATGCCATTATTTGATGCACTGACAACTGCTTTTGGAACTGCCGGCACCGGTGGTTTCGGCATCTATAATAGTAGCGCCGCAAATTTTTCTCCCTACATCCAATGGGTAATTACCATTTTTATGATTCTGTTCGGAGTAAATTTTAATGCGTACTATTTGATTATCTTAAAACAATTTAAGTCCGCTTTTACGATGGAAGAAGTACGCTATTACTTATTCGTGATTATAGTAGCCATTGGAATTATCTTCTTTAGTATTCTGGACACCTCAAAAGGAATTTTTGACGCACTTACACATGCATCGTTCCAGGTTGCCTCAATTATATCCTCAACCGGATTTTCTACCGTTGATTTTGACCAGTGGAATGCACTTGCCAAAACAGTACTTGTGCTACTCATGTTTATCGGTGCCTGTGCCGGAAGTACCGGTGGTGGTATGAAAGTTTCGCGTTTTGTACTTGTAATTAAAACTGTCAAAAAAGAACTTACTTCCTATATCCACCCTCGCAGCGTTAAAAAAATTCGCGTAGATGGAAAGCCAATTGAGCGCGAAGTTGTTCGCGCCGTAAATGTGTACTTTATTACTTTTATTTTAGTATTTGTAATATCATTGCTCCTGATATCTATTGAGGGACATGATCTAATCACAAACTTTACTTCTGTGACAACACTTATTAACAACATCGGTCCCGGACTGGCAAAAGTAGGACCAACACAAAACTTTGGATTCTTCTCACCATTTTCTAAAGTGGTACTGATGTTTGATATGCTTGCCGGACGATTGGAACTGTTTCCGATGCTGATATTGTTTCATCCATCCTTATGGAAAGATGTTTTCCGAAAAATCGGACGTCATTAAACGCAAAAACGGCAAAAGAGAATCTTTCCCAAATTCAGAAAGATTCTCTTTTTTAATTGGATTCTTTTAATAATTGTATGACACGAATAATCAACGCTTTGTTCTTTGACGGAACCGATGTCATTGCACGAATCAGCGACAATACGCCTTTTGCATCCATCGTTGCAAAATCAGAAAATCGAGTGATTCCGGCATCTTCCAGCACTTGAAAGAAACCATCCACCAAATCTTTCCGCTCTTGCATTGTCAGTTGCCCAACAGCTCCTCGAATTGCGTTTTCTGCAGAATAACTAAATGACGTTCTGTCTTTTGCTGTCACAAATTTCGAACCACTGACATGCCATAAAAATGCATTGTGCTGAAGCAGTCCATACTCATCACTTTCTACAACAACATAATCTTTCGGTGGTTCTAATAACCGTCCGACAACAGTTGCCGGTGGCACATATGCATGCACTTTATCAGCAATCTGTCGATACGGTTTCTCTTTACTAAGATCACTTATAAATCCCGGACTGTCAAAAGTATCAATTCTTTGTATTTTCTTCTGTATGCGAGAATCACAAGACATTCCTGCATACAATGCAAGATTACCACCCTTCGAATGTCCACCAATCCAATATTTTGTAAAAAACCCGGTTGCTATTTTGTTGAGATAGTCTACTGCAGACTGTTGCGCACAAATTGGCATTTGAAAACTCATATAAAAATTCTCGCGCCATCCCGTAAGAGTTTTATCCGTTCCACGGTATGCAATATACACATGGTTTTTCTTCAAATTCACCTGCAACGCTGCAAACTGATGTATCTCCTCCTCGTCCAAAACAGTGGCATAGTTCGTAAGTGTCATGTGAGAAAAACGTCGACTCTGCGCCATCACTTGCATCATGGTTTCACGCGGATGATACTCAAGTTCCGGTATATCCTTTAAATTTTTATCATGATATTGCTTCGCGGCTTTGGCAATTGTTATTTCCCCGGTCTTTGACACCGGTGGAACAATCCCTTCAAATTTTAGATACACCAGTTCGGAGAGAATCAGTGAATCTATTTCATTCAACGGTGCTTCATCAATGGATAAGTCTCCTCGCCATTGCAAATATGTCATCAAATTATTCATATTTTAAACACTATAATCGATTCTGCTTCCACTGACTGTAACCTCCTGTTCTTTCATCTGGCTCCAGTCGATGTTACGAATCTTCTCCATCAATTCTTCAATAGACGGTGCAGATACTCGTGTTTTCTTTACCTTCTCTGCTTTTGCAACTTCTTCTTTGCGGTTCTCACGTGATTTCTCAATACGCTCCATCTGCTTATCATTCGTCTTCTGTAATTCCGCAAAAAAGGAAACTGTTCCGTCTTTCCCTATAGAAACTCCAAGATGTGTTACTTCTTTTCCTTCCTCTCCAAGCTGTTTTTTCATCTCGGAAAGTTTGCCGGTTGCATCATTTAACTGGTTCAAATACTGCTCTTTCACATCTTTGTTTGCCGCCATTTCTTCTAGTGTATCCGGATCAATTAATACACTGTACTCTTTTGTTCCACGCGCCAAATAAGAGGATGCCTCTTCTTCTGTTTCATAATCAGCGACCATGAAATCCATGTTGCCATATGTTTTTTTCAGCTCCTCTAAAAGTTTTTTGGCATTGTCACTTAATTTCACCTGATTTAATTCATCTGTCTTATTGGATTTGTCAAGTTTTGACGTCTCTTGTTCTTTTCTTCCGGCAGTCATTCTCTCATAATAACCGGTCTGATAAGCACTAAATCCATCCACTTTGTTCATATACTTTGCCCTCCTTAGCATATTGATATAAATCCTTTTATCTATATTATCATATTTTATATCGGACACTGCATTTCAAAAATTAACACAAAAATGATTATTTATGGACAGAATTTTTAAATTACGATAAACTGAAAGAAAAAAGGGAGGCTAACTCATGCGATACATATTAGAAAATGAACATTTAATTGTAGAAGTAGATTCTTTTGGAGCTGAATTAAAATCGGTTCGTTCCAAAAACACCTCTTACGAATATATGTGGCAGGCCGATGCAACTTACTGGGGACGAACTTCGCCTGTTTTATTTCCGTTTGTCGGTAGTCTTAAGAATAAGCAATATCATTATCAGGGGAACACTTATCCGATGGGACAACATGGTTTTGCGCGTGATATGGAACATACGCTTGTTTCTCAAACGGACGATACACTTTGGTTTTCACTTTCTTCTACCGAAGAAACGTTAGCCAAATATCCTTTTTCGTTTGTTCTTCGTATCGGGTATCGCTTAGATAAAAACACTGTATCTGTCCTTTGGAAAGTCGAAAATCCTTCCGATGACACTATGTACTTTTCCATTGGCGCGCATCCTGCATTTAATTGTCCAATTCACGGCGAGCCGGATAAATCCGGATACCGTTTGTATTTTGATGGATTAGATGAAATACATCATCACGGAAATGACGTGCCGACCGGAATGGCACTCGATGAAGATATTGTTCTTTTGCTGAATGACCATCGTGCCGTCATTACTCCTACTTTTTTCGATCGCTGCACTTACATGATAGAAGGAAATCAAACCGGTCAGGTCGGATTGGAAGACGCGGATGGAAAGCGAATTGTAACAGTTGATTTTGACACTCCGCTGTTTGCTATTTGGTCGCCGGAAGGAAAGAATGCCCCATTTTTATGTATTGAACCTTGGTATGGAAGATGCGATGGTGTAGATTTTGAAGGAACGTTAGAAAGCCGCGCCTTCACTAACACCTTACATGCAAATGAAGTATTTGAAAAAAAATATCATATAACTTTTCATTAACATCTTTTCCTACGAAAAGGAGATGTCGGGAATTTAATATCCCCGACATCTTACTTTTCTTTCCACAAATTCCTGCTTAAATCGCAATAAATCTTCCAATTCGCCAATCACATGATGTAAAATCATTCTGCATTCAAGGTCTTTGTGTGTTTTCGGCAACTCTTCCTCTTTTAGATTCTCTTGCAACTGCAAAAGCATTGTCCTTTGCAAATATGGCTTACTCCAATCATCTACATGCTCACTAACCGAGACTAGAAATTCTGCTATCTGTGATGCTTGTTTGGGTGCATTTTGTAATATTTCCATTTCCTCACAAAAGGTTCGCAAAATGGCACATTGTTTTGTCCGCATTTTGATATAGCGAATATAATAAAGCGGAGCTGAGACAAATGTACTTCCCTGATATTCATAGGCAATTTGTAACGATTGTTCCATCAGCTTTTCGATATACAAAAGATCATTGATCAGTTGCTGGCTGTTATCTTTTTGAAGGAGTACGTCAGACATCCTGCAAAGGATTGCACTCATCCGATTTTCAATTTCTTTTACATCGCGCATAAGTGATTCCTTTTTGTTTTTATTGTTGTGGAAGAGATGAATAAAAATGCTCACCGACACGCCTATCATAAGCAACAAAAATTCATTCCAGATTGCGCCAAGTCCAAAATTGTGCGTTGTCAAGAAATGATTCCCTATGACCGCATTGACGGAAATGGTATTTCGCCAGCCAAAATTACTACTAATTGCGACTAGTAGAAATATAAAAATCGCATATGCAATTAGCGTTTCTGATACATATCGAAAAATTACCCATGCCAGAAAAGTGCTTACAAAAAAAGAAAGAATGCGTATTGCCGCAAGTTTTAAGGTGTCCCACTTGGATGTTACAATGGTTAATAGTGTAATAATGCCTGCCGAATTCGTAAAGTCCAGACCGATGATTCCCGCAATAGAAATTGCAAAAAATGTACCTATCGCAATCTGTAACGCATAAATGAAATGCGTTACCATTTGATTTGCTGTGTTTGCACGAGTGCATGCATGATTAGGTTCTCGCCTAATAAGTCTTCCTGATACATATCGACTGCAGTAATCTGCCGATTCTCGTATGTTGTATAATAATACACGCCCTTATCCACATTACAACAGGAAGAATACAAGGTAATCTCATATTTTCCTTCTCCCATATGCACACAACCACGCGGCTGCTCGACTGCTCCAAGCATATGAAAAAACTGACTGATACTCTCTTCCTCCGAATCCCCTGATACAGCATTCATTTTTACAAACGAAGCCCTAACAAAACGTGAGGAAGAAGACAAATCTCCCGGAAGACCGATTGCTCCCATCCCGCGACTGTACGCCGCAAGTTTCAGTTCTTGGGAAAATTGATTTTGTGCCGGCTCTGTCGATAAGTTCATATAGTGATTCAAAGAAAACAACTGATAATTAAACGGCGGATTATTCGTTAGAACACCAACCGGATTCTCGTAAATACGTAAGCCCTTCTCCATTGGCTCTACAACAATCGATTCTTTTTGATCTGCTATCATCCAGTGTAATGGAGTCAGTGGAAGGTCTTTGTTATAATCCTGCTTTATTAAGTTAATTTTATTCAACTTATTCCGTGCTTGTGCAACCGTCGCACATTGTGCCAGAATCCATGGGATGAATTCAAACGGAGCCACATTATCCATTCCTTCCCGATAGGAAAAATAGTGTGCGTTATCCGGAAAATTGAGTCCTGCCATACTAAGTCCTTTTTCATTGGTTGCATCATAATAAAGTGGATAATGATCCACCACATATGCCATTCCAATCATGGCGTAATGCGACCCGATACTCTCTTGATTGCGAAAATGGAACCGGTAATTGCGAGGTGTTATTGTTACCGTTTCCCGATAGGAATATTCCAAATCTAAATTACGTCCGAAGTATGTGTTTTTTGTCTTATAATGGATTGCTGTACACATTGTTGTTTCCCTTCTTTTCTTTACCCATAGTATTCCCTTAGAAATTTAAGATTATTCTTGACAATAACAAACCCTATCTGTTATATTTCTTAAATATAAATAGTCCATTGAAGGGGAGTAGTTTTAATGTGTCGTCAACAATCTCGGTTAGCAATAACTTGGTGACACATGCCTAACACAGGTTACGAGACTTTTGATGCATGATTTTTTCGTGCACCAAAAGTCTTTTTTTCTTCTCGGACAAATAAAAAGGAAAGGAACACTCAATGAAAGAATTCTATTTGGAAAAAAAAGAAGACCTTCTGAAACATTTTCAAGTAACAGCGGCAGAAGGACACACAAATGAAGAGGCGTCTGCCTTGCTAGAAAAACATGGAGCAAATATCTTACAGGAAGGAAAACGCAAAACCACCTTACAAGTATTCTTATCTCAGTTTGCTGATTTGCTGGTTATCATTTTAATTGCTGCTGCAATAATTTCCATGCTTTCCGGTAATATAGAAAGTACAATTGTTATTTTTGCAGTAATTCTTTTGAATGCGATTCTTGGAACGGTACAGCATAAAAAGGCAGAAAAAACCTTAGATAGTTTAAAATCTCTTTCTTCCCCAAATGCAAAAGTAATCCGTAGCGGCAAGAAAATTGAAATTGCATCACGTGACGTGGTTCCGGGGGATATCGTATTGTTGGAAGCCGGCGATATGATTGTTGCTGACGGACGTATCCTAGAAAATTTCTCCTTGCAGGTAAACGAAAGTTCCTTAACTGGGGAATCCACCAACGTAGATAAACAGGTCGTTGATTTCGAAGAAAGCGTTCCTCTTGCAGACCGCTTGAATATGGTATATTCCGGCAGTTTAGTCACTTACGGGCGTGCAACCGTCTTAGTTACCGGAACCGGAATGAATACCGAAATCGGAAAAATCGCATCACTAATGAATTCCGCAAAAGAAAAGAAAACACCGTTACAAATTAGTTTGGACCAATTCAGTAGTCGTCTGGCAATTATCATTATGATTATTTCGGCGATAGTGTTCCTGTTAAGTATTTACCGTGACATGCCCATTTTAGATTCTCTGATGTTTGCGGTTGCACTTGCAGTTGCTGCAATTCCGGAAGCGCTAAGCTCGATTGTAACCATCGTACAGGCCATGGGAACCCAAAAAATGGCAAAAGAGAACGCGATTATCAAAGAGTTAAAAGCAGTAGAAAGCCTTGGCTGTGTATCTGTAATCTGCTCTGATAAAACAGGTACTTTAACTCAAAATAAGATGACTGTTCAAGATATATATATTGATGGACAGGTAATTACTCCAAACGAAATTGACCTTACCAACCAGCTTCATCGTTATTTGCTTTATAATGCAATTTTATCAAACGATTCATCCATTATGGATGGAAAAGGTATTGGTGATCCGACCGAATTTTGTTTACTTGAAATGGTACGGTCCATTGATGTCAATGATGAATTCTTCCGCGAAGTTATGCCACGTTTGGATGAGATTCCGTTTGATTCTGACCGAAAACTAATGTCTACCAAATATATGTTGCACGGCGTTCCTACCCTGATGACCAAAGGTGCCTTAGATGTCATCTTAGACCGCTCCACACGTATCCGTACCAGCGCTGGCATCCGACCTATTACGGAAGAAGACAAGCAGGCAATCCTAAATCAGAATATGGCATTCTCAGAAAATGGTCTTCGCGTTCTCTCCTTCGCATATAAAGAAATTGATGCCGACACTTCCCTTTCCTTAGACGAGGAAAACGATTATATTTTCGTTGGCTTAATTTCCATGATGGATCCGCCACGTGTGGAATCCAAAGATGCGGTTGCTGATGCAAAACGTGCCGGAATCCGTCCTGTGATGATTACCGGTGACCACAAAATTACTGCAACTGCGATTGCTCGTCAGATTGGTATTTTTGAAGATGGTGACCTTGCGGTAACCGGTACTGAACTAGATGCAATGTCCGAAGAAGAGCTTCATGATAAAATCGAAAAAATTTCCGTTTATGCACGTGTTTCTCCGGAAAACAAAATCCGTATTGTAAATGCATGGCAACACAAAGGACGTATTGTTGCTATGACCGGTGATGGGGTCAATGACGCTCCTGCTTTGAAAAAGGCTGACATAGGTGTGGCAATGGGCATCACCGGAACAGAAGTTTCGAAAGATGCATCTGCAATGATTTTGACGGATGATAATTTCTCTACCATTATCAAGGCTGTTGCAAATGGTAGAAATGTTTACCGTAATATTAAAAATTCAATCAAATTCCTTCTGTCCGGAAATATGGCAGGGATTCTAGGAGTCCTATATACTTCCATTTTAGGGTTGCCGATTCCATTTGCACCGGTGCACCTTTTGTTTATGAACCTTCTGACAGACTCGCTTCCGGCAATTGCTATTGGAATGGAACCTGCAGAACGTAATATCTTATCTCAGAAACCTCGTGATCCAAATGAAAGCATTTTGAACAAAAACTTTTTGTTCGAATTGCTCGTTCAAGGTGGTTTCATCGGTATCTGCACCATGATTGCCTTCCATTTAGGCTTATCCAGCGGAAATGAGACGCTTGCGAGCACTATGGCTTTTGCCACATTAACCGCAGCAAGATTGTTCCATGGATTCAACTGCCGTAGCGAACGTTCTATTTTTAAAATCGGATTTCGGAGCAATCCTGCAAGCGTATGGGCATTCCTTGCCGGCATCATTTTACTTCTAATCGTATTATTTGTTCCGTTCTTAAGCACCTTATTTGCTGTAGCACCACTAAGCGGAATACAGATTGCAGAGATTTTTGGCCTTGCACTTGTTCCAACGATTCTAATTCAGTTATTCAAAATGATTCGTAAATAATTAAAAAAGCGGGTATCACCATACAAAATGGAATACCCGTTTTTCTTTAAATTATGGTTAAAACTCCAAGTGATTTCAATAATAATATCAATAATAAAATTGGTGTTATAACACGAATCATTACAATATAAAGTTTTTTCCTTCCGAATTTGTGTCCGGTCTTTTCGACTTCGTCGATGATGGTCTTTGGTTTTACTACCCATCCAATTAAGATACAGGTTCCAATTGCAACAAGCGGCATGAAACAGTTGTTACTAATGTAATCCATAACATCTAAAATCTGCGCTTCTGCTCCATTTGGAAGCGTAATGTTGAAGAACAGCTTATTATAGCCAAGACATACGATTACCCCACCGATGAGTGCTATCACCGTTTCAAGAATCGTAGCTTTTGCTCTGGATATATGGAACTTGTCCATCATGCTGGATACTACTGCCTCCATAATGGAAATGGCACTTGTTAACGCTGCAAATAGCACCATCGCAAAGAAGAGACATCCAATTAAGTTACCAATTCTTCCCATGCTACTAAATACTTTCGGAAGTGAAACAAACATCAAACCCGGACCTGATGCAGACATTCCTTCTCTTCCCATGAACGTATATACTGCCGGAATAATCATAACGCCGGCAAGAAATGCTACCACCGTATCAAAAATCTCTATCTGATTAATAGACTTACCAAGGTTTGCATCGTCTTTTACATAAGATCCATAGGCAATCATAATCCCCATTGCTACACTTAAACTAAAGAACAACTGCCCCATGGCATCCAATAATACTGTAAAAAATCCCTTTACTGTCAGTCCGGTAAAATCCGGAATAATTAAAATTTTAAATCCTTCCAAACCGGTTCTGGTCACACCATCCGCATCTGTATGACTCATGGTCAATGCAAAAATGGAAATTCCAATTACCAACAACAACAATATCGGCATCAGTATTTTGGAAAATGATTCGATGCCTTTGTTTACCCCACGGAAAACAACAAATGCTGTTACGAATAAAAAAATCAACATTAGTACAATTGGTTCAACTTCTCCGGAAATAAAAGTATTAAAATACTCTCCCTCTGCCGCGTTTGTTCCGTCTCCTGTAAGGTACGCCAAAAAATACTTTACAACCCAGCCGCCAATAACCGAATAGTACGGCATAATGATAATCGGAACCAAACAAGCCAGTATGCCTAAAAAGCCCCAATTTTTTTTCAATTTGCTATATGCTGTCAACGGACTTTGTTTTGTTTTTCTACCAATGGCAATCTCCGTTGTTAACAATGTAAAACCAAACGTCAATGCCAAAATCAAGTACATCAGTAGGAACAATCCTCCACCATCTTTCGCTGCTAAATACGGAAATCTCCAGATGTTCCCCAACCCAACCGCACTTCCTGCGGCTGCAAGCACGAATCCTATCGAGCCTGAAAATGAATTCCTCTTTTTCTCGTTCATGTTTCTTTCGAGTATTACTACCCATCCTCCTTACATTAAAAGCCCCAACATGCCTCACATCACTTGTATGCATGTTGGGTTGTTCTTTTATTGTATTCTATTTCTTATACATATGTCAATATCTTATATATTCTTACTCTTAACGTAATAATTGTAAGACAATCTGCACAATCCAAAACATCGTGTACAAAATTACTCCAACATTTAAAATAACTGTTTTGAATCGTTGTCCTTTTGCAATCGGTAACTCTCCGGCTGCGCATTTGAACTTCTTAAGATTTACAAAAAACACGACAATACCGCTAATGACTAACACAAACAAACCAAACATATATAACATCATAATTGCTATACCACCGATGTTATCCATCATGACAGACGTCAATTCTGCCCCCGTAACCCCTTGGTTCATTGCATCCAATATATCCATATACCCACTTACTTCCAGTATGAGCGAACTTACAAACGAACCAAAAAAGTTAATCAGCATATGCAGGAAAATTGTGTATTTAATATTCTTGGTCTTGATATAAATGAATGCAAAGAATGCTCCTAATAAAAAAGCATATGCAAATTGAACCAAATTACCATGGAACAATCCAAATAACAATCCGGAAAAGACAACTGCCACGCCTTCGCCATATTTTGCAGTACGATCAACAATCATCTTGCGGAATAACAATTCCTCCATAATTGGTGCACAGATAACAACGATAAAGAAATTCACTGCCGGATGGATACTTCCTATTAAATCCACCATAACATTATCGACTGCATCCTGTTTCATCATACCTATAACCATGGTAATCATATTTGCAACAAAATTACAAATATACATACCCGCATAGCAGATTAAAAATGCAGCTAAAAAGTGATGCACACGCATTTTCTTTTTCTCCCCCTGCATCTGCACCGGCACCTTTTTAAACATCAAAAAAATTATCGGGTAGGCAATAATGTACATTGGCAACATACTTACCAAAAAATTCAAATTACCATTCTCGGCCACAGCCGAAACATTTCTTGTAACAAAAAGTGTAATGATTTGCACAGCATAGATAACAAATGTTCCGATCAGCATGACCAGCCCAATGCCGGAAAATTGTTTTCTTGGTTCCTTAATTATATTATTTTCCAAAAATGTCCCCTCCCATTTTTCATACTTTTACCATTTTAATCGATATCACACATAATGTCTAGCTTTCCGCCTGAAAAATCGGATACATATAAGGTATATGTGCCCTTTGAAAGATACATTCTTAAATCATCCTCTTCTATTGTGCTATCTGTTTTCGAATATATTTCCTCTCCTGCATCATTCACAATGGTAAAGCATACCGGCGCATCTGCTTTTATCTCAAGATCCATGAAGTAGTTGTCACCGTAGTTTACCTCCATAGAACCCCATGTAAGCGCATCCTCTATATTCTGTGGAATTGGATTGTTATCCTCAGAATAGGAATACACATTAAAATGTGCTCTGTGTGCAATTAATGCACCATAACCAATTCCGCCACCTATTAACACTAGTATGAATATCATAAATATTACATTATCGTAAGCTCTGTTTTTACTCTTATCAGTATTTCGCATAATTACAATGCCTCGTATAAAAACTGCTAAATAGATTGCGAATACAACTGCCTGCAACATAAATGGCCATATCGGACGTATTATTAGATTGATTAATATCATTACCTCATACAATAATATTGCCGCTGATAATACGGTTGCAATTTTTACCAAGCGATTGTTCATCTCCTGCACGGAAGAACGGTCTGTAAAGATCTCATATTGTTCTTCCGGAAGCTCCGGATCATAAATCTTACGAAAATAACTCCAACCATTAAAAATAGTATTAACATATTCCCAGCCTTGTTCGCGGAATGTCTCTATATAACGCCCCATATCCTCCATTTTCGGTTGAAAGTCAAGTTGATATCGATAACAGATATCTTTATTTTTGACAAATTTGTTGGAAAAACATCCACCTTTGACAAGCTGCCATCCCCGCTTTGATTGCTTATTCAAATCCTCAATTTCTTTCTCATAATTCCATGCAGGATATACATTAAAAACTCTTTTATACTCTCGTCCCATCTCTACACCCCTTCTACGCTTTCCAGCATCCTTTTCAAACGGTTGATTTCTGCTTGAAGTGCATCCTGTCCGGTCTCTGTTAAACTGTATAATCTTCTTCTCTCGAGTCCCGGTTCATTGGATACTACTTCTTTAATCCAACCTTTTTTCATCATGTTGCTTGTTGCTCCATACATTGTACCTGAGCCAATTGTTACTTCACCACATGAAAGTTTCTCCGTCATCTGCATAATGCCATATCCATGATTCGCTCCCTTGGAAAGGCAAAGCAATATATAATAATAACTTTCTGACATTGGTTCACTTTTTTTCAATGAAATCACCTCCACTATTTTTTGCTATGTCGACTTGCGATATATATCGTATCACGATATATATCGAGTGTCAACATATTTTTCTAATAATGGAGGATGGGATGGTGTAGTTGCTTGTAAAAGCATAGATGTAAAAAACACCAGTGTTTTGATAGTTATTAGATGAAATTTATATATTTAAATACTTTTGAATCATGAGTTTGACTATTTTTTGATTCATTGGATTTTTTCTTGTTTCATAAGTAATTATCAGATTCTCCCCAGGAAATATTCCGTTCTGTTCATAAAGTGCGATTTTTTGCACCGCATTTTCAACATAATTCGAATCGTCCATCATTCCTAAATGTTCCCAATATATTTCTTTTCGTTTCTTTACATTGAGAACGGTAAAATCCGGATAAACTTTTCCCAATCCTTTCAAATAAATCGGAGATTCATAACGATATGGAATTCTTTCTCGCGCTAATATATCAGCAATTATGACTTCCGATTTTGAACGTACCCGTTCTCCTCTATCTGTGTATATTTCCGGCGTATCCTTATCAAATCCTTTTCCTTCGTAATTTATGCTTTCCCAACTATGAACATACTCTTCTTCCGATTCTACGATAGGATGAATTAATTTCTGACGCTCTTTATGTAATTTCTCATAAACTAGTTCCGCGTTTACCAAAGGATAACTTGAAAGATATTTTTTTATGGCATTCAGTTCTTTTTCGATACTACAGAGGACTTTTTGATCATAATCTTTTTGCGCTAATTTCTGTGCAAGCTCCATATCCTTCTCTCGAATATAAATTCCATTAAAATCCTTTGGGTCCTTTCTTTGATAATACTGCGTCCTGCTGCTATGACTACATATCCGTAGCGACCCTTCCGGCACATTTTGTAACACTTTTTCTTTGTCCTTTTTCAATTGTAATAGATAATTTTGTCGTGCTTCTAGCAGATTTTTGAGTTCTTCCATATGATTTCTCCTTTTATATAATATAAATTTTGTTAGAGGATTCGATTTTGAATGTCATATATAGATTTTGATGATACACTATGATGTGTTTCGAGATAAAGCATATAGATTTTAAGGGTGAGATAATTCTAGACGCTCATACTTGACTTGTTTCGCATGTCTTAGCAGATAGAACTTCATATTTCGTGAATTATAGATGCTGCCAAAAACTTTTTCAAAGGTGATTTCGGCAGATAGATTTTTGCTTTATGCCACTTCTGTATGCTCACAGTAATTTTTTGAACTAATTTTCATCGGATAGCTTTTGACTTTTCCCTGTTTTTAGATGCTTAATGCCATTTTTGAAACCCACTTTGGGCAGATAGGTTTTGACTTTATGTCAATTCTAGATGCCGATGCGAAAGAAACTCTCCCGCATCGACAGTTAGATACTAAAATTCGTATAGAAGAGGCATAAATACGCCCTTCTTTTGACCCTATTCCTATTCGAACTCTATCGTCGCTGGTGGTTTCGGGCTCATATCATAACAAACACGATTGACGTTTGCTACTTCTGCCAAAATTCGGTCTGTAATCTTCTGGAGTACATCCCAGTCCACACGCTCGATGGTTGCACTCATGGCATCAATGGTGTTGATAGCGCGGATAATTACCATGTACTCAAAGCATCTTTCGTGGTTTTTCATTCCTACAGATTTGAAATCAGGTACAACTGTAAAATACTGCCATACTTTTTTGTTGAGACCTGCTTTTTCAAATTCTTCACGCAAGATAGCGTCGGATTCGCGAACGGCTTCAAGACGCTCTCTTGTGATTGCACCGAGACAACGTACGCCAAGCCCCGGACCCGGGAATGGCTGACGATATACCATATCTGCCGGCAAACCGAGTTCTACACCGCAAGCACGAACTTCATCCTTGAATAACTGTTTCAACGGCTCAACAAGTTCAAACTGCAAATCATCCGGAAGACCGCCTACGTTGTGATGTGATTTTACCATTTTTGCAGTTTTGGTTCCACTTTCGATAATATCCGGATAAATGGTTCCTTGTCCTAGGAAATCGATACCTTCTAATTTTCTTGCTTCTTCTTCAAAAACTCGTATAAACTCTCCACCGATAATTTTACGCTTTTCTTCCGGATCGGATACGTTTTCCAATTTTCCAAGAAAGCGTTCTGTCGCATCTACATATACTAAGTTTGCGTTTAATTCATCACGAAAGACTTTAACAACACTTTCGGATTCGTTTTTGCGCATTAATCCGTGATTTACATGAACGCATACCAGTTGTTTACCAATTGCTTTGATTAACATGGCAGCTACTACCGATGAATCCACGCCACCGGATAATGCCAAAAGCACTTTGCGGTCACCAACTTGTTTGCGAATTAATTCTACTTGATCTTCGATGAAGTTCTTCATGTTCCAATTTGCAGTTGCTTTACACTCCTCAAAAAGGAATGTTTTCATTTCATCATCCGCTGGAAGTGATGCATACTGCTTTTCGCATTTTGCAGTTGGGTGATCCACTGAAATAATTGGGTATCCGCAATCATAAATTTCCGAACGAACATCTACCGCCGTTCCATCTACGATGCGATTTTCTCCACCATTTAAAATAATTCCCTTTACATTGTCTAAAGCCTTAAGTTCATCCACGGTGATATCATGCGGATGAATCTCACTATAAACGCCCAAATCGCGAATCTTACGCGCCAACACGGTATTTTCGGTACTTCCCATGTCTAAAATTACAATCATGTCCTGCTTCATAAATTCCTCCTATCAATTAAAAATAGAATATCCCCTTGAATAACATTTTGCATGTCACTCAAGAGGATACTTCTATATGTTGTTCTTAGCCTTTCATTAAGAAGTTAATAATTTTCTGTGTATCTTCCGGCTCGTAAGCAACAACTTCCAAAGACGGAATTTCAGCATCTGTGTTTAAAAGAGTTGCTAAAGAAACATACTGGCAAAGTTTTGATTTTAAATTCAATCTGTCGCCTTCGCTACTAATCAACTCTACCTTTCCTACGCAAGAATCAATTACTTTAAAAAATCCCTCTACATCCTTGATGTTCTTAATTTTCATGACTATCTCCTTTCTTCCATTCAATAAAATGATAACTATCTAAAATCTGAAAATATTTTGCCAGACGCTCGTACAACGGATCGGCTTTTTCGCCAAACTCTGCCTTCACAAGCTTTCCCAATTCGATAACAGTCTTCTCTCCATCCAACAGTGGCCAGACAAAACTTCCCATTTCATCGAAATGAACATGACTTACTTTCGGCTTTTTAAAAAACATTTGAGCAAGCTGGTTAAAAACACCTTTATTTTCAATGTGAAGAGATACTTTCCCCTCCTCATCCGTTGACCACTTCAAATGGCTTGCACGCATTGGGCATCTTTCCAGATAGTTTTCTGATATTACAATCTTCTTTTTCATATGCAATTACTTCCCACTCTTACGTTTTTTCCAAAGAGAAAATTTAAGAATGCTAAGAACAATAAGCACAAGTAGTACAATGCTTCCAATATTGGATGCTACTATAGGAAGACCAAGTTTACCGGAAATATCCAACATAGAATCTACTCCAAATACTGCAAGTAATGCCAATATAATTCCAACCAGACCTTCTCCTGCAATCATACCGGAACAGAACAATACACCATCATTGGTAATCGCCTTTTTCTCCTCTTCGTCGCGTTTCATCTTATCGAAGGCAAGGCGTAACAATCCACCTACCATAATACATGCATTGAGCTGTACAGGAAGATATACACCAATTGCAAATGGAAGTACCGGAATACCAATTGCTTCAATTACAACTGCAATAAATACACCTACAAATACAAGTCCCCATGGAAGATTTCCATCCATAACACCTTCGATGATCATTTTCATCAAAGTTGCCTGTGGCGCTGCCAATTCTTGTGAGCCAAAGCCCCACGCACTATCCAAAAGATAAAGCGTACCACCAATTGCTAGTGCTGCTGCAATAACACCGATGACCTCTCCAATCTGTTGCTTCTTCGGTGTAGAACCTAATAAATAACCTGTCTTTAAATCTTGTGATGTATCGCCGGCAATTGCTGCAACAATACAAATAATAGAACCAATTGCAATTGCTGCACGCATTCCATGCGCTCCACTGTCACCGGTTACTTTCAAAATAACGGTTGCAATCAAAAGAGTTGCAATAGCCATACCGGAAACAGGGTTATTGCTACTTCCTACCAATCCTACCATACGAGATGATACGGTTGCAAAAAAGAAACCGAAAATAACAACAATAATTGCTCCAAGTAAAGATACCGGAATCGCCGGTACTAACCAAACTAAAAGTGTTAAAACCAAGATTGCTAAAAGAACAATCTTCATATTCAAATCCTGCTCAGTACGTGCACTTCCTGCTTTTCCGGAACCAGCCATACTCTTAATTGCGCCTTTGAATGTACTGATAATCAAAGGAAGTGATTTCACCAAGCTGATAATTCCACCTGCTGCCAATGCTCCGGCTCCGATATAGCGGATATAAGAACTCCAAATTCCACTTGCACCTTCTGCTGCAAATATAGCTCCGATTGTCTCTGTTCCAGGATATAAAATAGTCCCTTCTCCAAACAAAACAATAAGCGGAATCAATACCAACCAGCTCAGTACACCGCCGGCAAACATATAAGAAGAAATACGAGGTCCACAAATATAACCAACGCTAAGTACTGCCGGATAAATCTGTGTTCCAATCTCACCGGCATATCCTTTTACTCGCAAGGATACTTCACTTGGAACAACTTTGAGTCCATCAATGATAAATTTGAATAATGCTGCAAATCCCATACCTGCAAATACGGAAGAGGCATTTGCACCACCTTCTTCTCCTGCTAAAAGAACCTCTGCACAAGCGGTTCCTTCCGGATACGGTAAAATTCCATGTTCTTTTACAATAAGCGCATTACGAAGCGGTACCATAAAGAATACACCTAATAATCCACCTAATAATGCAATTAATGTAATCTCAACAATTCCCGGCTTGTCCATCGTTCCTTCTGATGCCCATAAAAATAATGCCGGAAGAGTAAAGATGGCACCTGCCGCAAGAGATTCTCCTGCAGAACCAATTGTCTGCACAATGTTACTCTCCAAGATAGAATTCTTACGCATAATTACGCGAATAACTCCCATTGCGATAACGGCTGCCGGAATGGAAGCAGAAACCGTCATTCCAACACGAAGTCCTAAATATGCATTTGCTGCGCCAAATATTACCGCAAGAAGAACACCCATAACAATAGAAGTAATGGTAATCTCCGGAGTAATCTTCTCCGCCGGAATATATGGCTTAAAGTTTTTCTGATCGTCCATAATCTTCTCCATTTCTGTTTTATTTCCCCTAAGGGCGACACATATGTTTTATCTTATCATGATTTGAGCAACATAGCAATAAAATGATGCAATTTCCATTACAATTTGTACATTTTCCCTAATTTGGAAATATATGCATGCAATAAGAAAAGCTCCTTTTGAAAATACTATTCTAAAAAAGATACTATATCTCAAAGGAGCCTTATATGAAAAATAATAATAAAAAATCAAAAAATCCAACCATGGATGATGACTATTTGTTTGCAGCCTCTGCTCAAGATTGTACCGGACTCATTCCTACCGTCACCCACAATGAGGAAGAAATGGAAAATTATGAAGAATTGTATCCGTATCTCCCTCGGGTACCGCGCTCACAAAAGAACAAATAGTTCTATATTAGTGAATGAATAACCTTTTTCATCTCCTCGTCTATATCTTCTGGTAAGAAATTATTAATAATTTTCGTTATCGAACACCCCACCCGAAATTTATCTTTATACCATTGATTCAACTTTTTTATAAAGGATTTTCCACTAATAAGGGACAATTTATTCTCTAAGGATGTCCAATTTTTATCCATAAAATCCCTTGCCACTTTATTTGCTGTACTATGTTCAATCCCAGATTTATGCTTTCTTATATGTTCACCATATTGATCAAAAACCTCATCTGAAAATTCATCTGCCATATCTTCTAATTCTTTCATAAAAGTACTTCGATACTCTTCACACTTCTTTGTAATACGAAACAAAACATTTGGAACCAATAGATAGTTTTCTATCTCCTTTTTGGACCATACATGTAATTTCAAATAGTTTTGTTCAGCTGCTTCATACTTCTCTTGTATTTGTTCTTCTGGGAAATAATCACTGTCAAGAATACAATAACACTCTATAGTTCCATCTGTTTCTGAATGAAATAGTTTTGCAGCTCCAAATGTTTCATTTAGATTACAAAATCCTCCAAGTGATATCGTTGGCAAAATGGCTAATGAATCTGTCCTATCCGGATATAACACATCTGCAAATTTTGCAAGAATTTTTATGTCATCTCCTTCTACAAATATGCATTTACGATAATTACCAATTCGTGTTAAGGACAAATTATTTACTGCACCAATATTATCAATAATCTGCTGAACCGCCTTTAAATCATTTGCATAAGACATACGACGGCGCTTTTTATCAATTGTCAAAATATTTTTGGGTTCTACTTCCGAAATAATTTCTACAGAATGTGTCGCTATAATTGTCTGTGGATATCGCTCTTTCACAATTCGTATTAACTTCCTTTGCAAATCCGGATGCATATAAACATCCGGTTCATCCAATATTACTGTCTCACTTTCTTTCGTTCTACTTAAGAACCACATAATCTGAAGCCACATCTGCAAACCACTTCCCATAAGTCCAACTTCAGCTGTAAATCCAGCGTCACTTACTCCAAAATAGATACTCTCATCACTTGCAAAATTATAAGATATATCTCTAATCTTCAATCCATCCCATGTATTTTCTGCCAATGTCACAAATTCATTCCAATACACATTTCTATAGTTATATATTTCATTTCTGAAATGACGAGAAGACAAATAACTATCTTTATCATTCTCAATCGTTGTCTCCGTTAAACGTTGTTCTTTTTCTTTAATCAAACCAATTTGTGGCAAGATATCTACACTTTCTATTACTACTGATTCTGCTGCACTTTTTGTTTTAATATTTCGTTCTTCACAATCATATAGCAACGCATATGCATTTTCAGCATTTGCATAAATTATAACCTTGCTTCCATTCCCTAATTTAGTAATCACCTGCGCCACATCGCTTTTATAGTAGAAAACAATACTTCTTAAATCGATTCTTAGTTTATCTACTTCTAATCGGAAACCTTTATGCCTTGGGTCCACTCCATACTCTTTCGGTATTTGTTTGTATGTCGTATGACATGATTTCCTAATTGCCATTGCAACTAAACGAAGCGCTTCTAGCAAAGACGACTTTCCTGCATTATTTTTTCCTACGATAATTGAAATATCCTTGAATTTAATTGTAGAATTTTCAAAACATCTATAATTTTTTAACTGAACACTATCAATCATATACATTTCTCCTATAAAAGTTCTTTCTCTACCGTTTCAAGCAAAGCCATAACCTTATCGACATCCAATGATTCCATTCCAGCACTAATCTGTTCAAATACTTTTTCGTATTCTCTTGGAATCTCGCATGTTTTCAAAGTATCTAATAAATCGTAGACTTTTGTGAATTCAAATGCTTCCATATACCGGCGAATGCAAATAAGGATATGGTGAATCTTCCGGCTATCCAAAGTTTCTTTGGAATTCGATTCCGCCGCTTCTTTTTTGTAAGAGGCTAAAACCGCTTCAATCTCATTTAAGAGATTTTGATATTCTACTTGAAACTCTTCCATATGCGATTGAATAAACGCAATATCGCCTTTCTTACCGGCCTTTTCCTGCTCCATTGCCATATTGGAAATCGTTGCTGCCCCAATATTTAAAGCTGTGCTTTTCATAGAATGTATTTTGATAACATAAGTATCATAATCTTCGTTTTGATACAATTCACGCAATTCCTGAAGTTGTGTTTTTCCATATTTGTATGTAATTTGTAAGACATTGTAATAATCCGTTATACTGCCGCCACAATTTTCAATTCCACAAACAACATCTACATTTGGAAGGCTTTGTTTTAATCGTATTAGCTCATTATCTTCTTTCTGATGTGCGGCGTTATCTTTATTTTCCTGCAATTGTATCTTCTCTCTCGGAAGAAAACGCTCAAAAATTCGTTCCAGCTGACTAAAATTCATCGGCTTTCCAAGATACTCATCGAACCCCTCTTCAATCAGGTGCCTTCTCGCACCGCTGATGGCATCTGCCGTAAGTACAATAATCTTACAGCTTCCACCCTCCGCATAATCCGCTCCAATTTCACGGATATGCTTCATCGCCTCAATTCCATCCATTTCCGGCATCATTTGATCCATAAATACGAGCTGATAATCATTTTTTTTGCAACATTCGATTGCCTCCTGACCGCTGGAAACCGTATCTACAATGAGACCATAATACCCAAGACTATTGGCGGCAACTTTTAAATTAACAAGATTATCATCTACCACCAATACTTTTACATCTGCTATCTTCATCCGTTCTTTTGTAGGATTAAAATACTTTCCGCTCATCTCTGCAGATGCCTTGTCCATTGGCCTTTCATCCACAATTTTTTGAACAATCTCTACGGTAAATATGGTTCCTTTTCCATACTTACTGTCTACAGAAATGGCACCATCCATCAAATCCACATAGCCTTGTACAATAGATAATCCAAGTCCCGATCCTTCAATTCCATAATGTACTTTACGATCTATCCGCTCAAAGCTTTGGAACAAATGTGCTTTGTCTTCTTCTTTAATTCCTACTCCGGTATCTTCTACCACAAATTGCAGAACAATACGGTCGTCCTTTCTTTCTTTTATATTTGCAGAAAAGGAAATATGACCTTGTTTTGTATATTTGACAGAATTATTCAAAAGATTAACTAACACACCACGAATTCGAACTTTATCACCATATAACATATTGGGCATCTGCGAAGAAATATTCATGATAAAATCCAAGCCCTTACGCCTTGCCTGGTTGGCAATAATAAGAGAAACATCATTAAACAGAGAGGCTGTGTAGTAATTATCACATACCAGCTCCATTTTTCCCGATTCTATTTTGGAGATATCCAAAATATCATTGATAATCGCAAGCAGATTATGAGATGCACCATTGATATCTTCCACATACTCACGAACATCTGCTTCAATATTATTTTTTAAAAGCAGCTCTGAAAATCCGATAATTGCATGTAACGGCGTTCGAATTTCATGAGACATATTCGCAAGAAAGGTCGTCTTTGCGCGATTGGCAGACCGCGCTTCTTCCACCGCAGTTTCCAAACCATGCATAATTTCCACACGCTCTGACAAGTCCGTCACAATGATAATATAGCCAATAATATCTTCATAAGAATCCGCAATCTTACTTATTGCAAGGTTACAGTAAATATGATTCTTACAACAGGTTGCATCAATATCCCTTCGTTTTTCCTTAAAATTAAATACTTGCGCTTCATCTAAATCAAACAAACGTGAAATATGCCATTCTTCCAACGATTCATCCTGCAATTCAAAAAAGCTGCTTGCCGCATCGTTTACAACTTGCAGTTTTCCCTTGTCATCATATACAAGAACAGGAATTGCCAAAGATGAGTATATAAATTCTGACATGTTCACAATATTTAATCTGGACCGATTCACCACATTAACAGCATTGTAAAGAACAAGAAGTCCTAAAAACTGCGCCAAAGAACTTCCCGGAAGTGCGGAATAGCCCAATAGCGGAAAAATGGTATCCCATAACATTCCTATCACAATAATTCCTTCCGCTAAAAGAAAACGCTTTCCAAAAGCCCGTGTTCGTTTTGCCTTTGCTTTGGTAATCATATGGATACAAACCATCATAAGATTCAATGCCGATACAATGGTATAAGTAATATAGACATTATTGGAAAAACCCGGGCGGAAGGAATAGGTCATTCCAATATTATCTAACGTATAAATTACCTGATTCTTTTGAATAACCAAAAAGTAAACAATAACTCCGGTAAATGCGATACCGCTTAAGATATACTTTGATTTCTTCGAAATTCCTGCCATATGAAACACAAGCATCTGAGCTGTTATCAAATATGCAAAAACGCCTATCATCCCAATTGCACGCCATAAATACGCCATTTCGGTGTCGGTTTGGAGAATTAATCCTCCAAATCCCAGACTCCAAATTGCGCTTGACAAACAAAATACGGAAAATAAGCGATTTTCATAAAACTTTTTTTCTTTTGACCAAAATAGCTTGATGAACAAAAAGAGTGCAACTGCAAAACAGCAGAACAGACTCATCCCCAATACATCTCTCATACCCTATCTCCTATTCTGCCAGCACTCGCTGAATATTTTCTAACAACACTTCCTTGCTTACCGGCTTAGCCAAATATGCATTTGGATTGCAGGCATAACATTCTTTTAGCGCTTCTTTATCCATAGCACCGGAAATTATGATAACAGGGATGGATTGTTTATCATCCTTTTTGCTAACCATATTCATAAGACTTGCACCGTTATACAAAGGCATCTGATAATCCAGCAATATCAAATCCGGTGTATTTTTCATCAAGTAATCAAATGCCAGCTTAGCAGAATTGATAATAACCACATTAAACCGGTCCCTCAAATAACTGTCTATGGTTCTTAAATAAGCAATATCATCATCAATGGCAAGGATAGTCTTTTGGTTCTTCTGCACCTTGGTTTTTTCAAACATCTCCATGGTCTTTTTCTGAAGAGTCTCCTTGGTAATTGGCTTTACCAAAATACCGTCGCTTCCCATTGCTGCTGAATTTAATATGGTGTTCTTGTCATTCTGTCCTGTCACAAATACGACCGGCACATTGATACATTCCTTCATGTTACGGAACTGCTCCAGTACCGTATAGCCATTCATTATCGGCATATTGACATCTAAAAACACAACATCCACCTGATTTTGGCGAATATACTCAATGGCCTGCTTTCCCCCTAATGCAGTAACCACATCTGCGACCTCTTCCAGATAGAGACTTAAGGTCTCTAATACCTGTGCATCATCATCCACAATCAATACCTTTGGTCTTTCGTTATACATGTAATCCCCCAATATCTTTTGTATTCTTAGACTATTTTAGCACCTGTGGAAGGTTTTTACAACCAAGTTAATATTGCGCATCTTTCAACATTTCTTTTCTATATTCATTATCAGAGCTTGCATCAAAACCGGTTGGAAAATACTCTTTTGGCATATATTTCTCGTAATCTATATCCATAAAATAATTACAAAAAATAATTTCCACATAAACAATCGTATCCTCATTATCCGTTAATGCATATACAAATCCTTGATAATCATCTGCATACATTGCAAGCAATGAGTACTCGTCATCAAAACCGGTAACCCCATAGTTGCCCAGATAATCCGTAGATTCGTAATCCGCCAATCGCTCTACCTCTTCCTTGTAATCCTGTTCATCATAAATAACTGTTAAATAACTTAAATACTGCGCATCCCACGGATTATAATAAACCATCTTATAATCTAATACTTCCATATCATCTGTAATTTCTTTCGGAAAAATCGACTCATCCATACCCCATTTATTAGCATACTCCTCTTGTGCCTCTATTCCTATATATTTCTCATAATTCATGATATCCGTATGCACTTCTACCTTAGCCGTACCGATATCTAAGAACAAAAGAACAAATATAAATCCGATTGCCAACGAATAAAAAAGGACTGCTGCCAAAATAATAATCAAAATAATAATCAGCACTTTCTTTCGCATCTTCTTTTTCACATGTTTAATGGAATCAGCTTTTTTCAGCTCTAGTGCATTATCGTAAGATGCAACTTCTACTATATCCGATTCACACATTTTATGATAGTAATTAGTACACTCCACACATTCTGCCAAATGTTCCTCTACGGTTGCTTTGGTATCGTCACTGCAAACATCATCATGGTACAATGGCATTAAATCCTTGATTAAATTGCATGAATATTTCATAACATTTCCTCCTTAATCTTCATTTTTGCTCTATGATAGGTCACGCGTGCCCACGTCTCACTCTTCCCGTGAACTTGGCCAATCTCGGCAAATGTCAGCTCCCCGAATGTCTTCATCCAGAACACCTCTTTGTACGGTTCCTTTAAGGTGTGCAGAATCTCATGTATTTGCATAGCCAAATCTTTATTGGCCAAATCCAATTCCAAATCACTCTTACTTTCTATGTTTTCGATTGGATAGTCTGTTTTTTTATTCGCTTTTCTCAAATGACTATAATATGTATTTTTTGCAATTTGGCACATCCAGACACTTAATTTGCAATCACCACGATAGGAATCAATTTTCTTTAAAACTCGAAAGAATGTTTCCTGCGTAATTTCTTCCGCTAAATGCTCATCTTCACACAGTTTTAAAAGAAATAGGTAAATCTGCGGATAGTACTTTGCATAGATTTCTTCAAAATTCTGCACTCGTTCGCCCCCTTTCTTTAGTATTCTGTCCATAAGACGCTTTTAAGGATAAAACGTTACAAAAAATTTTAAGCCTACAAATCCTTGAGTCTCACAAGGTTTTGCAGGCTTTATTTTATAATTGATTCTTAATTGTTTCGATCACACTTGTTATGTGATACTTGATAAGAAAAATCTGATTGGCGTACATCGGAAAATCCTTACTCGCCTGCTGCATCATCGGATAAAACCAATCTTGTGTTTCCTTAATATAACGCATCATTTTTTCTTTGGAAAACGCAGCTGCCATACCGGATATATTGTTACAGCGGTCGAGCAATTTTACCATTGTTGCAATCGGGTTCTTCGCAATGGCCGTATAATAAGGTTCCTTCTCTTGGTCTGTTTGTCCATAATTGTTCGAAGTCTTCGTTAGCAGAGCGACCGCCTCTTTGGTTGTAGCATTTACCGGAAGATCTTCTACTGCAATACCACAATCTTCACATACATCATGAAGGAGTGCCGTTGAAATTACATCATCATCTTCAAGTCCCAACGCCAATGCATGACAGGCAACAAGCAATGGATGATGGATATACGGCACTTTATCCTTTCCTTTGCGGAACTGGCCTTTGTGCATTTCTTTCGCATAGGGAAGAACAGCAAGCGTTTGCGTCAAATTATTCCCCATTGCATAGTTCTCCAGATACGTGTACATCGTCTCCTCATCAAACATGTGCATATGAAACCTCCTTATTATTGCCTATTACGCCTTTACAACCATTGTCGGCAACGTCATCTCATTATACTGTGTGGAAATCATTTCATCGTAAGATGTACGTGAATAAAGTCCTTTTAGTTTTCCATTATAGACAAACATTCCGGTTAAGTTGCTCGTACTTCTCCAATTGCGAGAGTTCTCATCATCCGTATTCCATTCTACATTCGGCAGTCGGTACGGATAGCAGAATTCCTGTAAAATATAATGGTTTCCCAAAGCTTCTTTTAAAAATGCAATCCATTCTTCCGATTCACATTCAACGCCTGCATGTACGCCCAACGAACCGTATGAATCCTCCGGCTTAATAATCCAGTTATTCTTATTCTGCTGCACAGATTCCCACAATTTCGGATTGGTCTCTATCAACTCCTTGGTCAAAGAAACGGTGTAAGGAACGTGTGCCTTTATAAATCTGCGTTCATCCTCGCTAAAAAGATGCTGTACTTCCGGAAGATGAAGAATTTTATATAAAATCTTGTTATGAGCAATCTGTGTACGAAAATCTCCCATCAGACAAACCACATTCGCTTTCACTGCAGAAAGAAAATCACCCACTTCATCATAATGATGAAAAATATCAGAGGTTACGGCTCGCCGATAAATCGCATCTACCTGCATCCCACTTGGGGTATAACAAGCTTGTCCCTCATACTTAAAATTTCGAATATCACAAATTTCACAATCTACGCCACGCTTTTTAAACTGCTCTGCAAAAATCTTAAACTCATTGATGGTCGCATGTTCTAAGAAATCTACAATTGCCACACGCGGAGTCTTAGCCTTTCCTTTTGCCTGTGCAAATTGGGCATACATAGACAAAAACTCTTCTACCCAGGAATCAAATAACTCAAACGTCTCTACATGATGATTTTTGGTAAAATCCTGATATGCTTTTGTCAACCGGACGCCGTTATTTAATTCGCGGTCTTCATTCATGGCACTGCTTCCATCCGTATTGAACTCACAGAATTTGTATTCCTTGGTCTGCTCATTGTAAAAAATATCAATACGCGCTATCGGGATATTACAATCGTAATTTTTTTCTCTTAAAATCAACGCTTCCAAGCGACTGTCGAATCCAAATAGTTCTCGAAATGCCGGATTTTTTTCGTATTCCGCAATTACCTTATCGAAAATTCCAAACAACTTTTCTACATTCCAACGGAAAAATTCCACTTCACTTGCTGTAAACAGTTTTGGCAAATACATGGTTCTTGCCACACGACCATGATATTTTGCGGTGGAATTTAGCATGTATTCTTTGTATTCGCAGAAACTTTTATAATGCGTGCAATTATCTTTATCGATATCCTTGCGATACTCATATTCGAGCATCGGCAATGTAAGAACACCTTCCAGATAAATTTTCTCTTCTTCGGATAAAGATTTCTTGGCAATCTCATAGATTTGATAAAGCAATTCTACTGCTGCCACGCCGTTTAGCTTTGCATCATATCCGTGGTCCATCAAATCTTGTTCCATACTCAACAGGTCATCTGTACCTTTGATATATGCGAATAATTCCTCCAAGCAAGACAATGCCGTTTCTGAATACATCAGCCCCTTAATTAGCGCTGCATATCCAAGCATTCGTTCTTTGGAAACACTGTCTGCAAAACGAATTTCAATATATTTTTTTAATCGAATATGATAAAAGAACATCGTTAACAAATGCTCGGTAAAATCAAGCTCCTTTTCCCCAAGATATTCTTTCGCACTCTGCGTTTGGACAGGCATGATTCCATCTTCATTGCTTAATAAAATAAATGGTGTTTCATAAATATTTTTTGCATATTGTTCGTAAGAAAAATCCTGCGCAAAAGAACCCGGAATATATCCACAACGATCTTTATCCACATCATTCCATATCTGTGTACGTAATAAATGCGGTTTCCAGTTTTCTCTTCTTCCTAATCCATTCTGATTTTCCATAAGGAGTGTCAAAAGTGGAGAAAGCTTCTGTAAAATACGGATTTTTCTCATACAATCCTGCATAGAAGAATAGTCGATGGAAACCTGCGTCGATGCAGTCGCACGCATCATATATTTGCCGTGCTTTCCTGTTTTTTCAAAATATTGATTCATGTATTCGTAACGTTTTTTCGGAATTAACGGAATGTCATCAGGGTCAAGTTCCCCACTTTCCACTTCCGGAAATACGCCGTATGCCACAAGATGATATCCGCTATCTTCTAACACTGGAGTCCATTTGTTGTAAAAATTTTTGTATACGTTTTCAATGTCTTTTATTGCTTCAAATGTGTCGATGCTGATTTCAAGCTGTCCTGCCGGCTCAAGCGTAATGACATAATCATCACACATAAGTCCGATTAAATGTTCGTTCTCATAAAACTTTTTCCATGCATATTGGTCAGCAATGTTATTCATAATGGAACTTAGTGTCATATAATCAATAAGTTTTCCGTTTTTGTCGCAAACGAAATATTCTATCTCTATTCCTAATTGTTGATTGTTATTTTCACCATCTTGAAAGTATTTTGTAATTTTTGATATGTTATCCATGTTTCTTATATGATTCCTTTTGTTTTCTATAGTATCTCTCTTTCTCAACCTATTATAGTCGTATTTTATTAAAACTTCAACGAATTATACAATTGCACTTTATCCCAACACATGATATATTTTTTACATATTTTGCACAAAAAGGAGAAAAATGATGAATTCTACTATCATCGGACTGTTAGCAGTCATCGTAATTTATTTACTTGCTATGGTCGTTATCGGCTTTTTCTTTTCTTCTAAGAATAAAGACGTTGGCGATTTTTATTTGGGTGGACGCAAGCTTGGCCCAATTGTTACCGCAATGAGTGCGGAAGCTTCTGATATGAGCAGCTGGCTTTTGATGGGATTGCCGGGTGTGGCTTACCTTAGCGGTTGTGCCGATGCAGGATGGACCGCTATCGGACTTGCTATTGGTACTTATTTAAATTGGCTCATTGTTGCCAAAAGACTTCGCCGTTATACGGCAAAAGCAAATAACTCCATTACACTTCCGGAATTCTTTGCAAATCGCTATCGTGACAAAAGCAATTTGTTAAATGCAATTGCTGCAATTTTTATTGTCATCTTTTTTGTACCATATACCGCTTCCGGATTTGCTGCATGCGGAAAATTATTTGCAACCTTGTTTGATGTCCCTTATATACCTGCCATGGTTGTCAGCGCTATTATAATTGTTGCTTACACTGCACTTGGCGGATACCTTGCAGCGAGCACGACCGACTTAATCCAAAGTATCGTTATGACACTTGCTTTAGTTGTGGTTGTAATTTTTGGTGTTCACGTTGCAGGTGGATTGGATACCGTCATTGCCAATGCACAGAATTTGGATGGCTATTTGACCTTGTTTGCAACACATGACCCGGCTACAGGAGCTTCCTCTTCCTATAGCGCGCTTACCATTGCATCGAAAATGGCATGGGGACTTGGTTACTTTGGTATGCCTCATATTTTACTTCGTTTCATGGGGATTAAGGATGAGAATAAGCTCAAAATCTCAAGAAGAATTGCTTCTGTATGGGTTGTGATTTCCATGTTTATTGCAATTTGTATCGGTATTATCGGTTATTCCATGTCAAAAGCAGGTGCTATTGATGTCCTTAACGGTTCTGCCGAATCGGAAACCTTAATTATTAAAACAGCTATGCTTTTGAGCAGCCATGGTGCTTTTGCAATTATTATGGCTGGTTTAATTCTTGCCGGAATTTTGGCTTGTACGATGTCAACTTCAGATTCTCAACTTTTGGCTGCTTCCTCAAGTGTTTCTAAGAATTTGTTGCAAGATTGCTTCGGACTAAAGCTTTCTTCCAAAACAGCAATGCTTGTGGCGCGTATTACGGTAGTACTTATTGCTATCGCCGGCGTGATTATTGCATGGAATCCTAACAGTTCCGTATTTAACATCGTTTCCTTTGCTTGGGCAGGCTTTGGTGCAGTATTCGGACCGGTTATGCTCTTTGCGCTCTTTTGGAAACGTTCCAATCGCTATGGTGCCTTAGCCGGAATGATTGTTGGCGGCGTTATGGTATTCGTATGGAAATATTTAATTGCTCCTATTGGCGGAATCTGGGGAATTTATGAATTACTTCCTGCTTTTGTTTGCTCATGTATTGCAATTGTGGTTGTCAGTCTTTTGACCCCGGCTCCTGCAAAAGAGATTGTGGAAGAATTCGAGAGCGTTTAAAAAAATTTCAAAAAAATGTTTTCATCTGCAAAAAACTGTGCTAAAGTGTTATCGTTAAATGTTTAGCACATATCTATAAAACAAAAGGAGAGTCTAAAATGGAAAAGATTTATGAAGGCAAAACAAAAGACGTATTTCGTTTGGAGAATGGTAATGTAATGTTAAAATTCAAAGACGACTGTACAGGAAAAGACGGCGTATTTGATCCAGGTGAAAATAGCGTTGGCTTAACTATTGAAGGTATTGGTAAAGCAAATCTTGAGACATCTATCCGTTATTTTGAATTATTAAAAGATGCCGGCATCAAAACTCACTATGTTAGTGCTGATGTTGAGAATGCTACTATGGAAGTTCTTCCTGCAACCGTATTTGGACATGGCTTGGAAGTTATCTGCCGTTTAGTTGCCACCGGTAGCTTTATCCGCAGATATGGCGAATACATTGAAGATGGAACCGTTTTAGAAGGTGGATATGTAGAATGTACTTTCAAAAACGATGCATTGGGCGATCCGCTTGTAACAGGCGAAGGCCTTGCAGCTTTAGGCGTTATGAGCCCTGCAATGTTCGAGAGCATGAAAGAGCAGACTTTGAAAATCACAAAAATCGTTGCTGATGATTTGAAATCCATCGGTCTTGATTTATGGGATATCAAATTTGAGTTTGGTTACAACAATGATGAAGTTATTCTTATCGACGAAATTGCTTCCGGAAACATGCGTGTTTACAAGGACGGCAAAATTGTAGATCCTGTAGAATTAACCAAATTAATTTTAAACAGATAATTTTACACAACACGAATCCCCCGCGAAACTCGCGGGGGATTTTTGCTTCATTGCTTACGGAATCTTTTTTCCATCTGCCTGATATAATTCATACCATTCCTGACGTGTTAATGTAATATCAAATGCCTTTGTTAATTCTTCTAGGTGAGCTGGATTTACAGTTCCGGTAATTGGCTGTATTTTCGCCGGATGACGCAAAATCCATGCAACTGCAATTGCAGACTTTGTAATTCCATATTTATCTGACAAGCGTTCCAACACCTGATTTAATTCGCTAAATTCCGAATTATCTAAAAAGGTTCCCTGCTCCCAGCTTGCCTGTAAAATAGACCAGCCTTGAATCGTCATGCCTTTTATCTGCGAATACTCTAAAATTCCACTTTCTCGAACAATTGCACGGTCATCGGTTGTATTCACATAAAAGCCTGCATCAATCATCGGCGCATGTGTAATGCTAAGCTGAAGCTGATTTGCCACAAGTTCCTGACGAACACAGCGCTTCAGATTCTCAATCTGCCCCGGATTCATATTGGATACGCCAAAATGTCTTACCTTTCCTGCAGCTTCTAAATCATCAAACGCTCTCGCCACCTCTTCCGGTTCCATAAGCGCATCCGGACGGTGCAATAACAAAACGTCAATATGGTCAATATTCATACGCTTTAAGCTCGTATTCACGCTTTCAATGATATGCTCGTAAGAGAAATCATAATATCCTCTGCAAATACCGCATTTTGTCTGTACCAAGAACTTATCTTTCAAATGTGGTGCTTGTAACATGACCTGTCCATAGACTTCTTCTGCGCAATTTTTCCATGCATAGATATCTGCATGATCCACAAAATTGATGCCGAGCTCTGTTGCTTTTTCAAGCAGTGTCTGCATTTCATTTGCTTCATACAGACTACTTCGCATAAGTCCTAATGCGAGCTGTGAAACCTGCATGTTGGAATTACCAAGTAAAATGTTATTCATATGTATTTCCCTCCCAATTCTTTTGTGACCATTATAACACTATTTACCAAACGACTCCACCATAATTGAAATCAATATTCATATCTAATTCTTCATTTTCCTTCAAAGCCTCTTGTCGTTGTTCCTGAGCACTATTTTGTTTTTCCTGTAATTGCTGTTTGAGTTTCTCTTCTTGTTCCTTTTCTTCTTCCGTTTGCGGTTCCTTCTCCGGTTTATCATCGGGTTTCGATTCTTGCTTCGCTTGGTTTTCCAAACGCTCAATCTCCTCTTCAATTTCACGTTTCAAAGTCTCTGCCGTATCGCTATGACCATCACCCTCTTCCGTGGCACAATCTTTTTCCAACAATACTTCTTTTGCATCTTTCAGAAGCGCAATGGAATCTTCAACCTTCTCCGGTTTGTCATAATCTTCCCCCAGCATTGCAATCATGGCGAGCGCCAAATTAATTCTGATAGAACATTCTTTCTTCTTCGGTGGATTATGTTCCAATGCTCTTTGATAAGCCTCAACTGCTTCGGGATATTTTTCTTGCTGATAATAAATGTTACCATTGTTATAGTGCGCGATATATGGTTGAAAACAATTCAAAAATAGGATTGGTCCTTCATCCATTGAATAATCATTCTGATTGTACTTATGCACTACAATCGCATTATACACAAAATCAAAAGACAGTTTTAAGCAAACGATTAACAACAGAATGTATGCACATGCAATAAGTTTATTCTTCACTTTATACGTTCCCTTTCCTATAACTTCCTTTTGTAGTAAATATAATCAAAAATCAGTAAACCGACCAACGGAATCAAAAAGAAATAGTAAATATCCGTCGCTCCTTTTGTCGAGTCTTGGCGTGTCTCATAAGTTCCGTTTTTCATGTCGTTTTGTATCTTTGAAATGGTGCTGTCAATGTCAGATTTTTTCTCCATGTGTACATAATCAATCCCAAAATCAGACGCTATCTTTTTGAGATTTTCCTCATCGATTTTTGAACGTGCTTTTTTGTACCCATCGTCATAATATTCCAGATACTCTTCGTCACCGCCTGCATATGGCATAACTTTCATATAGCCGCCTTCTTTGGTTCCATATCCGAGTACCGCACCGTTATCTACATATTTCTCCAAATTCGGAAAGGATTTTAGACTTTCCCCTTCGCTTGTAATTTCACCATCTGAGATAAAAAATACAACCTGATAGGTATCTCTGGTATTATCTAACGTATCTTCTAAGGACTCCATAACATCATTGAGTGAAGTCCCTTTTGCATACAATTCCGTCTGTCCGTTTAATGATTTAATTGCCTCAATAGCAATGGAACTATCCGTTGTATATGGCGCCATTCTCTGCACGTTGTTCCCGAATGAAACTACAGAAAATGATGCACCCGGCAGTTCTTCCATAACATAAGCACAGTCTTCTTTGATTGCATCAATTCGTCTTTCATCACCGTTGTAATCCTCAGCAAGTATACTAATTGTGTTATCCACAACGAATAAAACATCTACATTGTTATCCACACTTGCTTGATTTTTACTTGGAATCATGATTCTTAGATTAATTACAAACAAAAGAATTACAATAATAATTTGTCGTATGTAATTGAATATTCCTTTTCTTTTAAAAATCAAGAAAATGACACATACAATTCCCATGAGCCAGATGGGAATAATCGGTTTGATAATCATAGCTTAACCTTTCTGCTAAATACAAAATAAATGCCCACGAACAACACCAAAAATACAAATAATACTTGTGGCTGATCGGTTACATATGTTTCCACCTTTGTATATATAGATGTTTCTGTTTTTTCTATGGCGGCAATCATATCTTCTGTTGCATTTTTTTCCGTTGCGAGATAAAATTCTCCACCGGTACTTTCAACCGCTTTCTCGAAATCACTTTTATTCACTACATTATCCGGTGCCATTGCATATACTTTGACATCATATCTGGAACAAAGTTCTGTTGCCTCATCTAATGTAACAAGCGGCTCTCCGTTTAAGTCATTATCTGTTGTAAAGACAATTAATTTCGCACGTCCGTCTTCTTCCCCCAAATCCGGAAAATTGTACAAACAGGACGCCAATCCGTCACCGATAAATGAACTTCCATATTCTGAAAGCGTCCCTTCGTGTTTGTAATAATAGTCGGAATACTTCATATCGTCATAATCAAAAAACCATGAACCGGCTTCCAGATTCGCTTCAAACGATGCCTCTAGCTTATCCAGTGTCTCTAATACATAATCATAATCTGTTGTTAGGGGCACAAGCAAAATCGCCTGTCCATTAAAAATGGTAATTCCAAAACGTTCCCCGTCAAGTCCCTCTATAACGCCTCTTAGATCATCCAGAATCTGCATATTTAATTCATCAACTGAATTAGAAACATCCATGCATAAAAATATATCTCTGTTATGAATATCATAATTGACCGTTTCGACTTTTGCCGGTCTTGACAGCATAACAAAGCATATCCCAATTGCAACTAATAAACTAACAAGTGCTAATGTGCTAAATATTTTATATTGTTTCAATAACTTTTTGTAATATGGGGTTTCCTCTACAAAATTTGTATTTGCAACTTTCTTTCCGGCTTTATAAGTATCTTTTCGCTTAAAATGCAATATTGCTAATATCATTACTACCGGAATACCAAGCAGGAATACCCAAGGAAAAATTAATTCCATTCTTCAATTACCTTTCTCGCTTTTTCGATTGTTTGATAGAAATCTGCGTCATTGTCCGTAGCAAATTCCGGAGCATAACATTCGGCTATCAGATAGTATAAATTTGGCATGTTAACATATCGAATTTCTTCTAGTGTATAGTTTTGAACCCGGATACCGGTTACATCATATACAAAATGTCGTATTGCTTTACTAAGTTCCTGATAAGCCACTCTGTCTGATATCTTTTTCTCTTGGTATTTTTGGACAATTCCTATGAGAATTTGCACATATTTTTGTTTTATTGTGAAGATATTCTCTATTCGGATTGGTCGTACAACCGGTGGTTTCTTTGGCTTTGCATATTTCACTATCAAAAAAACGACAAGCGCAAGGAATAACAATACCAGTCCGATAATCCCGATAAAAGAATAAGAAAACATATCTTGTAACTTAACGGTTGTTTGCATATTTGTGCCTTTCTAATAATTCGATTACTTTATCAACAATTTCTTCTTCACCATCGATCTCTGCCGTTACGATTTTGTGGCGAATCAGCTTTCTTTCATTCTCTTGATAAATTTGTTGCTTCGTTTGCTGTTCCAATCGATTCAAGGTTTTGTTGTCCGAAATAAAATCGGGTACATAAGTATCACAATCAATATCGTATGCTTTTCCGGCAGTTATATCAGCATCGCTGATATTGAGAAATAATACATCGTGCTGACACGTCAGTTTCTTAAGCGTATTATCGCTAATACTCTTAATTCCCGCCGCATCCGTGATGACAAATATAATCATCTTTCGTTTGATATTTTTTATTAGATATTGAAAACTTTTTTCTAAATCGCCATCTACCTCGGCATATTGCGATTTGTCATATGTAGCAAGAATTTTCTCGAGGTTATACAACCCTGCTCTTAACTGAAAAAACTGAATCATTCCATCTCGATTCAACATTGCACCGACATTGTCTCCATTTCGGCTTGCAAGATATCCAATTGTTCCTCCGACATTGAGTGCAACTTCCTTTTTCTCTTGCAAACACTTGGTGTCCGCATACATCTTTTTCCCGGTATCAAAAACCAGGAAAATGTTATGTTTTTTCTCGGCAATATATCGCTTCACCAAAAGATTTCCGCTTCTGGATGATGCTTTCCAGTCAATGTCCCTAATGTTATCTCCCGGAATATATTCACGCAAATCTTCAAAATTCATGCCATTCCCTTTATAAATGGATTTGTAAGAACCATCAAACACATTGCTTGTTTTTTTACTGGCAAAAATACTAACCTTCGCTCTTATTTTTGTGACATAATTCATCATGGTGTACGTACCGCTCCTAAAATGGCATCGATGATTTGTTCTTCGGTTATATTATCTGCAACGGCTGCATAATTAAGTGCAATTCTGTGTCGTAAAACACTATGTATCAATGCTTTTACATCATCCGGGATAACATAATTCCTACCGGACATAAGCGCGATTGCTTTGGAAACCTCCATAAGGGCAATTCCGCCACGAGTACTTGCTCCTAATGTGATGTATTGCGCTAATTGCGGAGCGATAAATTTGCCCGGCTGTCTTGTTGCATTGATGATTGCTATAATATAGCGTTTGATGGAATCGTCGATATAAACCCGTTTCACCAACTGTTGCAAATAAGCCACATCCGCAAGTTCCGCAACTGCTCCCTGTGCTGCAAATGCATCGCTTTCGATTCGATTCAAAATCTCATACTCCTCTTCCATCGTTGGATAGAATAATTCCTCTTTCATCAAAAATCGATCCAACTGTGCTTCCGATAACAGATATGTTCCTTCCTGCTCAATTGGATTCTGCGTTGCGATTACCGTAAAAATCTCCGGCATTTTATATTCCTGTCCTGCAATTGTAGTCTGATGTTCCTGCATGACCTCAAGCATCGCACTCTGTGTCTTTGCACTGGAGCGGTTAATTTCGTCCAACAAAACAAAGTTCGCATATACCGGTCCCAACTTTGTTTCAAAGGAGTTGGTTGCATAGTTTAAAATTTGTGTACCGATAATATCGCTTGGAAGCAAATCCGGTGTACACTGTATTCTTGAAAATGTTCCATTTACGGCCTCTGTGATAGTTTTTGCTGCAGTTGTCTTTGCAAGTCCCGGCACAGACTCTAACAAAATATGTGCGTTACACATAATCGTTACTAAAAGAGAGGTCCCCAGCCTATGCTGACCTACCATTTTTTTATAATAATGGCCTCGGATTTTTTGCAAAATCTCTTGGCTTTTTGCAATCTCTTGTTCGCTAATTACTGATTGATTTTCCATATTTGGCCTCCTTGAAAATGTATAAAAGAACAAACTACAGAATACCACAAGAATTAGGTTTATGCAAGGTACATATAGGCGCGTGCCTATGGAGCCTTGTATACAATTTCTCCATTGATAATCGTATACAATGTTTTCGTAAATACTTTCATTGGATTCCCTGTAAAGACAGCAATATCTGCATCTTTTCCCTTTTTGAGACTTCCTACCCTGTTATCCACTCTACAGATACGTGCGGCGTTGATGGTAATGGTTTTTAACCCTTCCTCCATAGGCAGACCTTTTTTTACGGCCAGACCTGCGCAAAGAGGAAGATACTGTATCATCGTTACCGGATGGTCAGTTGTAATCGAAAATAAAACATCTGCCTCATGGAGTATTTTATTGGTTTTAAAATTCATATTTTGCACTTCCAGTTTGGAGCGGGAAGTCAAATCCGGACCAACAATAACCGGAAAACCGGATGCTTTTACTTCATCCACAATCAAATGGCTTTCTGTTCCGTGGTCAATGGTGATATCGACATGAAATTCTTTGGCTATGCGTATTGCGGTAAGAATATCATCTGCCCGATGTGCGTGGGCTTTTAAAGGGATTTTTTGTTCGAGGACCGGTATCCATGGTTCCAACTCAAAATCTTCTTTTTCCAGATTCCCGCTTTCTTTGTCCTGTTTATATTGCGTTGCCTGATAAAGTATTTTCCGAAGTAATGCCGCTGTTCCCATTCTTGTTGACGGACATTGGTCTTTGGCGCCATATGCTGTCTTTGGATTTTCACCAAATGCAACCTTCATAGCCGCAGGATTTTTTACGACCATATGGTCCACACATCTTCCCTGCGTTTTCATAAATAAAAACTGTCCTCCTACGACATTGGAACTTCCCGGTCCTACCATAACAGAGGTGATACCTGCTTGGATTGCATCGTGAAATGCCGGGTCCATGGGATTGATTGCATCAATTGCGCGAAGCGTTGGCGTAATTGGCATGGTTGCTTCATTGCAATCGTCTCCAATAGTTCCCCATTTTTCCTCGGTAATTCCTATATGCGCATGTGCTTCAATAAGTCCCGGAAGTACCCATGCGCCATTTACATCTAATATTTGTTCATTTTCTTGCTGCGTATACGAAGACATCTCTCCTACTTCTTCAATTTGTTTACCTTTTGTTCGCACATATCCACATTCTATCGGGTCGCCTTCCATTGTGAAAATTTTTCCATTAATAATTACCATACGTGTATTACTCCATTTTCTTTTTTTCCATCATCTCCCCTTTTTATTTTTGCTGATTTTAGAGAAAAATATTTATGTCACTTAAAATTTGCTATGAAAAAGGAGGTATTTTATGGATTCAACGAATCTTTGCACCTGCGCCGAACATTTGGCTATGGCCACTGTTCCAAAGCAGGAATGGTGTGAACCATACGATTTCTTAACTGCATTATCCGAAGGAACCTTATTTCCATTTTTAAATTTACCTTTTTATAAAGCTCCCGCCGGAAAATGCAATTGTAAAACCAGCAGTAGTATGTCCAATATATCCCAAAAAAACCGTGAGGAAATGATGAGCGACCTTGCTGCTATCAGTTTTGCACTCAATGACCTGACTCTTTATTTGGATACGCATCCGGAATGCCCGAACGGAATGGCGTTATTTTATGAACTTTTAGATCGACGTCTGACTCTATTATCCGAGTTTGCAGGTAAATTTTATCCTTTAACGCAAACCTCTATGATAACCGGACACTATGATCAGAATCATTATGGCTGGTCAGAAGGACCTATGCCTTGGGAAGGAGCGTGTATCTAATGTTTGCTTACGAAAAAAGACTACAGTTTCCTGTAAAAATCAAGAACACCAATCCTGAGATTGCCAAGCTTATTATGAGTCAATATGGCGGTCCGGACGGTGAATTATCCGCCAGCATGCGTTATCTGGCACAACGTTATTCCATGCCGGTCAAAAAAGTCGGAGGGCTTTTGACGGATATCGGTACCGAAGAATTAAACCATATGGAAATTATCTGTGCAATGGTGTATCAGTTGACAAGAGATTTATCCGAAGCAGATGTCAAAAAAGCAGGCTTTGACGCCTACTACATTGACCACACCAAAGGTATCTGGCCGCAAGCTGCTGCAGGTGTTCCTTTTACTTCATTGGAATTTCAGTCGAAAGGGGATGCCATTACGGACCTATTTGAAAACCTTGCCGCAGAGCAAAAAGCCAGAACCGTGTATGATAACCTCCTTCGCGTCATTGATGACCCGGATGTTATTGCTCCACTTAAATTTTTACGTGCCAGAGAAATTGTTCACTTCCAACGTTTTGGAGAAGCTTTAGAAATGACAAAAGAAACCTTAAACAGTAATAATTTTTACTATTTTAATGCGGAATTTGATAAGACAAAAAATCCCCTTCTTTAAATATGTTTCGCGATAAACGATTAGCACCACCAGAGTTATGGTGGTGCTAATTGCTTTCAACGGTATGATCTTTTATCTATTTGCCCATTATACACTAACTGCTGTCGGTTTTGCTTTATGAAGTGCAGCCACTGATACCAGTACTTTCCAAAAGTTTTTCTCGCTACAACATGATAGGATACCAACAATACAATTATAATTACCACCACTATCAGCATAGTAATTACTCTTGATTCAATCTCTTGATTCATTTTAGCAAAATTATATCCTGCAATCACTTGACCATTCTCGTCAAAATACAATTTAATCTTTGTACCGTCCAAAAGATTGTCACCGGACAACCCTATTTCTTCCGGATCAACATAATACAGTTCATTTTTAATGTATCGAATCTGTCCATTCTCCACTCGTCCGACTCGTGAGTCACTATAACCCCCTTGATATTCTATAGATGATCGATCCAGTACATACCAAGTGAAAAAAAATAGTATTACTATACTCAGCATCGTAAGACAAAACGCCCCCCAAAATACTTTTAAAAAAGCTTTCGCTGCGATGTCCTCCTCTGCTGTCTTGTTCGGCTGTTTGTTGAGCCAAAATCCAAGGCGAATCGAACTATATCCACTAGATGCATTTATAAGCATAGCTATCCTATTATTATCCATATGTTTCTACCTCCATTCCTATCTTATTATTCAAAATAAAATATTTCTTCAAATTTCTTCTCTGTTGCAATACATATAATTAACGCTAGTTTTGCTGTCGGATTAAACTGGCCGGTTTCAATGGAACTGATCGTATTTCTGGATACCCCCACCATCGTTGCCAACTCTGCCTGTGACCAGCCTTTTTCTCTTCGAATTTCTTTTAAATGATTTTTTAAAATCAGTTTATCTTCCATTTGTATTCCTCGCTTTATAATATATTGGAAAGAAATAACGTGAACATTACGGAAGCCACCACTAACATTAATATGCAACCTACAATCCCCATTTTACTCTTTAAATGATAAGCAACATAACCTTCATACACTGCACCATAAATACAATATACACCTACCATTATTGCACCGATAACTGCACTGCTAAAATCTCTTACATTCTCTAACAAAAATCCATCCACTACAAAAAACAATGCCAACGCTGCTAGAATTACAGCCATCACTTCTGATGCATGCTTATACGCTGTGTTTTTGATTACTAATTCGCGTTCGTCTGTTTCCTTTTGTGCCTTTGCTAAAATTTCTTCTCTGTTCATTTTTAATTCTCCATTTCTACCGTTTGTTTGATGCCAAGTTTTCTTTACAAATTTATTATACATATGACAAGTATACTTGTCAACAACTTTTCGCAAAGTTTTCTTGTCATACATGTTGAATGTGCCATTTGTCACTCGACATAACAAGAGCCAAGAAACGCCGTAAATTCGGCATTGCTTGGCTTCACTTATATCACTACAACCCAAGCGCGAACTCGCGACAAAGTCTCTCGTACGCGGGCTGTCGCCCAATAAATAGGCAGAAAAATACGAGGAAGAATGCACGCACTCTTCCTCGATTATTTCGTCTATTTGCTCGGCTTGTAGCTTTCGCGATTATTCGAACTCTTCTTTGCAAAGTTGTTCTGTGGTGTAATGTGTTGATTTTCGTGGTGAAAATCCGGGGGTTTTGTCTGGATTGTATCCAGTGCATGGGTTTTTAGGGGATTGTATTGTCATTTTGTTGTCACTATATTTATCTAGAATCTAATTCCTAACAAACCACCCGTTTCTTGCTCATCAGAAATTTTAAGCACAATAGACTTATCAAACTCCTTTGAAAAATCTTCATCAAATTCTCCATATGGAATCATATCTGAGTTTATAAGACTAATGTACTGCAATCCAAGTTCTTCACATTTAATTTTAGCGAGCATTAACGCACGTGCAACCTGTCGTTCATCAACACCATCAAATATGGTACTATCATGAATAAGAAAATCTGGAAATTTTTTTCTTTCCATCCCCAACTCAGCAATTACCATGTCATAACAAAATACCTTCATGTATCCCACACCTTGACTTCTAGAATTTTTTATATCTACGTCAAAATCATAACCTGTTTCTTTCAAATCGACTGTTAATGTACCTTCGTGAGGGTATAAAAATTCTGTATTGCTTTTAAATAAAGATATCGCCTTTTCTCTTAATGAAACTCTTTCATTATAATCTTGTCTAGACTTTATCAACAATTCTTGATTTTCTATCTTCAAGTGACTTTTACTGTCTTCAATATATTGTATTGATTCTAATCTTTTTTTAGCATCCTCAAGCAAAGTCTTAGAAGTAGCATATCTATCTTGTAGCAAAACATACTCCGCTAGTGCTCCATGCGTTTCTAAGATTTTCATTAACTCCGCACGTTTGCCATCCACTGTTTGAATCTTATCTTGGATTTCACATACTAGCCTTTTTAATCTCAATAATTCTTCACTTAAATAATTCTTTCTATTAACAAGAATTTCCTTATGAAAACCCATGACTTCGTCTAATGTTTTATTAATTCTATCGCCAAACAGAACTCCTGCTTCTTCATATACTCTTTTAATGTCCTCTATAGACAAATCAATTTCTTCTTTTTCTATACTTGCCTCATATCTATTAATTAATCTCTTTTGTGTAATAAGTTCATTTGTTAACTCATGTATCTGGGCTGTATATGAATTTACTTCTGTTGATATTTCTTGATATTGAGGAAGAACTTTAAAACTATCTAGTTGCCTTTTTAATTCGTCCGTTTCTTTTTGTCTAGAAAAAACTTCCGTACTCAATTCACCAATATTTAAATTCAATTCGCCCAAAACGCCCGTTTTTGCTGCACTCTTATAATTTTCTATTCCTTTTTTCTTATCCTTAATTATTTGAAACTCAGCTGCATAATCTAAATTAAGATTCAAAAAATAAGCATTACAAATTTGACGACTATGTGCTTTCTGTTTTCCAAAGAAGTCAAACGGATTAGAAAACCCATCGACTCCCCTTCTTATTGAATATGAAATGAGTTCTCTAAAAGACGGAGAATAAGAATTTTCTCCTTTTTGTATCAACCCATAAATCTTTTCAAGCATATACTTATTAAAATTTGAGACAGAGAAATAGTAATTATGTTGTTTTTTATCGTACTTGTATTCTTCTCCTATTTTTTCTACACTACCACCAACAATGTATATTTTCGAAGGACTATCAACAAACCTTTCAAAAGAATACTTTTCTTTTCCTATCTCCATTTCAATCGTAAAAGACCAACCTTTTAAATGTTCATTCTTAAATATACTCCCTTTACCTACTCGTGCTCCTAAGCAAAAATGGATTATCTCAATTAATGTTGTTTTACCTGCCCCATTTCTAGATTTTAGCTTACCATTTGCAACATCGTTTATTCGGTCAGCTACTATAATATTATATCCTTTATTTAGTTTTACCGTTTTAAAATTTGGATGATTGCTCTTAATTGCTAAAATCATATGTCACACCTCCTTATTAATCCATTTTCGTTTTCTATACCATTTATCATATACAAAAAATCTATTGTAAGTATAAATTTTTCATATCCAACAAACACTTTCTGCTCCTTTAGTTTTTCCCATAATGCAGATATTGTTAAGGGAACTTCTAACGATTCAAGCACTAACGCTCCACAATTCAAAAGAGAATACTCTAATTTTATATTCTTATCAGGAAGTATCATTTTTCAAACACCTCACATTCTTCAAAAAAATATGCAAGAATTCCCAATCCGGCAGCCTTATATACGAATTCATTCTTATTTCCGCTAGTTAAACTCCATAATTCATCAAAAATAGTAATACTGTCCAATCCCTCATCCTTTAACTTCTTATACTCATTAGCCATAATCGCGTTTAGTGTAGATGCAAAAGACGGACTTGGATACTTATTAATAAAGTCAACTATAACTTTATTACTAGTTAACCCCATTGTGATATAGCCCTGTACATCCTCTAATGAATTCTTCTTAATCTTATCCTCTATCTTTATTAATTCAAAAGACGTAGGAACATATGAAGTTCCCTTTACTTCTAGTATGTATTTCGCCAAAACTTCCAATTCTGCAAAGGTATAATTTAATGTTTGTTCCTCTAGCATTTGTTTAACCCACATTTCATGTTTGTGCTTAAGTTCAAACAAATATTCTACACTATATGAATCAACATCTGTATCTATCTTTTTATGGCAATTACAACATAAAAAAATCAAATTTTTCTCGCTATTAACATATTGTTCGTCCTTACTTGCGTCATATCTGGCTGCATCTGGTTTTTCCCCATATATATGCGCATTTTCACCTATACAAGCAGCATTTTCATTCGCCGGATCTGTCAAAAGCATTTTACACATCGCGCACCTATTTCCACTTTTAGAATGCAGTAATCTCTGATTTTTTGGCGAAATTGTTACTTTATTTGCCATACCTTTTCTCCTTCATTACTATCAAATCAATTCATACGTCTTCGGCTCCGGAAATAATAAATCCAAATCTCTCGGAAAAATCTTAAATGGAAATCCGTGATCTCTCACTGTTCCATTTTCCTTCCTATGCATTATATAATCTACCGTTATTATTCCTTCATCAATTAACTGCGGAAATAAACTTGCATTTGGATTTTTAGTATGAACAATTTTGTCGTATCTAAAATATTCCTGTCCATTTTCTATCTTACTCGTAGCTTTTACCCAAAATGTTTCTTTATGTTTTTCTAATAGTCTCTGCTTTAACAACATAAAACTCCATTGTGCCACGTATCGTCTTACTACATCATCTTTGGTGTAATAATTTATTAGCAAATCATTATCCAAATCAACTTCCAAAAATAAGCCTTGTGGATTAGGCACATTAGCACGTAATGTACAGTTCAAATCAAATCTTTGCGAGCCATCTTTTTGCTCTGCCCAATAGCCATAAGTATCAAGCAATTTTACCCTATCCATACCTCTACTATTAGCCCAATCAGGAACTTGTGTAAATAAGTTCACTCTGTTACTTGTCTTAGGCTTATTATATGTCGATGTCCTGCTTGCCTTCAGTTCGATTCCCTTATAATCTGGTAATTTCGAAGGATTTCTTGATATACCTAAAGCATTCTCAAGAGTATCTCCTACACCGGGATCTCCTACTGTAATACTCGGTAGAAAACCACGATTGTGTATTTCCTGAATCTTCGCTAATAGTTCTTTTGCAATAGCATTATCGTCATCAATAAACTGCTGAATAATTTCACTGATAAACCCCGAATTCATTGATTCGACTATTTCAGCATTTGACAAATTGAGAACATATAATTTCCCTTTATTAGCTAGGATAGCTAATAAATTGCACGGTACACAATACTGTTTCAGATTATAAAACCATATTCTTGGATCGCCCTGTTTCGTTATAGGTCTATACAGAGAAGCCTCTGTTTCAATCATTCTATCCGGTGCCAAAAAATATGTTTTTACCAACTCCTTATGTTCAGGTCCTTGCCTTTGCTCCAAATAATTATGAATACCGGTTTCTCGTAACATTTCTCTTAAAGGCAATGTGGCATCCATAATAGACTTTTGATATCCGGTTGGAGTTGGCACCAAAAATGCTACTTGCAAACCTGCATTAGCAAAGAATGGTAAAAACCCTCTTATTGATGCATCCGACATTTTCAACATAAATTCACTCTTCTTTCTCTCAAAATAGCGCAAGGCAACCCGAAGCATTCGGATTGCCTTGTAATTGCTATACCTCTAAAACTCTCATTATTTCAGTTGCTATCGCCCTAGCTAATAATGGCGGTACAGCATTTCCAACTTGTGAATACTGTGGAACCTCTACACGTCTTCTCAATCCGCCGGTTGTCCTTTTTCCTAAAAATTCAAAACTATCATCAAATGACTGCATTCTTGCCAACTCTCTAACTGTAAAGGTTCTCGGTTCAAATGGAGAAATATAATCATCTGCTATAGTCATGACCGTTGCCGATGGTCTGGTTCTATCCAATCTTGTTCTGATATTCTTCTTCGTGAGCAAAATATCTGCATCTTCTTTACTCACATTTCCAGCCCTAAACAGTTCAATAACTGCTTGTTCATCAATTCCCATTTTTTCAACACAATGGGCAATTAATGCAGGAGAATCAGCAATGTCTATGCCTTCTGACATTACACGATTTTTTAATCCAGCACCATCCTCACCTTCTCTAAACAACGCAAATCTTTCAGAAATAATCTGCTGATGTGTGGATATCTCATTGTTATGTATATCACCATTACTGTTAATGGGATTACCGTTAATGTCAGGTGTGCGCCCAACTCTTGAACTAATTTGATATTCTGTATTTTCTGCATGCACTTGATTCCGTACATTTTCATCACGAATCAAATCACCTATTGCATCTGTAATAGTTAAAGCGTTTTCATCATTATGTGTTGCTTCAGGATATACTGGTGCAACCATATCATTTCTATACGCCATAACTATTATTCTATTCCTTCTTTGTGGCACACCATAGTGTGCAGCATTTAAAATTCTTGGTTCAAGTGTTTGATAACCAATCAATCGAAACTCATTACGAAGTATATCCGGCACCAATTCACCATCTTCATACTGATGACCGGTCACACCAATAAACCCATAAAATCTTGTATCCGTAAATCCTGTTACATTCTCCAATACCACATATTTAGGTCTAACTTCACTAATAACTCTTAAATATTCCCTAAATAACATATTTCTAGGGTCATTCGGGTCTCTTCTACCGGCCCTACTAAAACCTTGGCAAGGTGGTCCGCCAAAAATTGCATCTATTTCCGGAATATCTTGACCTCTAAATATTTCTAAATTTTGAATTGCCTCACGAATCATCTCGCCATTCAGTTCTCTGATATCTCCTCTATGAAAATGTGTATTTACACCTTGATGTAAACCCAACTGCTCATGTCTATTCATATATGTTCGCTGAACATCAGAATTAATGTCACTAGAGAAAAGAATATGAAATCCAGCTTGAATAAGACCTTCGCTCATTCCGCCAGCACCACAAAATAAATCTATTGCATAAGCCATTATCGTTTCCTCCTTCTTCTTAATTCTATCATTTGCACTACAAATTGTCCAGGACTTTATGTTCTTTTATTTTAGAACATATGTTCTGTTTTGTCAATCTCATTTTGCACTTTTTGCTATAATATATTCTGCTCAATTTCATACGAACATACAGAATATATTATAGCATGTGCACCTCTTATTTTCTACAAAAATTTACTATTTTTTCACCTTCCTCTCCCCACATCTCTAACCATCTCACCAATCCAGTCCATAAACTTCTCCAGCAGATTCATCCCGCCAATCACGAACTGTTTCATAAACTCATACGCCTTTTCCAGTTTATCCTTAAGCGTCCTATTCTCCTCCTGCAACACTTGATTCTGATATCGCAATTCTATTACCTGCTCCTTTAGATAAGAATCACCATCTACAACTCCCAAGAGTTCTTTTTTCAGCCGTTCTGCCTCTGCCAATTCGAACTGCGCATATTCCGTTTCCTGCTTAGCAATATCGGATACCTTGCGCCACTTATCAGCCTCTTTTTCCGCAATCTCTATCTCATTCTTTTTATCTGTCAGCTTATCTACAGCCTCATAATACTCGTTCTGTAGCCGAGAATTCTTCATCTGTAAAATTCTCCCTTCTGTTTCCAGTTCCCGATTCTCTGTCAACGTATCATCAAGTTTTTTCTGAGCTTTCTCCTGCTCCCACTTAAACTCAGCTTGCTTACTTCGAATTTCCTTATCCAAAGCATCTACTCGTTCCTCTTTCAAATCAAGAACCACCTGCACATCTTCCAACTCAGCCTCCAGTGCTGCAACCTCTTTAGCTCGCTCCTGCTTTTTATAATCCAGTACAGATAAATGCTTATTATGAGTTTCCTTTTTATGCCAACCAATTCCATATCGCTTCATGATAATTGCAATATCTTTCTTTTCAGCCTCTGACCACTGTTGCCATTCCGTATTGCCCTTTCCCTCACTTGCAAATCCTCTAGTGGCAAGTGCCCCTTTTAGGCTTGTCCGAGTCTCCAATCCTCTTGCACTACCGGATACCCATGGAACAAAATCCAGATGCAAATGTGGTGTTTCTTCATCCATATGAATATAGGCTCCGAACACATGTAACTGAGGATTGCGAAATTGAAACAGTTCCACATAATCCTTTAAAATCTGTGTTGCTATCTCTGCCGAATAACTACCCACTCCGGTATCATCCTTATTCCCAATCTGGACGATTACCTCGTAAAACAATTTCTCTTGCTTGCTTCTTTTTATCTTCTCATAATAATTCTTAATCTGCCTGTCTTTGCGTTTCTGTTTGGCGTTGTATTCATCAAGGGCCTTATCAAACAACTTATGATATACCTGTTTAATGTCCTCGTTGATAAGTATGATATTGTCTTTTGTCCGACTGGCATCCACATTCTTAGCAATAAAACTTCTTGCGTTATGCCCGATGGAACCTTCGCCATTCATAAAACTAATTGTTCTCTCCATAACCAAAAACCTCCTCTTTTTGTATGTATTAGAGCACCTCCTTTTTATCCGTAATAAGTGCCGTATACGGCACAAGATAGCAAATTTCTTTTGGAAGGTTTTGTTACTTTTGTCAAAAGTAACGCAAAAGCACTTTTGACAGCTACGCCATCAAAAATGCAACCCGCAAGCGGGTTTTGCGTTCCTCGCCGGAGTGGCTATACGGCTCTGCGAGCCGAATAATACTCCCTAGTGAAAACAGTTCACCACATCATGTAATACTACTTCCTCTGCTACCATCCTTGCCTGTGTACGAAGCCTATACATATCCATAAATGAATTTTTATTCTTAGCCTTATGTTTCTTTAACCATTCATTTTCAATGTCCTCTAATAGCTCATATGCCACTTCATTTACCTCTACCGCTTTGCTGTGTAACTCTCCAAATCGCACCAGACTTCTATACCTCTGCGGATACTCTGACTGTATGTATTTCATCCATAGACGACCATATTTTCCAATATCAGCACTCTCTTCCTTAATTTCCACAGTTATCAACGGATAAAAGATACCGTCCTTTTCTCTGTATGGCACACCCAATTTTTCAAATAATGTCTGCTCACTCATAATCGCCACATCCTTTCCAAAAAGTTTTATTCTTCATCCGATAGTGTCAATTGCTTCATCCCAACCAATGACCTCGATTGCCCTCTGAACCCTTCCAATATCTCCAGCATGGAACGGATGGGAGTTAATAACTCCCCATCCATCTCTGATGCCTTTTCAATCCTTTCAAGCTCTTGCTCAATCCGTTGCAAGTTCTGACGAAACTGTACCAGCATCAAAGGATTCCCGGTAGCAACTACCTTCTGATGCAAAACGCTCTGGATAATATAATCCTGCTTGGTGCGAAAACCACTAAGCTTCACTCGATTATTCAGTTCCTCGTTTTCCTCCGGCGACATACGAAATGCTATGGTAACATTTCTCCACCGATTCTTATCATCTCCATTCTTTTCTGACATTGATTAACGCCTCCCTTTCCGTATTCAACTGTGCCGCCATATCTGTCTGCACCGTCGGAAACAAATGTGCATAATGGTAAGTAATATCTACCGCCTCATGTCCTACCCTTTCACCTATTGCCAATGCGGAAAATCCTAAATTTATCAACAATGAAATGTGTGAATGTCGTAGTCCATGAATTCGTATTCTCTTTACGCCTGCAAGTTTTGCACCTCTATCCATCTCATGATGCAGATAACTTTTGGAAATTGTAAAAATTCGCTCATTCTTCTCAATTCCATACATCCTACTGATAAAATCCTCCATTTCATCAGCAAGGAAATCCGGCATTACAATCGTCCTATTACTCTTTGCTGTCTTAGGATCTGTAATCACATCTTCGCCCTCCAGCCTTTGATATGATTTGTTTACCCGCAATGTTTTCTTTTGGAAATTAAAATCCTCTGGTGTCAAAGCAAGTAATTCCCCTTCACGAATTCCGGTCCAGTACAGAATTTCAAATGCGTAATAAGACATCTCCTTATCCGCCACACATTCTAAAAATGCCTGAAATTCCTCCTGCGTCCAGAACTCCATCTCCTTACTTTCTTCCTTCCCCATATTTCCAGCTTTACGAGCCACATTATCTTTTAACCCATAAAAGTTTACTGCGTGATTTAATATAGCACTAAGCTGATTATGAATGGTTTTCAGATAGGTAGGGGAGAATAACTCCCCATTATCCTTCGTCAGCTTCATCATTTCATTTTGCCACTGGATAATATCACAGGTTCGTATCTCATCCAGTTTCCTTCTCCCGAAATAAGGAAGTATTTTCGTCTCTATAATGTGCTTCTTGGTAAGAAATGTGTTCTTCTTTATTCGTGACTCCAAATCCTTCAAATAGATCTCCACAAAACTACCAAATGTCATGCTGATGCTCTGGTCTTCCTTCAATTTGAAATTCCGTTCCCATTCCAGGGCTTCGCTTTTCTTTGCAAAACCCCTCTTGGTCTTCTGTTTTCGATCTCCGGTCCAGTCCTTATAGTAAGTACGCACCTCCCACATTCCGGTCTTCTGATTCTTAATCACAGCCACTTATCCCACCTCCTTCTCTTCGTCAGATAAGCCGTAGATTCGTTTCATAAGATACTTGCTGCTGATACACCCTTTTATTGTCACAAGACCTTTTGCTTCCTGCTCCGCATTCAGCTTGCGTATCAACTTGTATGCATATGATAACGATACTCCCAGCATTTCCTGCACATCTGTCGCTGTAAAAAATCGCTTATTCTCCATAAATCCAAGCCTCCTCTCTTCAATTTTATTATTCAGTTCATTTTTGAACGGTTTTGTTGTTTTATATATTAACAGTTCATTTCTGTACTGTCAATATTATTTTGCAAAAAACATTTCATTTTTGTACTGTTGGTGTTATACTATATGTAATCGCACGATTTACACCTATTGTTTTCGTGTAGAACCAAACAACGAGTAAACTTACAAGGAGCAGTTAAATGGGCGAAAATTTCACTAGCCGGGTAGGCTATCTGATTAGAAACTTTAGAATTGCATCTGATATGACACAAAAGGAATTAGCGGATAAATGTGGATTAAATGAATCTACCATCCGTAACTACGAACTCGGAAACAGATATCCGGATGCAGCAACACTATTGAATATAGCCAACAATCTTAATGTCAGCTTTTATGCGTTATCTGATCCGGATGTTGCAAATATATTCAGCGCACTCCATGTGCTGTTTGATATTGAGTGGGCATACGGACTCCGCCCTACTATGAAAGGTGGGGAGTTGACTTTTAAATTTGAAGAACGGCTTTCATCCACTGGTCCCCGTCCTCAGGAAGACCTTGACAACTTCCGAAAGATGGTTGAGTATTGGGCATGCTTGCGAGACAGATTGGAAGATGGCGAAATAACAGAATCGGAATACTATCTTAAGGAGATTAAATTCCCGATGAATCCTGTAGACCCAGATAAAGAATACACTGTTTCGTTGAATCTTGATGATGATGACCAGTTAATGGTTCAGAAGATAAATGAAGATGAAGACGCAGAAGAAACTGCAGAATTATTAAAAGACTTGTTTCCGGATTTCTCTTATGTGAAGAGGAAAAGGAAACCGAAGAAAGATTAAACTTTTGGAGAGATGCTAAGCCCATCTCTCCAGTTTATTTTTCCCACTGCTCTCTTATTTACTCACCTTCCGGCAAACTTCTATACTTTTGGCAACTAACGGATTCCCTATAAAGCTCAACATATCTGCTCTCTTATAGACTTCTTGCATCTTTTCCGATTCTGGACTTTGTGGAAATTCAGTTTCCACCTGACACACTGCATCCTTTAATCTTTCAAGCATTATTTTACTATTTGCTATTACTGTATCAAGCTTATTCTTATCATATACATCATCCCAAGCGGGACAATAAAATTGAATTCCTGCAATATTTTTTAATATATCGAGACTTTTTATGGTTTTCTCATAATCAACAAAAATAGGCAAATCATTTGCAACCGGTATGGCATCACCTGTAAATACTACTTCATCATTAAAAATGTATGACATAGAACCATGTGAATGACCTTTCGTTGATAGTGCTTTTATCTTAATATCGTCTTCCAACTCAATAACATCACCATCTTTTAGAGGCTGACTTACCTTTACCGATTCAGATAACAACTTATAAAAATTAGGAATAGGGCGCTCCGAAAATTGTTGCTGAATATCCTCTATCCATGGTAACTCTTCAATTGGTGCATATATTTTGCAATTAGTCTGCCTATGTATTTCAGCAGCCGCACCTATGTGATCCGGGTGAGAATGAGTAAGAAATATTCCTTTAATATCTGTCATTTCTCGATTAATTGACTTCAAATATTCCTCAATTACGGTATGTGCCCCTGCAACACCACTATCCACCAAATAACAGTACTTACCTACTATACAGTAAATGTTAATATATCTTTTTACTTCCGGTGTAACAAAAAATTCTTTTCGTATTAAGTGTACTTGTTCGTTTAACTGCATCATTTCTACCTCACTATTTTCTCTTATTCAATAATTATCGCCTTACTATCTACAGAATTCTCTCTGAGAAACGCAATTTGTTTATACTCTTCTGACGAAAAACACTTTTCCAGTTGTTCTCTAGTCTCAAACTCAATAACAATAACTCGATTAGGGCTCCACTCTGAACTTAATGCAGTTATTTTTTCAGAGCGTACAATATATCTGCCACCATATTTGCTCACAATTGACTTTACTGCATTTATGTATTCAAGATAATCTTTTCTATCCTTTTTCTCATCATAATATATAGTTACAACAAAATATACCATCCTACTCTCCTTTCTTGCAAGTATTCACTTGCATCGAATTTAAAAAGAAATGGCACAAATGCACCATCTCTATTTACATATTCCATTTACAAAATGACGAACACTGCTTTCTATGTATTCTTTTGATTGAAGCTCTGTTAATTCATCACCAAATGAAGCCTTAAAGAATACATAACCAAAATTTATTGCTAAAAAAGATACTGCCAAACTTTCAATATCTTCTGTTTGAATTTTATTTTTCTCCTGCATGTCAGTAAAATAATTAACAAGTACTTTCTTAAAGGTATCAGGAATTTCTCGTATTCCATCCTTGGTGATATCGTATAAATCCGGAGAGCGTAGACCTAGAGATATTTTTACCATCTTAGGTGTTACTTTTCTCGAGTAAACCTCCGCAAACGAACACAAGTCTTTCATCAGTTCACCAGTATACTCAAAATCGCTTTCCTTTAGGCATGGATTCCATTCCGGTAATGACATTGCTGCCTCAATAATTTCCTTCTTACCTTTAAATTTTCTAAAGATTGTACATTCGTTTATTCCTGCCTTTTTCGCAATATCCTTTGTTGTCGTAGCAGTATAGCCTTTTTCCATAATCAACATCATCGTTGAATTCACGATTTTCTTCTGTGTTTCATCATACATAATTTCTACCTACCTTGCAAGTGGTTACTTGCATTATATCCAACAAGTATATTAATGTCAACCACATTTTATAATACACTTTTCCAAAATTATTGTCATTTGATTGTCACTCACAAAAACAAGAGCCAAGAAACGCCGTAAATTCGGCATTTCTTGGCTCATTTGTATTATTCGAACTCTATCGTTCCTGGTGGCTTGCTGGTGAGGTCGAAAAATACTCTGTTAACCCCTTTCACCTCATTGATAATCCTACTCATTACAGTCTGAAGTACCTCAAATGGAATCTCAGCGGCTTCGGCTGTCATAAAGTCAATGGTGTTTACTGCACGAAGTGCGATTGCATAGTCATAGGTACGTTCGTCACCCATAACTCCAACGGAGCGCATGTTCGTAAGAGCCGCAAAGTACTGACCCACGGACTTGTCCAATCCGGCCTTTGCAATTTCTTCGCGGTAAATGGCATCTGCCTCCTGCACGATGCGGACTTTTTCGGCGGTTACTTCACCGATGATACGGATGCCAAGCCCAGGACCCGGGAATGGTTGACGGAATACAAGTTTTTCCGGAATACCAAGTTCCAATCCGGCTTTTCGAACTTCATCCTTGAAAAGGTCGCGAAGTGGCTCGATGATTTCTTTGAAATCAACGTAGTCCGGCAATCCCCCAACATTGTGATGGGATTTGATAACAGCGGATTCTCCGCCAAGTCCACTTTCCACCACGTCCGGATAAATGGTTCCTTGTACAAGGAAATCCACAGCTCCGATTTTCTTTGCTTCTTCCTCAAATACACGAATGAATTCTTCACCGATAATCTTACGTTTGCGTTCCGGTTCATCTTCTCCAGCCAATTTCACATAAAAACGATTCTGCACATTCACTCGAATGAAGTTTAAGTCGTAAGCACCATTTGGTCCAAATACTTCCTCAACCTCATCACCTTCATCTTTTCGGAGTAGACCGTGGTCTACGAATACGCAAGTAAGCTGGTTCCCAATTGCTTTCGAAAGCAACACTGCTGCCACGGAAGAATCCACACCTCCGGAAAGTGCACAAAGCACTTTACCATTACCAACTTTCTTACGAATCTCTTGGATGGAATTCTCCACAAAAGAATCCATTCTCCAAGTACCGCTACATCCACAGACGCCTCTTACAAAGTTATAAAGCATCTTGCTTCCTTCCTTGGTATGAAGAACCTCCGGATGGAACTGAATTGCATATAATTGCTTGTGAGCACTCTCAGCTGCCGCAACCGGACAATCTGCTGTATGTGCAACGATTCGAAAATCCGGTGCAATCTGAGAAATATAATCAAAATGACTCATCCAACAAATCGTTGTCGGTTCTACATTCGAAAATAATGCAGACGTCGTGTCCACAAAAACTTCTGTCTTTCCATATTCACGAACCGGAGCTTTTTCTACTTTTCCTCCGAGAATGTGCATCATCAGCTGTGCGCCGTAACACAATCCCAGTACCGGAACTCCAAGCTCAAAAAGTTCTTTGGTATATGTCGGAGCGCCAGCTTCATAACAGCTGTTTGGTCCTCCTGTTAAGATAATTCCTTTCGGATTCATCGCTTTAATCTGTTCGATATCCGTCCGGTAAGAATAAATTTCACAATATACATTGCATTCGCGGACACGTCTTGCAACCAACTGGTTGTACTGACCGCCAAAGTCAATGACTATCACTTTTTCTTGATTCACGCCTAATGTCCTCCTACTGGTATATCAAAGTAATTATAAATTAGCCTTCTTCTTATGACAAGTATTAAAAATGAAAATTCAATTTGACAGATGCAAATATTTCTCCCGCGTGGCAAGTCCCCCACGTATATGTCTCTCCGCCTTATTCGTGTCCAATACCTTTCTTGCATCTTGCGCAAGTACCGGATTAATTTGCATTAGTCTTTCGGTTACATCTTTATGTATGGTTGTTGGCATTTGGAACGGTTTTGGTTGAGGTTGTTTCTTCGTCTACTTCGTTACCTTCTGTGCATTCAATAAGCACGGTTTCATCTAATCCCAAATCACCGATAAGGCGTAGGTATATATCTACATTACCATCCTTGTCCACTTCGATTTTATTGATCAGACGCTTTAACTGTGTATTGGTCATTTCATGAACGTCCGTGATATCTTCCATCTCTTTGAAGGTGCTGTTAAGAATTGCTTCCAACTGCTCGCCCTTTGTCAGATTGTAAGATACCATTTTCAATTCATTTTCCAATCTATCAATCTCTTTTCGCATACCACCAATTTTCTCATTCAGTTCTTCTCTGGAAATCAAATCATCGGTATACATATCCATATATTTCTCACGTGATCTACGAATTCTGTTCAACTCTGCTGCCAGTTCCTTTTCGTATTCTACATTCTCATCCTTTGCTTTGTAGACACGTTGGAACTCTTTGATCACATGGTCGATTACTTTATTCTTTTTACTAAGTACATCCTGGAAGTACTCCTGCAATACCTGGATTAATTCTTCTTCATCTACTGTGATTGCATTTGGACAGCTATCTGCTCCACGACCATTGTGTCCGGAACATACCCAACGAATATAAGTATTCTTATATTGGCGGACTGTTCTACGGAAAGACCATCCACAATCTTTACATTTAATCAATGTAGAGAATAAATGCTTATTACTCTGACGTTCATGAGTCATCTTAAAAGAATCGTGGCGACCTTTCAAAATCTCCTGTGCCTTGTCAAATATTTCATCCTCAATGATACGAAGTTCCGGACGAACCGTTACCAACCATTCCGACTCATCTTTTTCTTTTCTCTGTCCGGTCAAGAAATCTGCTACTTCCTCTTTGCCATTGATAATCTTTCCGGTGTATATCTCGTTAGTCAGTATACGACATACGGAATTCTGACTCCAATTATTTCCTCGTTTGGTTTTGATACCACGTTCATTGAGCATGTTGGCAATCTTTGCTCCGCCAAATCCTTCTTCTGTGTACCACTTATACATCTGACGAACAACCTTTGCTTCCTCTTCATTGATGGATAAATTGAAGTAGTCACCAATAGTTTTATCGTATCCGTACACAATGTTTGGAACTCGACCTTTTTCTGCATTCATCTTCTTTCCAAATTTGATACGCTTAGAAGTGTTTGCACTTTCTTCCTGAGCTAAAGCACCAAAGATAGTTAATACGAATTCCGAGTTACCCATACTAGTCATATTGGCAGTAAGAAACAGTGTTTCGATACCAAGTGCTTTCAGTTTACGAACACTCTGCAATAAATCAACAGTGTTTCTGGCAAAACGGGAGATATCCTTTACCACAACCATATCAAATAAGCCTTTTTCAGCGTCTGCAAGCATACGTTGGAATTCCTTACGATTCTTGATTTTGGTTCCGGAAATACCTTCATCTGCATATAATTTAATAAGGTTGTCCCCTGTACGTTTTGTATATTCTAAGAAAAACTCTTTTTGAGTCTCTAAACTGTTGAGCTGGTCTTCTTTATCTGTGGAAACTCGGCAATATGCTGCTATGTTCATGTTCATCAACCTTTCTGTTAGAGTTGTAGCGTTCTGTTACGACTATTATTTTATTGTAGGAAACAGAAAAAGGCAAGAGATTTTCTCTTACCTTTTAGAAATTCCGAAAAGAATATAAATCTACACATTCTCTCTTTATCCCTCTTTACTACTTAAGTTCACGATATCAACACTCATCTCAATATTGTTATTATCAGATTGACCAACAATCACACTATACTCCGTATCATCATCTGAAATTTGTATTGCATCTAGTATATAATCAAGTGAACTATTACTAGCTTCAGCGATAGCCTCCACTACCTGTTTTTCCACTACAGCACAACCAAATTTTCTCGCTCTTTCTGTTCTAAAGCTTGGCCACTCTACATGCGTATGCACATTTCCCGTTTGTAAAATTCCAGGGCGTCCCATTGCACATGAAAATACATTGTCTGCTAAATTAAGTTGCTTTTTCTCATCACGCTCCCAATTATGTACTGCTGCGTCCTGTACCAAATTATACTGCTCATATTGTTGTTTTTTTACAATTTCAACTATTTGACTATAATTTACATAGGCATCTTTCCATCTAGCGATTTTTAAATCGGTTGCTTTCAAAGAAAGTGCACAAGCAAATGATGCCATTTCGATTTGCTCTTCATTAGACAAATCTTTTGAAACCATTAAATTTGCTTGTTCCTCTATCCACCTATCCAATGCTATCTGAGACAAAATTGGTATCGCAATATCTCTGGACGCTTTTTCTGTATTACCTTTTAGTACACCAATTATTCCTCTCAATTCTGTTGTTCCAAATCCATCAACAGTAACCGTTCCCCTAATAGCATTTCCTTTGCGCATATTCTCCACTAAGAAAAGACACGCTCTGCCAACAATGGTATCATCATCTTCTTTTATAATCGTTGTATTATTACACAACAACTCATACACATCTGGTTTTTCTTTAACTAATTGCTCTATACATTTCTTACCAAGCAGTCTTTCTAAAAACTCGTCTGTTCTTATAGACAACCAATCATTTGCTTTAACAAGTAGTTTTTTAGCATCATTATTGATATACAAATTGCAGTCTAGTGAAAAACACATTTTAGCAAGTACCTCTTCCATGCTCATCATTGAATAAAAATCAGGTTCGAAAATTTCATTAATGCTTTTTTTAGATAAATAGACTTTTATACGCGTTCCACCATTTTTAATTACCTCCTCTGCATTTGCTTTTCGCAATATTGGTCTACTATTTACTCCATTTACAAACTCTAATACCGTTGTATTATCTCTGGCTTTGTCATATCGATTACTTATTACTTTTACGTTCTCCCCCCACATAAACACTGAGAAAAATCCTATTCCAAATTTTCCTGTAGATTTAAATGATTTCTGTTCTAATCCAGGAAATTCGTTATGCATCTGAGGAGTGCTCCAGAATGATTGTCCAAAATCTAATAATACATTAACCATTACATTTGGAGACATTCCTACCCCATTATCTTCTATCTGGACAAATTCCCTTCCGTCTTCTTCTCCCCAACTCAAATATATATCACCATAATCATCAGGCTCTTCATCTATACATCTTCTTGCTCTTATTGCATCTGCCGCATTTTGTATTAGTTCTCTAAGTGGTACCCACTTATTATCTCCATATAATTGCGCTCCGCCCAAAGTATTAACTAATTTTGCAACATTATTAACTCTAATACATGTATCTACCGGCTTCCAATTATCTACCGCTATAAATTTTTGAATTTGTTCCAAACTATCAATTCCGTATACGCTAATAACTCCAAAACTCTCTCGTTGCTGTTCAAACAAAAGCGAATCCACATTTTTTAATTCTGTATCAATCATTTTTAACGTATCATAGCATAACCACCATGCATCTATCTCTGATAAACCGAATGCAGACTTCGAGGTATATACAACCCTATTATTTTCGGTTCTTGGCTTATAAAGTTTTTCTTGAAATATCCAATGCAATTCCGATTCTCTGTTAATTTCTCTTACTGCTTTCAACATTGATGGAGCTCTTCTATCATCAATATGCATAGCATCAGCTATTCTAAGAATACAAGCCAATTTTAGTGGATCAACCGTCCATGTTTCCGGAAACATAGAAAGTGCGCCTAAAACTGTCGGAAATTCTTGAGGTAGCTCTTCGCAATACAGCCAATGACTTCTTGCTATTTTCCCGATTATCGTGCCATAAGAATCTCTTAGCTTCTTGTCATCAATTAAATATATATCCTTGTCATTACTATCTTTCCATGAAATTATTGCCAATTCTTTTGCTTTTTGGCCATGTAACAGCCTTAAGGTTTTTTCAGTAGCAATCCTATCTACATCCTTGTCTATGTTATCTAATTCTTCAAAGTCATAAGATAACCCTCTCTGTTTACACAAATTCACAACTGTATCTTTCCAAATTTCTTGCTTTTGGATACCTTTTCGACCTTCTGGATATGCTGCAAGCAACATTCCTAAATCATGTAAAATAAATGCACCACCTAAAACAAAACATTCAATTGGCGTTAGGGAATAATCTCTAGGTAGAAATATGTCTGTCATATCCCATAATGCATCTACATGCGTAATATCATGCACCGTATATTCTGGTAAAATTGATGCAATCTCACCGGCTAATAATCTGGCATTATCTCTAAACTTCTCATATTCAACCCTTAAAAATTCACATTCTTCTTTATTATCTGTAGCATTCCCATATATTTTATTCCATGTAATCGTATCTTTGTAATCACCCATATCTATTCGTCTCCTTCGTAATTGAAACAATTATATACATTTATTTGAAATCATCAAAAATTATAAGTAATTTTTCACCTTATCTTTAAACTTATGTTTAAATTCCTCTGGCAAATACTTCGCCAGTTCCTCCACCAACTCATACACCTTAGTTCCCGGTGCAATCTCCGTTGGCGTCTTGCCTGTTCCATCCTTAATAATTCTCTTTGCATAGCGAATCGCCAATTTCGGATTGCCATATTCTAAAAGAATCTTAAAGATATCCTGCATATTCTTCTCGTACTTTCCAATCCCAAGTTCTTTGAATTTATCATTTAAGAACGCTTTATACTCGTCCCTATGATTGTTTGCAGTATAGTATGCAAAGTGAAGCAAAAACCAAAATTCAATGCACTCATTGCTCCATGCCGTATGATACTGTAATTCCGAATTTTCTTTATTCAACTTTTCTGCTCGTTCCACAACACCGTTGAAATGCTCAGCCGGAAAGCTGTCCTTATCATAAACACACCAAATTTGTCCCTTTTTAATCTTATTCTTCTTTACATAATCTTCTGCCATACCAACCACACGCATGGTTTCTGCCTGACAAGGTTCAATCTCTATCAAGACCATATCCTTATAAACAGGATTTTCCTCAATCAGTTTTTTGAAAGCCGCAAAGTATAAGGGCTCCGTCTGCTGACCTTCACAGAAGATATAATATCTATACTGTTTCATCTCCAAGTATTCTTGGCGACGCTTTTTCTTCCACTTCTCCATTCCGGCTTTTTTAGGCATTCACTTTCCCCCAATCTATAATTTTTCTGAGGTACGGATCCGCGCCGTACTTACCTTCAAGATATTGCTTATCGAATTTAGCATCCTTTCTGACAGACTCACCCTTTTCATTCTTAAACTCTACCAGCGAATACAACTTGGAATTCTGTGCATTACCTTTTGCTACAAACCAAATTTCATCTCTACGGAACACTTCGCTATTCATAGTAGATAAATCATGGGATGTAAATATCAACTGCGCTTTGTGCTTGTTGATTTCCATATCATTAAACATCATGATGATATGGCGCAATAACACCGGATGAATCTTTGCATCTAATTCATCGATTACAAGTACAGTCCCATCCAGCAAGCTTGTTGCTATAAACGGAAGCAAACCAAAAAGTTTCTTTGTTCCACTTGATTCATCAGATAAACTAAGCTCTGTTTCCACATCATCTACAAAGTGTTTTGTGAAAACTTCTATTCTATCGTTTTCTTTTTCCTCCACTCTGAAGTCAACGATATCCAAATCCATTTCTTGAATCATATCAAGCATCAAATGCTTGACATCCTCGGATGTAGAAATAGCCATTCTAAGTTCTTGAATTGGATTACCATAGTTTAAGAAATCCACACCAAATTCGAACCAATTCAACACATCCTTAACTACAGCATTTCCTTTATAAGCAATTCCAAGGTAAGAAAGCAATGTAAGGGTCTTGGATAAATCATCACTAACCTTCAACTTAGCAAAAGCCCCCTTCAAATCAATGCCATTTTCATCTCTTGTAAATAGTGCAGAACGTCTTCTCGTTTCAAGCTTAACTCTATCCAAACTTTCATACATAACAACGTCACGCTTTACATGCAAAATATATCTATACTCTGCTGAGTCTGTACGGAAGAATAATTCGAATTCAGTTGGCTCATTCTTGCTTTCAGAAAAAGCAAATGGTTCTACAATAATTCTCTTCTGCAGAAATGCTCTTTCTTCATTATCCTCTGTTGCATACAACGGACGCAAAATTTTTGCAACAAGTGTATGCAATGCTGCCAAGACATTGGATTTTCCTCCTCCATTTGGTCCATAAATAGCGGATACCGGTAAATACATCTCGTCATCCTTATCTTTGATTATTCTATCTTCATGCTCGGAGATTGCAGCTGCCTGCATATCAAAGGTCACTTCATCTCTTATACTTTTGTAATTCTTCACAGTAAATTGACATAACATATCTTTTACCCTCCATTCTACCTTTATTATATCTCTTTTTTCTCCTTTTGCAACATATATTTGAGAATTTATCTCATATTTATCGTCGAAATAGTCTTTTGTAGGATTTTAATATCGTTACATAGAAAAAGCAAGGCCCTCTACCTTGCTCCTCTCCGTCTTATTCTCACCGGTTCCTCCACCTTTTCTATCTTCTTCGTTTCTGCTATGTACTCATTCTCCGCTGCACACCTTAATGCAGCTTCTTCAATTGCACGTTCAACCTTACTTGCATTTGCTTCAATCAAAAGCTTACACAAGAAGTCAGCGGTATCTTCCGCCGAATTCGGATTGTGAAAACGATAATTCAATTTTCTCTGCTTCAAGCGGAATCCCTACCTCCTTCTCACTCTTGTCCTTCTTTCCAATACTATGAGATTAATTCTTAAGTTAGACCTGATTTTTATTACTGATTCCATTTTACTTTAGTTAAAACTAAAAATCGTTACCCAAATATTGTACAAAAAGTCTATTCCCACTGTACTTACATTCTTATGTAATTACAAAATGGCAAGCAGTGCATCGGTATCTACCTATTGCATTTTTCTTTTTGCATCAACAACCAAAAAAGCAGATCTCCAAATTGGAAATCTGCCTTAAGTAAATTTTATTCAGTTATTAGCCGGAGGCGTAGCTTCTTCAAATTGCATTTTGAAGAATTCTATGGGTTTGGGATAATGTTCCAACAAGCAAAAAATCAAAACCTGTACAGGTTTGCCTTGCTTGCCAATTTGTAAACAAGTGAATGCATGCTTTCAAACTCACCGGAACCCTGAAATTTGTCTCTTTATACTAAATCAATTGACATTTTTTCTAAATAATCTCTGCTTAAATGCCCTGACCTTAGCACCATAACGACTTGACATTATTAATCCTGCCAAAAGCATTCCTATTGCCAATCCTTGTGCAATATCTGCTACTGTTTTTACAACAAAATAATCAGTATAAACCACAGTGTCTCTTATTATAGTATACAGTAGGAATAGAGCCATGGCAATTGCATTGCATAATCGTACACGCTTGTTGTACCTCTCCGCTTCTGTATTTGTATAATCTACTGCCTGCAAAACGGTTTCTTTCATTTCTTTATCCATATTCTCACTTTTCCTTTCACCATTAAGAATCTCTCTAAGATCAACTTCATAATAATCGGATATTTCAATTAGAATGTCTAAGTCCGGCATATTATTTCCATTTTCCCAACGAGATATTGTTCTGTTTGATACGCTAAATTGTTCCGCAAGTTGTTCCTGAGTTACCCCTTTTTCTTTACGTAGTTCTTTTAAGAACCCTCCCATTTTTTTCTGGTCCATATGCTATTGGTTCCTCCTTTCAAACAAAACATATCAAATCTACTGGTAAGAAAACATGACACAAAGTGAGAAATGCCCCATTTTACTACCAGACATACTATGTCTACCTGTTCTTTAGTCCGTAAAATTCAAATTCATACGTGCTTTCAAACTCAACAGAAGCCTGAAATTTATCTTTTCTTATAAGTCGCTACAATTCCAACTACAGAAGCCAAAAAAGTAATCGGTGCAATTCTTACAAATAAGAACTCAAACCCATGCATTATTGTTCCCGCCACTGCCAACTCAGGATCATTGTAATTCCAATCCAGATAAGAACTATTCATAGATGCAAGTGCGATAAATATTATCACTATAACCGCACACAATGAAATAAGAATCCATCGAATCGTTTTGATCTTTGTTATACTTCTTTTTGCAAGCTGCAAATTAATAACTTCCAACTTTTCAGAAAGGGTCTTTAAATCATCGGTAGTCGGTTCTGCTATGGGTTCTCCAAGTAATTCACTTACAGTAGTATCCAATTCATCCGCCAACACAATCAGCATACTAGAGTCAGGAACTGACATACCATTCTCCCATTTTGATACAGTCTGTCTTACTACATTCAGTTTAATTGCAAGTTCTTCTTGCGATAGCCCTTTTGACTTTCTAATTCTTTTGATATTTTCATTAAGCATAATCTGTGCCTCCTTGTTTTTGATGGCTCAATTCTATATTCAAAAGAGCCGTTGCGACAAGCAACGCATATTAACATCCGCTTATTTATGGGCTTTTCACAGACAAATTCAAAGTTTCGTCTACTTTCCTACAACAGTTTCTCAACCTCTTTAACTGCAAATTTCTGAACAAGTCCACAACTCTTACAGCAATAACAAACTACAGAACTTCTTTTTGGTTTTAATTTATTTATCTCGCCTTCCGGATAAAAAAACATTCCATGCATTCCTGCCATTTGTCCTTTTATTAATTCTCCACCACAATTTTCACATTTACTTTCCATTACAATTCCTCCATAGAATTCAGCTCTTTCATTGTATATATAATCTCTACTTACATAAGATTTCTTTCAACCAATTAATTCTTCTTTCCATTGCATTTTTTAAGATTGTACTTTTTAACGCTGTTTCAAATCCATGACAAGTCCCTTTTTCCTCGTACAATTCTACTACCACGCCTTCCTGTTGTAGTCTATCTGAAAAATTAATACCCTCGTCATGTAAACAATCAAATTCTGCCACTTCCATATATGTTCTGGGAAAAAAACTAAATTTTTCAGCCTCAATAGGTGATGCATACATGACATCAACCACACTAACATCATTTAGATATGCATCCCACATCATTTTGGATAATTTTGCATTCCATATAGGAGTATCTGTATATCGCTTCATAGATTCTGTCTCCATTCTTCTATCTGTCACTGGATAGATTAACATTACTCCATTCGGAAGTATATGTAAGAGGATTTGCATAAATCCTCTTTGGTTAGTTTTCTAAATAAACTCATTTTTACACTCTTTATTTTGTGAGTACATGCGTCTCTCGATATCAGCCTCTTCTATTTTTATATAGGACTTTCGCCGGAAATATCAACAGAAATTCCCATGCCATGTTCGCCATTCTCTCCAGGCACATCGTAATCAAAGTAATTTCTGCCATCTGGGTAAATCAACGCAAAGCCCAGAGACATTCTGCGGATGTATTCCTCCCTTGGTATCGCAGATAAATCATCGGAATCATCGTCGTAAACCTCGATCATTGCCGCTTCACCGACCATATCTTCGACGGCACGTTCCTTGAGCCTTTTGTCCCAGTCCGCAGCATTTTTCATAATTTTGTGGAAATTTTCCAGTGCAATATTAGCGGCGACCGAATCATGGTTGTCACAATACAAACTGAATTGCACCTCTTCACCGTTCCAGTTGATTCCACCAGAATAGGATCTGCGGTCTTCATCCAAGGTGAATACACCATATATGTCATTGATAACAACTGGCTCTTTTTTTCTAAAAAAGTTAAACATCCAACTATCTCCTATTTCTTAGATTATTGGCAAACAATGTGCTGCACATAATAATCATAAATTTATCAGCGGCGCCATGATTTCCCAGTATATTTCCATATCTGATACCTCAAGATTCTCTATTTCATCTTTTCCGTTCAGGAAGCTATGTCCGCCGTATTTTGTAGAAATTCTCCTACATTGTCCGCATCCTTACCTGTGAGACCTACAAATTCAAAAAAAGACTGAAACATAATATACCCTCCTATTCTCAACTCTGCAACGACACGACATCTGTCATTCATCCACAGTTTATCTCCCCATCATTCCGCACAAAATAGAGAAACACGCCATTGGTAATCTCGTATGCGGCAAATTCGTACATTTTCCTTTTTATCTTGACATGGTAGACCGGGAATTGGCCGAGGATACCACCTTGTGGTTCTCTGCACAACGCATATTTCCCCGTATCAATCCAACGGTAGTTATCGATCTTTACGCCGAAAAGAATGTCGCCATATATAGTGGTGACTGCAGCATACTTCCATGTATCCAAAGTGCCGATCAACGTATCGTCATTACCCATGCCCAGCAGTTCCTCAATCAGCGCTACGCAATCAAAGCATATGGTGTCATAGTGGGGCTCATTTCCCTAGAAAACGGATGCTTACCGATGTTGTTCTGGGTTTTCCAACGCTCACACAGAACCTCGCAGTCCAGAGAAGCACCGTGATGAGCCTTCAGCCGCTTCATATATGTGTCCTTAATGCCATAGCTACAGTTGAACAGCCCCAATGCCAAAAGCCCGGCGACAACAGCTCCACAGGTGCCAATGTAGCGATCGCAGTAGCTGTAATCCAGATCTCTGACCATATGATAGGCGGTATCGTGATCAATGCCGCAATCCTCAGCAAAAGGGATGAAAACCGCCGCGGCGCAACGATAAGATCTCTCGCCGCCGTGACGAAGTTCCTTGCAGCGTTCCAGATACTTTCCCATAATGAATTCCTCCTTTGTAATTTCATCGCCGTTAAACGTAGCAAGATAGTTATACCGTAGTTCCAGCTCTTTAATCAAAGCGGCGCTCTTTTGCAATAGTTCATGGGAATGGAGCACTGCAAGCTGATGTTCGGGTGCTCCAACAAACTTATTGATTCGAATCAGGAACATATAATGATGCTACAAACTCAGAAAAAGAGTTTGCCACCTTAGATATCGTAAAACAATGATTCACGCGATCAAACAAATCATGGTTAGCAAAATATATATTGCCATATTCTTGTACTGAATCCACGTATATCAAAAGCCACTTCATTGAGTGTAAAAATCCTTATACTCTTTCGGAATATCTCTTAATGTAACAAAACTCATGATCTACTCCTCACTTCTGTGAAAATGGGCTACTAACGAAATACTTTAACAGTTTTCTCGATTTTACTCTGGTCGACATTGGATTCAATGAAAGTTACCATTTCCTTGGAATTGACCATAAGCGTTTCCACCGGAACTTTCTTGCCCTTGGATGTAACAATCGTAATTTTTTGATTCTCTCCCATCTGGTTTTGAACGATCTTGTACTTCACTTTGGTGATTTCCGACACATCAAAACAGAAGTTGACAATACCAAACCTTTTCCTGACTTTGATTGTGGTTCCGCTCACTTCGATTTTGAAAAACTTTGCCCACAGGATAATGAGCGTGCATGGAAGGAAAATAAACACTGATGTAACTATAATCATTGCGGTATGCGGTGGCGGGGAAACCAGCAAATGTATCACCACAGGAACGAGAAATAGCCCCATCAGCACAAGAAATAACCACAAAATGACCGGGGGCTGTGTAACGGTAAAGCTTTTCTTTTGCGTCATAATATACACCCCCCAGCATCGTTTTTTTCAAATTCCAGACAAAGAGAAATAAAATCTGCCTGTACATCGGTAAAGGCATCCTCAAATCCGACAATCATAATTTACCTCCATAAACCCATTTAAAATCTAAACTTTGTGGTTCCCACTTGAAACTTATAAATCGCTCAACTCTAAATTTCATCGTTATTATCCCAAATACAATAATATTCGTCTTTATCACACCATGCATCCAGCCCATCTGACGGTCCAACATATAATAGTTCATTATTACGAATAATTATTAAGCACTTATGCTCAGGTTCCCAAGGACAATCGCATTCTATTCCGTATCCAAACCCACTTTCCTGAGGTGCATATATACATAATGTTGGATTTTCCAAATAATCAATGAGGTTTTTACCAGAATTATAGCCTTCCATAATGGGGTTCAATCGTTCAACGATTTCATCATATATTCCCATTGATCCCCATTCGTCATACATATATATAAAAAAATTAGCTAATTTTTTTTCTAATTCAGTACATAATTCAGCCTTATCAATTAGTTCATTATAGTTTCCTATACATTTTTCTGCATACTCAACTGTTGCTCCATCATCGACAAATATTAGAATATTCATTTCTCCTGGAAAAATTGAATTTGAAGTAAATGTTCCTTCCTCAAACCAACCATTTTCATCAGTTTGTAAATTTCTAATTATTGACATATCATAATCCTCCACCATTTTCAAATTTATCTCACTAAAATTCCACTCCCATATATCCATAGGAACTCAAATTCAAGTATTTATTTATCTCCGCTAACTGTTCCTCATATTGCTTTTTAGAATCAAGATGGTAAAACATAACATCAGTAATAGTCTCATTACCACTCAAGGCACTAAAACTTTGGACACGTGATGAGTCTACTCCTATGGATTGTATCTTCGGACATTCCTGATATATGCTCATATCAGGAACAGGATACTGAAATCTTTGCAGATATTTCATATTTGAAATACACTCTAACGCTTTTTCATCATCAGCTCGGTATCGCATAGTAAATTCTTTTAACTTAGGTAAATCACACAAAAAGTTCAAACTACCTACAGATACTTTATCAAGTTCTAACACCTTGATGTTCTTCATCCCTTTCATAAAATCAAATGATGAAATCTCTGTTTCCTGTATAGATAAAACCTGTAATTTACTAAAATGTTCTAGTTCTCCATAGTCAATACCTTCAATTCTACGAAGACTAAGTTCTTTTAACGAAGAAATATCAGCAAGACACAATATATTATCCAGCCTCATAACATTCAAGCTTATTATCTTTAGTTTCTCCAATTCCTTTAAACAGCCTAAATCTTCACTTGTAACATTACAATCCACTAAAGCTATAGATTTTAAAGCTTTTGCAGCCGTTATACAAGAAAAATTAATCACAGTGCAATTGTGTAAAATCAATTCCTTTATACTTTCAACATCATCAACCTGCGCAAAGTCTATGACCTGCTCCTTTTTATAAAACCATGACCCCATATCACGCCTCCTACTCTCAGCGACAACCACCTATTTTTCTTTGTCATTTTATCCAGAATTTATATTTTTTCCATATAAATTTCTTTATCATTATGATCCTCTTCAAACTCTTCTGGCGATATTCGAATCAATCTTGTTCCTACCGGACTGTTTATATAGTTCCAAATAGCCCTATCATACTGCATTACCTCATGTATATTCATCAATTGAATATTTTGATAATTCTCAACGTATTCTTCATCCTCATTACCTGCCATAAACGACCATCCGCTATCATTTTCTCTTACAGCTTCATCACGGCACATATATCCAATTTTCCATCCCTCATCCATGATTTTCTTGGATACATAAGCAATTTGTCCTAATAATGCCTTACGTTCTTTCATATCATCATAATAATGTGCTCTTGATAGGAATTCCTCTATTATAGCTGTATCCGGTTCTGAATCTGTATCAATCTTTTCAATGTTTTCATCCCATATCATCTTAGCGTCCGCTTCATTCCTAAGCACGATTGCCAAGGATAAAACTTCATCTTCTGTTACGTCTATGTACGACTTAATTTCCTGAATGACCGTTTTTCCGCTCTCTCCATAGACATATATCAATATCGCGCCATTATTGCAAAGTGTCGTTTTAACAGCCCCCATATTATTTTTGTCATTATAGAACATCATAAAATCCGATATTTTCTCATTCACATACCAATCAAACTCTGTTCCATTTTTTCCGTTCATGTAGAAAACAGCACCATTATCTTCCAAATCACTAAAAGAAGTATCCGGTATGTATTTTTCAATGCAATCATTCATTACTTTTTTTATCTCAAAAAGGATTTTATTCATTCTTTCACCACCAATATCAAATTTCACTAATATCTTATAATTCTTAATAATCAAAAATAATCATAACCCGTTCTTTTTCAGCAAATATTACCGCTTGCCAAAGAACTGCAAAGGCAAATTTCGCTAGAGAGTCCGTTTGATAAACTGCATGGGCCTGTTCCTGATGATATTCTCCGCTAGCGTCTACATAACCGTCCGAAGGATATCCTTCTGTAGTAAGCCACTCCAGTACCGTTTCTTCCGATACATTCCAGCACACTTTATTAATCGCCCAAAGTTCTTGCTTTAACCCTTCCACCGTACCGATAGCTACAGTTTCACCATTTACCAATGGATACTGAAAAGCAAAATTATCCTCAATAGGAATATAGTAAAATACTCCTCCAAAAAGTGACCAGCCTTTAAAAATTTCTTCACTTGCCTTCTCTACAAATTCATGTCCAAAATAGTCCATTCCTTTAGGACACTCTATCGGAACATCTTCCTTTAACGCTTTGGCAGAAGCAGTCAGTAAAAGAGCACCAAATGCATCCCAATCTGGTTTATCTGTATAATAATCCTTATTATTATCCTCCCGCCAAACCTCCGCTTTTTCAATATCAGAATTCCGAAGAACATTAACTAACTGTTGCATCCAAGCATTCACATCTTCTTCAATTTGTCCAGTCAGACTCTCTATATCCTCTGGCACATCATGGGCTGTAGTCAGAGAATAATTAATTCCATTCGCCTCACAAAACTGTTGCATCTTTGTCTTCCAACTACGTGCGCAGTATCTTGTGTAAGTACCTGCATAAATATCCAATCCCATAATCCTTCCTCCCAAAATCCCCTTACCTTATGAAGAAACTTCAAATTAAATTAAATGTACAAATTGGAAATTGCCTTATCAAAATTTGATGTTTTGCGCTCCTTCCAACCGCTCTTTCATTGGTGCAAGGAAAGGACGTGTACGCTCTAATACCTTCATGTTTCGTAACAAAACAATTCCCTTATCCTTATCTTTTTCAATATGGTAATTGATTGTATCCCAAAGTTGCTTCTCGCAATCCTCATGTCGATAATCTGACAGAGAGATCAACGCATAACAATAGTAATATGCCGGGATATCAAACTTTAAGCTCCAGTTTTTGTCATCATATGGCGGTATATATGTTTCAAGGAACTTAAGTACCGCATCAACGGTAGCCGGTTTTTCGGCAAAAGGTATCATTCGCTCATATTCCTTTTTGGTTACCGGTGCATGCGTTGCGCTTGCAATCTTGCTACATAGTTCCCATATTTCTTCTTTCGATGTTCCTACTGATTCTGCTGCCTCCAATAATGGCAAAGTGCTCTTTGTTCTCCAGATTGTCTCCCCTGGAAATTTAGGACCGGTAATCACAAATGGTTTATTGTTTTCAATACAATCCTTGAGATATGCGTCCTCTTTCTTAAGATATTCTCTTAATTCTGCAGCTGTTGGTATTTTCTTCTTTGCCATGTTATTCCTCCTCCAACTTCAAATTTCAAGTCCTCATCACCAATTTTAAGCTAATAAAAAAATCACAATCCGTTCCCGCAAGTCATTTCCCTCGAACAAATCACCACAGTTTATTTCATCATAAAATTCTAACTCATCCACTGTCATAAGATATGAAATATATTCCTCTGATGGATAATAAAAAAACAAAAACTGTTCTCTCTTTTTTTCATAATAAGATTTTATTATTCTTGCCATCACTTTTTGAAGCAACTCTACAGAAAAAGGGTTGAAAAAATAGTACCTGTTGACCACTTCCGGAACATCATAGGCCTCTGCTCTCGCCAATACAAATTCTGTCCTCGTTCTCGAAATGGCTGTCTTCTGATTACCCAGTGCTCCCCCATAAATTCGTTCATCATATTCCACTCCTATGGTAGTTGCCTTCGTCTGATAGGACAGAAAAAAATCTACACGACCTTTTCCACAGCCATAGTCTAATACCACATCCCTTTTGCGAATAAGTCCACTATTCGCCAAACGTTCCAAAACCCTATATGGTGTAGGTTCATATGGGTAACGATATTGGTCAGAATTAGAATCATCCCGACCGGTTGTTCGTATTTGCAGGAGCTTATCCCATGTATTTTCATTATCTACCATTATTCTTGCCTACTCTTCACATCTATTTTTTTCTATCTTCTTTTATACTTACTTCTTTGACAACAGCTGTGAAAAATATTGTGCAGCAATCGTGTATTCCATATCATCCTCTATGTACATAACGATAGGATTATTCTCCTCATCTTCTTCTACTTCATAAAGCATATAACTATGAGAAAAATCTAATTGATTTTCCTCATTAAGTGGAAGTAAGGCAAAATATTTTTTATTATTAACCTCAAAATAAGAATACACGCCACATTCCATACTTGTTCCATCTTCATATGGAAGTGTCACGATAATGTCTTCTAACTTTTTTCCCATAAAATCCATAGTATGCCTCCTAAAATCTAAAACCTACAAATCATAATATATTCTTCATCATTTTCATCTACTATTTCAAATCCTACCTTCTTATACATACGAACTGCATAATTCATCTTTTGAACAGCCAATGATGCCTGCTTATATCCCTGCATTTTAAGTTTCATTAACATTTGTTGCATCAGATCAGTTCCAATACCATAATTTCTATATTCTTTAAGAAGCGAAATCGCAAATGATGGTGTTTCATTATCAATATGTCCATAATCATTCATAATTCGAACCCATACTGCACCAACAATTTCATTTTCCACTTGGGCAACCAAACATAAGTCCCCCTTATCCGCTCCAAAGTTCTTTACATACACTTGCAGTTCCGGCTGATTGATAATATCTTTGGATGGAGCAGAAACACCTTCTGGAATAAAAATTGCTTCATACAAAAAGGCATTTAATACTTCAATTTCATCTTGTCTTAATTCTCTTATTGAATAATTCATATAAACCTCCGATTTATTTTTCTTTATAAATCAGTTATTATTCCGCACATACGCATACCTCCATCAAATTTATGCGTGCCTTCACTCTCTGCAAGACTGACAAATTGCGTTCTCTACAAATTGCGATTTGCCAATCCAACAAACTAAAATTTGTATATCCTCTGCTAAAACTATACGTCAGTCAAAAACTCTTCTATGCAACTATTTACAAACTCTGGATTATCAACATTAGAATTATGTGCTGCATTGGGAATCCAAATTATTTTTATTCCAGTTCTCTTTGACCACTCTTTATTGTACTGTTTTACCTTTCCTGTGTTATCCTTTTCTCCTACCAAAATTAGAGACGGACAAGATATTTGTAGTTCCTTGTTATCATCTAAAAATCCTGCATAACCAATCTCCATCAAGTGGCAGAGCTCTATCTTTTCATAATCACTAACCATTTCAAGCATATTCTCTCGCCCCTCTTTTGTAACAGCATTTTGTTTAGCCATAGAAACTTTAAGCAATTTTAGAGGGAACGGTTTGCACATCCATTCGATTTGTTTTAACCACCAAATGTCTGATTTAGAATAATAATTTCCAAACGGTGTTGAATCAATCGAAACAAATCCCTTTACCATTTCCGGATATCTTGCTATAAAAGATTGTGCCATATAACCACCCATTGATTGTCCAATTAACACAACTTTCTTGACTTGTAATTCGTTTAAAATTTGCAACATTACAGCTACAACACTTTCATATGAGAAATCACTATATGGTCTTGATTTCCCGTGTGCAGGTGCATCCCATATAATCACATTATATTTATCTTTAAAAAAATCCACTTGTTTCTCAAACATTGTATGATTGGCAGTCAAACCATGCAATAAAAAAAGCGTCTTCTTTGTTGAATCAATATCAGTATGCCAATAATACACCGTTCCGTTTTCACATTTCACAAATGATTGCTTCATCTTTTTTCCATAGCCTCTTCCTTATAAACTTTCAAATTTTTATCTGTTTCATACAAGTCAAACTGCAGTTCTATATTACGACATAATCACAATTAGTCAATCCATCCACGGCCGTTTCCTTCCAAGCCAACCGTTTTTCTCCCAGTATTCCTTTTCCACCGGTGAGGACCCCATTCCTGCCGACTGCATAACTGCCATCATTTTAAATATAAAACGTGTCTTTATACCAACGAACGGCTTTTTGTCATTGGAAAGCTTCTTCACGATTCGCGTGGTATCTTTTTGGATTTTATCCTTTTTCTTTGCACTTACCATATCCCAATTCATGGCTTGCAATGCGACTCCATATGACTTTATATATGGGACACCCCAGTAAAAAAGTGCCGTCTTTACATCTTTAATGGCAGATTTCATTCCCCGACCAGCGGCAGTTGATACCACCAACGCTTTCTTTGTAAACATGCTTTTTCTTGGTCTGTGCACCATCCAGTATGTAAAGGTTAAATCGATAAAGGATTTCATGGGTGCAGAAGCCCGCAAACAATATGTAGGTGAGGTAAAAATAAGAAGGTCAGCCGCTTCTACATCTTCCATAATACTTCTTTTTTCCTCGTAGAAAGGACAATTTTCATCTCCTTCAATGCATTTATAACAACCTAGACAGAAATGATTTAAATCTTTTGGCAGAAAATACTCTGTTACTTCCTTTTTTGCATCAATTTTATCAGCAATCATTCTTCCAATATGGTATGTACTTCCTTTGTGATTTTGTCCATGTATCAAAACAATTTTCATGATTTTGTCTCCTTGTTATGGTTGATAAATTCTGTTGAATTGTCTTATATGCCGTTCCAAAAGTTGTAACGCCTCCGCTTCTCTTTCCGGCTGGCGATCACAAAGTGTTAGTAGCATATATAAGGGTGCATAAAATTGTAACGCCATTATATCTGCATCTTCCTGCTTAAGCACACCTTCTAAACACAACATTGTTAATATTGCTGACTGATAAGATAACGGATCGTCGGTGTATTGTTTTGTATAAAGCTGTGACAAATCCGAATCATGAAATTGTTCTATCGTCAGCATCTTCCGGAATCTATGGACATATTCATCATGCAGAAAATAAGAAAATAGTCCTATGCCCATATTTACCAGGTCATCCTCTGAGACAGTTGAAAATATCCTGACATCTGCATTCACGTCACTACCGTTCATATTCAAAGCACTTGTCTGAGCATCATACCTATTTTTCATTTCATCGAGAATCGCATTAAAAATATCCTGTTTACTTTTATAATGCTTATACAATGATGGTGCCTTAATTCCTACAGCTTCTGCGATCTGTGCTACATATACATTCCCATAGCCCTTTTCCGCAAATAGCGTCAATGCTTCATCCAATATCCGTTGTTTCGTATTCATATCACTACTCCTCGGCTAATTCTAATTAGCCTAATTGTAAGCTAATTGAAATTAGCTGTCAAGTTCCATTACAAAAAAAGAGAACCTCTCATAACGAAAAGTTCTCAGAAAATCTGCAAAAACACCGCTTACATTTGCAACGCTGTGATCCAAAAACAGATTGCTGTCAACAGCGAAAGCGGCGTCATAATATATTTTTCTTTTTTGCTTTTTGAACTAAAATTCACAACAACATTCAACGAAAGGTACACTGCCATTACAATGCATATAATTCTAGTAACGTTATCAGAAAACCACAATGGTATCATTTTACCTGCTTGCAAAATGATTATCACAAAAAATATCTGAAGTATAAGCTGAAATACTAACACAATTCTAAGCTTCTTAGGAAAAACTCTATTTTGTCCACCCATAGTCAGTTCTCCTAATGGCAAGCCGCAAATCAAAAGAATGCTTAATAAAATTACAATTGAAAATAATCCTGCACCTATTATAGCTATCATAATTCTAACCTCCACAACCTTTAAATTTTGTATACAAATAACTGCTTATATGTTACAATAATGATACGTATCAACTATATTCAAGAAAGGGTATGTATCTATGGACTTTCATATAAAACATAATAACTCACACTTGCTAGTGGAACAAGCCAAAAATCAGGCAAAAGATCAAATAATCAATCAATATATTGTTCTCCGAAAAGAAAAGGGATTTTCTCAAGAAAAAGTAGCGGAAATGACTGGTATTGCTCGTACTAATATTGTCCGAATTGAAAGTAAAGCAAATGTGCCCACTATTGAAGTACTTACAAAACTGGCTATGGCACTTGACATGGAATTAGAGATAAAGTTTGTACCCAAAAATAATATAAAAAGGGAGGCTAATGTTGATGAATAATAAGGTTATTATGGTACAAGATATACCGATTACTGTCGCAAGTCACGAGATGGATGATTATATATGTATCACAGATATTGCAAGTGCAAAATCGGAACATTCCAGAGCGGCTGATGTTGTGAAAAATTGGTTGCGAAATCGGAACACTTTAGAATTTCTTGGCACATGGGAACAAATATATAACCCTAATTTTAAAGTGGTCGAATTCGACCACTTTAAAGAACAAGCCGGATTACATACATTTGTAATAAGTGTATCCGAATGGATCGAACAAACCAATGCAATTGGCTTATATGTAAAGAAAGGACGCTACGGTGGAACTTTTGCTCATAAGGATATTGCGTTTGAATTTGCCTCTGCTATCAGCCCGGTTTTCAAACTATACTTAATTAAGGAATTTCAACGGTTTAAAAATGAGGAAAATGACCATATTAAATTAGAATGGAACGCCAAACGTTTTTTGAGTAAAAACAACTATTTGATACAGACTTCTGCAATTAAGAATTATATTATTCCCAAGAAAAACTATAAAGCAAATCTTGAGTGGATTGCCTATGCTGAAGAGGCCGATATTTTAAATGTAGCTTTATTTGGATTTACTGCGAAAGCCTGGCGAGATACAAACCCAGAACTAGCAAAGAATAGTAACGTTCGAGATTTTGCTACCATTAATGAATTAACAGTATTATCAAATTTGGAAACTCATAATGCTCAAATGATCCGAGAAGGAAAAAATAAGGAAGAACGATTTCATATACTCAAGGAAATTGCTGAATATCAGCTGGAAATACTAAATGCCACTGATACCATGAAGGCATTACCTGAAAACATCTAAGAAAAAATCACAAAAATAAACAACGTTATCATGTTTATTTTTGTGATTTTAGGTATCAATACCTTCCTTTGTATCCTCACCATTTTCATGGAGATAAACTCCTTTTTCTTTCGGTAAATATTCAAAGCTTAAATTTTATGTCCTTTCGGTAAAATCATATACTTGGGAATCCGAATATGTTCCGGCATTTCTAAAACATCTACAACAGCCTTTGCTATATCTTCCGGCTGCAAAGCATGAGAAATGTTAAGCAATTCTTTTGGTTTTATCTCCCATTCATTATGTAAGTTTGTTTCTACCAATCCCGGCTCAATACAAGTAATCTTGATGTCTGTATCTGACAATTCCATCCTTAGTGATTCAGCCAATGCTTCTAACGCATAATTACAGGCAGCATATGCACCAGAGTTTTCACGCGTCTTTGTTCCCATTACACTAGATGTGATAATAACATGTCCTTTTCCCACTTTCTTAAAATGTTTTAAAAAAGTATAGATTAATCGGAAAGACATTTCCACCTTTAATCGCATCATCATACACATTTTATCAATATCAATGTTTTCTATGGAATTAGATTCAATAATACCTGCATTCACACATACAACATCACATTGACCATACTTTTCCAGTGTAAGATTTAATAATTCTCCTGCTGTGGAAGACTCTAGTAAGTCTGATGCGCATAATAACATATTTTCATGTTTTTCAAAGACGCTCTTAACGGAACGCCCATTTGCTACCACATTATAATCTTTATTTATTAATAAATCACAAATAGCTTTTCCAATTCCGCTACTTGCGCCTGTCACAACTGCCACTTGTTTCGTCATATTCTCCTCCACAATGAACTCCATGATAATATATAGTTACAGATATATTATAGCATTTAAATTATCTGTTTACCTCGCACAAATCAAATATATATCGGAATTCTAACTTGTCCTTTGAATCTGACTCCTGTCCTTCCAATTCTTCTTTCAGAGAATTTTCTTTATCAATGATAAAATAAATATACTTACATCCGTATTCACTTGCAGTAGGCATAAATACATCTGCCACCCATTGCGTATCCTCCGGTTCATTTTCAAACCCGTTTCTTGTATCTGCAACATAATTACAACCTGCATTATTTTTTATAATTTCTAATGCATATTCAAGTGGACGACGGTAATCTGTCCCGTAGCAGAATTTTTTCCATTCTACTAAAACAATATTGTATTCTTCTTTATAACTCACATTGCAAAATTCTGATTGAAACATTTCTTACCTCATAAATTGTTCTTTTTAATAGACCTACCACTGACACTCCCATTACCTTGCCCTACTTACAAAAAGTATCTAACATCCATTGATAAAATTCTTCCTCTTCCTCAAATTGAGGATAATGTGCTGATTCCTCATACAATATAAATTCTTTTGTTCCTTCTCCTGTTAAGTTATATAAATATTCCTCTGCAACCTCTGGCGATGTCATTCCATCATATTTTCCCATAACAAAATAAACAGGTATATTGATTTCTGTTACTCTGTCAGTAATAGGATTTTCCACTTCTTCCATTATCAAAGCATCCTGATACTTTCCGGAAGACGAATAGATCCGAATTGCATCAAGCAAATTATATTCTGTTCCAAACAAAAAACCTATCCAATAGTCAACATTATCATCTATTTTTCTTGCTGCAAAACCATATTTTCGCACATAACTTCTTGGTACGTTAGTTTCTCCTTGTGATATTGCTTCTTCTAAACTTTTTAGATATGAAACATCTTTTTCATTTCCCGCATTTTCAGCTGCGGTAATACATTTTTTCAAGCTACTTAATTCACTTTCTATTGTGTTTGACACCTGTCCAATTCCTATATATGCCTGATATAAATCCGGTCTTTGTGCTACAGCCATTGTTGCAATATATGTTCCATAGGAATGTCCAATCAGGATAACTTGTTCTTTTTCTAAATATTCTGTTATGTATTCTGTCAGTGCAATCAAATCATTGGTATGAGTGGTAGCGGTAACTCCTGCATAATCTTCTCCAAACTCATATGATTTTCCACTTCCTCGTTGATCGTAATGAACTATAGTAAAATCCTTTTCCAAGTTTTCCTGATATTTTCTTACATATGGAATTTCAGACCAACAAGGTCCTCCGTGGACAAAAATTAGAACGGGATTATTCCTATTAGTTCCACGTATCATTACCTCTAAGCCAACTCCATTTATATCAACTTTCGTTAATTCACTAATGCTATTTTCACCTTTTATCGATGGAGTCCATGTCGGACAAACTAATCTAATAACGATAAATAAAAGCATTACTATGAGTATCATTTTAAATATCTTCAAAAACTTCTTTTTCATTATCAACACCTACAACTTCACTTTCCTTACTGCGGAAACCCATATAAACTAAAATAAACAATCATAGGAATAACATCTACCAGAAGAATTATTCCAAAGATAATTGCAACAATCTTTAATCCTCGCTTTGCCTTTTGCCATTTCTAATTTATCATTTTCTCATATCTCATTTGCTCCCCATTATACCAAAAACACTCCCAAGTTTCCACCTGAGAGTGCCTACATTCCACTTATTCTATTCTCCATATTACCTTAATTCGCAACCGTTCCACATTGTCACATCCACATGTACGGTACTCTTACTTATTCCAAATTTTTTTGCTGTCTGCCTTACGGTTGCGTTTTCTTCAATAATATAATTTGCAATATCAATTGCCCTTTCTTCTATATATCCTTTCAAAAAAATTCCCTCATACATGCTTTTTTAACATTGTATGAGGGATTCGTCATGGGTATGACTTCTTAATTTTAAATTTTTATTGCAGTTTCAAGTTGCTGCTTCCTTTCACAATAAACCCAATATCACTAACAACCATTCCGGCTTCCATTCTTCCGTTATATTCTTTTGATGTAATTGCTAAAGAAGATTCACCAGCCGTATAATTGCCGTTCCACCCATCTGAAAATGCAATGTTCTCGTTAAACAAGAGTTCAACAGACCATGTATCTATAGCCTGATTGGAATTGTTTTGCAACGTTAATGCATATTGGTAGCAATGTTCATTGCCGGACTCCCAACTATTTACAAGTGTTGCGGTAATTCCAATGTCACTTCCGGTTATGGTATGGGTTGGTGCGTTCGTATTACCTGTGTTATCGGATGTATCGATTGGCTTATCCGGGATTGTTTGTGGCATTCCGCCACCATCCTTCGTCAGCATTTGATACAACCACTTCCCGGACTCACTCAAATCATCTTGGCTAAAGCCGCTTATCTTATTGCAGGTACTTTGAAATATTGCAGAACTTTCATTTTTATTAGAGATGTTCCATGCAACATGACTGATACCATACTGATTCATAAGTTCCACCCATGCATCTGCCTGCGCTTCATCAATGGCACCATTTCCACTTGCATCACAAATTCCATATTCTGAGACAAATACCGGAAGTCCCTGTCCAATAGCAGATACCATATCATTGCGCAACCAATCGGTATGGCTGGCAGCATAAAAATGCAACGTGTACATAATATTATCAAATCCCTCAAGTGGGTCTGCTGCCGCATCATTGATATACTGACACCAGTTTGGAGTTCCAACAAGAATCACTGCATCGGCATCATTGGCGCGAATCACCGGTATCACCTCATTGGCATACGCCTTTATCTCGCTCCAGGTTGTTCCTCCATTCGGCTCATTGCAGATTTCATAAATCACATTATCATAAGAAGCATATGCAGAGGACATTTCATTAAAAAAGGCAATCGCTTCATTTTTATAGGTGTTTGGATTCCCGTCTGATAATATGTGCCAGTCAATAATCACATACATATCCAGATTGGTTGCATATTCTACTCCATTTCGAATCAACTGTTTCAGCTGTTCTTTATCGCCGCCCGTACAATATCCTCCGTAATCCGCTGTGTACATTGCAAGACGAATCAGGTTCGCATTCCATTCGTCACGAAATTGACGAAACAATTCTTCATTGACATACTGCGGATACCAGGAAAGACCATGGGTACTGATACCCCGTAACTGTATCGGCTTCCCATTCGCATCTACTAACTGTGTTCCGCTAACGGACAAGCTCCCACTGTTCGTCGGCGCAACATCATCTACATTCGTTTCTGATTCTATGATGGTTTCTATGACTTCTCCTGCCTGTGTACCATCAATGGATTCCGTTATGGTTTCTTCTGTTACACTTTCTTCTGCTTCGGTTCCTTGTGTACCGTTAATCCTGCCTTTTGAAAACAAAGTACCTTTTACAATTGCCAAAACTAATATCATAATGAAAATTACTGCAAGTATGATTATAATTATTCTTTTTTTCATAAGCACTTACTGAATTGATGTTACGGTATAATCCTGATCTTCCACTGTTTTTTTCAATACATCATCGGAAAGTTCGGCAGTTAATGTTACGATTGCGGTTCCTTCTGTGTGGCTTACCACTGCTTCACTTACTTCCGGAAGCGCCTCTAACACCTTCTTTACTCTTGCCTCGCAGTGTCCACACATCATTCCTTCAATATGCATTGTTTTTTCCATGTTCTTTTCCTCACTTTTCTGTTTTATTTTTTTATCTTTTGATGCATCATGCACCCGAAGTAAATTCAGGCGTAATGCATTTGTTACAACGCAAAAACTGGATAAGCTCATCGCTGCCGCACCAAACATTGGATTTAATTCCCATCCGAAAATAGGATACCATACTCCGGCAGCAAGTGGAATCCCGATAATATTATAGATAAATGCCCAAAAGAGATTCTCATGGATATTTTTTAATGTTGCTCGACTTAAGCGAATTCCTGCTGAGACATCCGTCAAGCGGCTCTTCATTAATACAATATCTGCGGCATCAATCGCTACATCCGTTCCTGCACCAATGGCAATGCCAATATCTGCGCGCATAAGCGCAGGTGCATCGTTGATTCCGTCACCAACCATTGCAACCTTGCCTTTTTTCTTTAGTTTGCGAATTACCTGTTCTTTTCCATCCGGTAAAACTCCTGCAATCACTTCATCCACTCCAACTTCTGCGCCGATTGCCTGTGCCGTCTGTTGATTATCACCGGTTAACATTACCACGCGGATTCCCATGTTCTGTAATTCTTTGATTGCTTGTGGGCTATCTTCCTTTATCGTATCGGCAACTGCGATTACACCGAGAAATACATCGTCTTTTGCAAAGAAAAGCGGCGTATTCCCTTTTTGTGCCAATTGCGTTGCAACTTTTTCTACTTCCTCTGTTACGGATACATAACGTCGAATAAATTGTAAATTACCACCATATAGTTTGGTGCCGTGTAAGGTTGCTGTCAGTCCATTCCCTGCCAATGCCATAAAATCCGACACTTCTTCGATTGGAATTTGCTGTTGTTCCACGCGATTTAGAATCGCTTTGGCAAGTGGATGCTCACTTTTTTTCTCCAGCGCTCCCGAAAAGGCAAGCAATTCTTCTTCTGTGATTCCTTCTGATGGACAAATCTCTGTTACCTGCGGCTCTCCACGTGTAATTGTTCCCGTCTTATCCAATGCAATAATCTGTGTTTTTCCGGTTTGTTCCAACGAAATTGCATTTTTAAAAAGAATACCGTTTTTCGCTCCTACCCCGTTTCCAACCATAATCGCAACCGGAGTGGCAAGACCAAGTGCACACGGACAACTGATTACAAGCACGGAAATTCCTCTTCCTATTGCAAAACCGATTCCTGCACCACACAACAACCATACTGCGATTGTAACAATTGCAATGGTAATCACTGCCGGAACAAAAATAGCTGATACACGGTCTGCCACTTTGGCAATCGGAGCTTTTGTTGCCGCTGCATCCGAAACCATTTGGATAATCTGCGATAATGTGGTATCCTCACCGACGCGAACTGCTTCACATTTTAAAAAGCCCGATTGATTCATCGTTGCGGCAGATACATTTGCTCCCGGTTCTTTGTCCACCGGAATGCTTTCGCCGGTAAGTGCTGCTTCGTTAACTGCGCTCTGCCCTTCTATCACGATTCCGTCAACAGGGATATTGTCTCCCGGGCGCACCACAAAGATATCCCCTTTTTGTACTTCATCAATCGCAACCGTTTCTTCTATTCCATTACGTATAATAGTTGCATTCTTTGGCGCAAGCTTCATAAGGCTTTTGAGTGCATCCGTTGTCTTTCCTTTGGAACGTGCTTCTAACATTTTACCAACTGTAATAAGTGTTAAAATCATTGCCGCCGACTCAAAGTAAAACTCATGCATAAATTGCATAACGCGCTCTGTCTCTCCCCGCATCTGTGCATCTGTCATTGCAAAAAGCGCATATGTGCTATATCCAAATGCTGCCGCAGAGCCAAGTGCAACAAGTGTGTCCATATTCGGAGCACGATGTAGCAAACTCTTAAATCCATTTATAAAAAACTTCTGATTTATGACCATTACAACAATGGTAAGTAACATCTGCAACAATCCCATAGCAACATGGTTATGCTCTAATACATTCGGAACTTTCCACCCCCACATCATATGTCCCATAGAAAAATACATAAGCACAAGCAAGAATCCAAGGGATGCTAATAAACGCTTTTTTAAGATTGGTGTCTCGCGGTCTTGTAATGCCTCCTGATTCTGCGATGCTGTATTGTTTGCAGCGCGTGTCGCGGTCTCCTTTGGCATTGCGCCATAGCCTGCATTCTCTACCGCGGCAATAATATCTGCTTCCGTCGCTGTCCCTTCCACACCCATAGAATTTGTTAAAAGACTTATGGAACATGCACGAACACCTTCTACCTTTGATACTGCTTTCTCAACACGTGCGCTGCATGCGGCACAACTCATTCCTGTTACAGTAAACTGCTTCATGATTTCGTCACGCTCCTATCTCATCACCTTCTGTAATGTTGCTATCAACTCTTCTATGGTCTCGTCTTTTCCATTCCGAATGTCATCGGCAACACATGTATGAATATGATTTGCTAACAATACCTTATTAAAACTATTCAGTGCTGCATTTGCTGCAGCAACCTGAACCAAAATATCCGGACAATAGCATCCCTTCTCCACCATTCCTTTGATTCCACGAATTTGCCCCTCAATTCTACTAAGCCGATTAATTAAATCCTTATACTCCTTTTCCGTGCGTTCTTTAGTTCGATGGCAACACAGCTCTTCCTGCGTATCTACTTCTTCTACCGACATGCTAACTTCTCTTAATTCTTGCTCCTTTTTCTTATTTGATTTCTTATTCTTTTTCTTGGCAGCCATATGTGTCTTCTCCTTTTTATATACCCCTTATGGGTATTCTTTACTATTTTTCATTATATACCCCCACAGGGTATCATTCAAGTAAATCTTTGTACGAAATCAAATACTTGCTTGAAATTTGCTTTCGTTTTGCTATACTGAAAAGTTGTAAAATTTATACTTTGGAGGAATGTTATGAAAGAATTAACACCAAAGCTTTTTGATGCATTAAAGGGATACACCAAAAAGCAAGCTATGCGCGATATTATTTCAGGTATTATCGTTGCAATTATTGCTCTACCGCTTTCTATTGCACTTGCGATTGCATCCGGTGTCGGACCGGAACAAGGTCTTTATACTGCTATTATTGCCGGATTTTTTATTTCCTTTTTCGGCGGAAGCCGTGTGCAAATCGGCGGACCTACTGCAGCTTTTGTTGTTATTATATACGGAATTGTAGCATCTTATGGAACGGATGGTTTAATTATTGCAACCATTATGGCCGGTATCATCCTTATTATTATGGGAATTTGCCGTTTTGGTTCTTTAATTAAATATATTCCATATACCATTACGACAGGTTTTACCTGTGGTATTGCTGTTACGTTATTCTTTGGACAGTTGAAAGATTTTCTAGGACTTGAAATTGCAGAAGTTCCTTCTGAATTTGTTGAAAAAATGATTTCCTATGGAACTCATTTACATACCGCCGATGTTACCACCCTTTTGGTTGGTCTTGGCGCACTTGTCATTTTAATTCTCTGGCCGAAAGTTACCGATAAAATTCCGGGATCTTTAATTGCCATTATTGTTACCACATTGGTTGTATATTTTGCAAAATTACCGGTTCCTACCATCGGAAGCGTATTTGGAGAATTATCTTCTTCATTCCCGGGACTCCATGTTCCGAATGTAAGCTTTTCTTTAATAAAGGAACTGATTTCTCCTGCTTTTACCATCGCGATTCTTGCCGGAATTGAATCATTACTATCTGCTGTAGTATCCGACGGTATGATTGGTGATCGCCACAAATCAAATGCGGAATTAATCGGACAAGGTCTTGGAAATATTTTCTCCGGTTTATTCGGCGGAATCCCTGCAACCGGTGCGATTGCGCGTACTGCTGCCAATGTCAAAAATGGCGGACGCACTCCAATTGCCGGAATTACACACTGTGTGACCTTAACTTTAATTTTATTGCTACTGATGCCGCTTGCATCACTCATTCCAATGACCACCCTTGCTGCTGTGCTTTTGATGGTCGCTTGGAACATGGCAGATTGGTCTGCATTTTTACGTTTATGCAAAACAGCTCCAAAAAGTGATATTATTGTTCTTGTTGCAACCTTTGTACTTACCGTATTTTTTGATCTGGTTATCGCTATTGAAGTTGGAATGGTACTTGCAGCTATACTCTTTATGAAACGTATGTCAGAGACAACCGATATCAACAAATGGAAATACTTAGACACTCCGGACATTACTCCGGAAGAAGCAGCACAGCTTCGTGATATTCCACATAGCATTCGTGTATTTGAAATTAATGGTCCGCTCTTTTTTGCGGCAAGTGATGAACTTCTTCGCATTCACGCAGGCAACCGTACCAAAGTTATGATTATCCGTATGAGAAGTGTTCCTGCAATTGATGCAAGTGCCATGCGTGCGCTTCGTGACCTTGTTGCCCGTGCAAAGAAAAAGCACATCACAATGATTTTTTCTCATGTCAACGAACAACCAATGTCCGTTATGAAAAAGGATGATTTTATAAGCTACGTTGGCGAAGAGAATTTTGTTGCAAACATTACCGAAGCATTAGAAAAGGCGGAAACTCTCGTCTCCGCCAATAACTAATCAACTTCATTTAATAAATCCGTGGTCTGGTAGATTAAGGTATCTCCGACACGGATTTTTTTCTTGCCCATGTCTAGGATAATCTCGCCCTGTCGAATCACAATCAAAAGCGTCAGTTCAAATGTCGCCTCCAATTCATTTTGACGAAGTCCCAAAAACGGACTTGTCTCATCCACCTGCACTTTTACAGTGCCACGCACCGGTGATTCCGCACTTCGTTGCATCTGGGTATACTGCTCCACAAATCCGGCAGAAATAATACCGGTCGGAATCGCCACAACACCGACTCCCAAAACAGCAATGATAATTCCCATCACACGTCCCAAGACCGTAATCGGATAAATATCTCCATATCCCACCGTTAGAATCGTAGATATACTCCACCATATTCCCGAAAATGCATTATCAAACGCTTCCGGCTGAGCCGCATGCTCTGCGCTATACATGCAAAGCGATGACGCCAACATCAAAACCACGATAATAAAAATGGACGAAAAAATTTGATTCTTTTTTTTCTTAAATACCGATGTAATTACATGAAACGAATCATAATTACTATTAATACGGAATAAATGTAGAATTCGAACTACTCTAAGCATCCGTAACGCGACAAATCCGGATAAGAAGAAAAATGGTAAAATTGTCAAAAGCTGTACAATTCCATCATAGGAAATCAAAAATTTTCCTAACGCTTTTAATCTATTACAATTTGGATACAAAAATTCTACTGTCCAGATACGCAATGCGTATTCAATTAAGAAAAATACCATTGTCACAAATTCAACAATTGCAAATATTCCATAATATGGCTTTAATTCATCAAAGGTTTCCAAGAAAGTAATTGTGATATTCAATAAAATAGCCGTTACAATAACAATATCAAATATTCTACTCGGAACGTCCCTCTTATTCCCAATTTGAATGATATCAAAAATTCGTTTCTTAATCGATTGCATACATTACAGTCCTTCCTTTTACAACGCTATGAGAATAACCTTCGTAGCACTTGCTGCCTTCGCTTCATCCATTGCATCATATGCCATTCCCTGAATATGATCACCGGCATCTGCAAGTAAGACATGATTATACTGCACCACCGTAGGCATGATTGGTGACATGATAAGCAGTAATATCATTAAGGAAGCAAGACATTTTCGTATATGAAAGATCTCCATTCTTTTATCAAAACATTATATAATACAGAAGTTAAAAAGTCTATTCTTTGTTCATTTCTTACAGAAAAATAGATACATCAACGATGCCTCATAAGTTTTTTGCAATGTTACAAAAGTTCGCAGAATCGCTCTCCGTGTTATCGGTATTATATACAGAAGCAAAACGACATGAAAAAGGACCGCCGTTCAACGGTCCTAATCTGTTCGAGGAAATTGGAATTTAGCTAACTCTTTTCTTACGAATCGTCAGTCGCTTTATACCAAAATAAATTATTGCTCCAATTAAGATACCTGTAGTATTCAAGATTAAATCATCAACATCTGAGCATCTATCATAGAATGGCAACTGTGTGATTTCAATAAATAGCGGAAATCCTGCACCTACAAGCACTGTTTTACCAATTGTATCAAGTTTTTTAAAGCAGAATGGCCATGCCAATCCTATAGGAATAAACATCGTAATATTTCCTATGATGTTTATCTGCCAACCATCATACACATCAAATAAGTGGACAATTGGAACTAGATTAATCCACAGTGGGATGATTTTCTCAACATCCAAAATTAGACTTGCAATGCGGCCTTCCACTAAACTCATTGGGAAATAAACAATTCGCGCAATCACAACCAGACAGATATAGACTGTAAGCAATTTCGCTTCGTATTTCCAATCCACCTTTTTGTTTCTAATACCACAGATTACTCTTGTTACAATCCATGCCAATGTAATAAAAACAAAAACTCCTGTATAAGTTATTTCAAGCATATCATATTACCTCTCTGCACCAAATTCAAGTTTATCTAACTGTTTACACAGATACTTTTCCAGTATCATTGTTCCATAAGCATGTAGGATTTTCAATGTGGTGCTATATCGTTCCTCCACCACCATTTGCATATTCTATATATATGTTTGGAGAACTACCTTCTAAATTATATTTGTATCCAACAATATACCCCTCATTAATTCTATATTATAAATTTCTCTAATTTCTCATTTATAAATGCTTCAACTTTATTATCATCATTTAATAATTCTTTAGGTATTTCAACTACATTAAGTTCATGCAACAACTCATCAGATTCCGAAATACCAACATCATGATATATACTCTCCAAAGTAGTGGAATAATTCTCAACATCTAATAATTCCCTATTTTCCATGAACAGAAATATCTTACAGTTATTTCCTTCAAAAAAAAGATACACCCAATCAGTGTTTATATCGCATTTCCCATCTGATGTGTACATTATCCATCTTTCATACTTAGGTTTTCTTTCTATTCTTCGAATCTCAAATGTATATTCCAATTCTCATCCCCGACTTCTCCTAACGGTACTTCTTATACAACCGCTCAAATGCCCCAAACGATCTTTGAATCATATCCTCATCCACACAGTAAGAAATTCGTACATAGCCCGGGCAACCAAATCCTGTTGCCGATACAATTAAGAGGTCTTCTTCTTTTGCTTTTTCACAGAAAGCATCGGAATCCGGCTCTAATGCTTTTACAAACATATAAAATGCGCCGTCCGGTTTGAAACATTCGTATCCGATTTTCGTCAATCCTTCATATAACAAGTCGCGGTTCTTTTTGTAGAGATTAACATCACCTGTTGCGCCGATGCATTTAACAATCATTTTCTGGAAAAGACTTGGTGCACAAACATAACCAAGCGCACGCCCTGCGCCGGCAATTGCCGCGTAAAGTGCTTTGCTTTCATACGCTTCTTTTGGTACAAGAACATAGCCGATACGCTCGCCCGGAAGGGAAAGTGATTTACTATAAGAATAGCAAACTAAAGTATTGTTATAGTATTTGGTCACATACGGAACTTCCACTCCATCATATGCGATTTCGCGATACGGTTCGTCGGAAATAATAAAAATCTGTGTTCCGAATTCTTTTGATTTTTTCGTCAATAATGTAGCTAATTGTTCAATGGTTTCTTTGCTGTATACCGCTCCGGATGGATTGTTTGGTGAATTGATAATTACGGCTTTGGTGTTTGGCTTAATTGCCTGCTCCAATGCCTCAAAATCAATCTGGAATGCTTTCGTATCTGCCGGAACCAAAACGAATTTTGCGCCTGCTGCCTCCACGAATACGCGGTACTCCGGGAAAAATGGTGCAATCGCAATAAATTCATCACTACTGCTTGTAGTTAGTGCACGAAAACAGATAGAAAGCGATGCGGCTGCGCCCATCGTAATATAGAAATCATCTGCATCAAAATGAGTTTCATATGTCTTGTTCAAATACTCTGCAATGGCATTTCTGGTTGCAAGATCTCCTTGTGCAGAAGTATACCCGTGAAGCGAAATGCTATCTAAGGTCTCCGTCAATTCGCGAATTGCTTCATTCACACAATCCGGTGCAGGAACCGTTGGATTTCCTAAAGAAAAATCATAAACATTTTCTGCTCCAACTATTTGTGCTCTCTTTTTTCCATATTCAAATAACTCGCGGATTGCTGAGCGTTTACTTCCTAATTCATACATTTTTTCTGATACTATCATAGTTGTTCTCCTTTTTTCTCTGATACTCTTCATATTCCAAACGCGATAGGCGTTCAATTTCTTCCTGTAGCTGATGCGCCGACATGCGAAGGGCTCCCATGCTCATTGCGGTAAGCTGTTCGAGCCCGTCTGAGGTCGCTACTGTGACACGATATTTTTTGCTGATTTCGTGAACCTTTTTCTCGATATACATATCAGCAGTTTCATCCTGCTTGGTATAAACAACCTCAATGTTGTGGTACGTTTCGCTGGTACCGGGATTTCCTTTTTTCTTATAAGCATCAAATACTACCAGCACATGACATTTGCGATATCCTTGATAATTACTTAAAATATCTTTCAATTTGTCTCGCGCGGAATCGATATTGATGCTTGCCAACTCTTTTAAATCATCCCATGCAAAAATGATATTATAACCATCGACAAGCAGATATTCTTCCTGCGGCCCTTTCGCCGGATAAATCGGATTGCCTTTTTTATCATATTTTACGGTGTTGGGTTTGGATGTTTCTGTGCGTTTTTTCGCCCATTTTCGTCGTTCCTGCTCTTCCATATCGCTTTTACTCATGCCAAACTCACGCGCATAGACCTCTGCAAGTTCTGCATCCAATTCACAGGATGTCATTGCAGTTACTTTCTCTTCCCAGCTTTTTCTATTTGCTTTGGTAGTCGCTGTCATTGCATTGCGATTGTCATAGGAAAAACCATCCATCTGCGTATTGTTTTCCGCATCACCCTGATAAACAAACGCTAAATGCATATGCTTTGGTACTTCATTCCACGGAACCAAATAGCCTGCGCCATGTGCACAAAATACGGATGCCGTAGGATTTGCCGTATCTTCTTCACTATCGTAGCCAATACGTGCAATCACTTCGTCTGCATTATGGCATACGTCATAGCCGGAAAGTTCCAAAAGCAAATGTCCTTTTCCACTTGTGTACGCATGAACCTCACTAATATAATCCTGCATGGTTGCCACCGGTGCGCGTCCGCGAATGCATGCGGTTTCGTTTCCGTTTTCATTGAAAAATTCCGGCGCATCCATAGTAGCAAAGCGCTGTTCTAAGTCTGTCATCGCGCGCCCAACCTGCTCCATCGGAATCTGGAGTGTAAATGCATAATACGGTTCAAGTAAAATATTTTCAGTAGACTTTAATCCTTGCCGAATCGCCCGATACGTTGCCTGGCGGAAATCTCCGCCTTCGGTATGCTTTAAGTGCGCACGTCCTGTAAGAATCGTTACTTTCATATCTGTGACGGAAGAACCGGTTAGCACTCCCGGATGCTCTCGTTCTTCCACATGCGTTGCAATCAAACGCTGCCAATTCAAATCTAAGATATCCTCACTACATGCAGAACTAACCGAAATACCGCTTCCCGGTTCTCCCGGCTCCAGTAATAAATGCACTTCTGCATAATGACGCAGTGGTTCAAAATGTCCCACGCCTTCAATCGGTTTTGCAATCGTCTCTTTGTAAACAATACTTCCCGGTCCAAACGTTACGACAACACCAAAGCGCTCTTTGATGATTCGTCCCAATACTTCCATCTGTACCTGCCCCATCATCTGGGCGTGGATTTCTCCTACTTCTTCTTTCCAAACAAGGTAGAGTTGTGGATCTTCTTCCTCTAACTGTTTTAATTTTAGATACATCTCTGCAGGGTTGACATCATTTGGCAGCAAAATTTGATAATTTAAAACCGGCTCTAAAATAGGTGCTTCTTGCACTTCACACGCACCCAGACCACCACCCGGGATTGTCTGTGTCAGTCCGGTTACCGCACAAACTTCTCCTGCCGATACCATTTCTGCCAGCTCGTATTTTTCACCGGAATATTTTCGAATCTGATCGATTTTTTCTTCTAGGTCATTATAAGAAATACGCTCTTTCACATGAAGTGTCCCACCGGTCACTTTCAGATAGGTAAGGCGTACCCCCTTCGCATCGCGCGCAATTTTATACACGCGTGCAGAAAACTCGTTTGGATAGACTTTTTGTTTGGTATAATCTTTTATTCCTTCCCAGAATTCTGTTACGCCCTCAAGCTTTAGTGCCGAACCAAAATAGCAAGGAAACACAAATCGCTCTTGAATTGCATCTCGAATGAGATTGTTGTCTACAGCTGCTGATTCCATATATTGATCCAGCAAATCTTCTTTGGTCATAGCGACTTCTTCCATCCACGCATCATCTCCCGCATTGGAAAAATCGATGCATCCGTCTGAAAGTTCCTTTTTCAACTCTGCCATCAGTTTCGTCTGATTTGCTCCATCCAAATCCATTTTGTTAATAAACAAAATGGTCGGAATTTTGTAATGGCGAAGTAAACGCCATAGCGTACGCGTATGTCCCTGCACGCCATCGGTTCCGCTAATCACCAGAATGGCATAGTCAAGCACCATAAGCGTCCGTTCCATTTCTGCGGAAAAATCCACATGCCCCGGCGTATCAAGTAGCGTCACTTCAAAATCACCATCTATGATTCTTGCCTGCTTGGAAAAAATGGTAATTCCCCGCTCTCTTTCCAGACTGTTGGTATCCAAATATGCATCTTTATGATCCACACGACCTAAGGCGCGAATTTGTCCTGTTTCATATAATAACGCTTCGGAGAGCGTTGTTTTTCCTGCATCTACGTGTGCGAGTATCCCAATAACCACTATCCTATCCTCCAAAAAACTATTTTTATTGTACCACAGTTTTTCATTTTGGAGTATAATAGAGTCACTATAATGTCTTTTTGAAGGAGTACCACGATGAATAAAAAAGAAGTACTGGAGCTGAAACGCCGTTTTAAGAAAGAAGATGTGACTTTTACACAGTTGTGTGGCTGTTATGTAGATGCCAACCGCAATAAGGTTTGTAAATTCGGCGGAAAATTTTTAAATCTGGAAGAAGAAGAATTTTATAAATATTTAGAAATTGCAAATAAGGCATTGTCCGGAACCTTGGGCAACAATCTTTTGGAATTGCATTTCCCGATTACGGAGGAAGAAGTAGGTGGAAGACAGCAAATTCTTATGGCGCTTCGCGATACCAAGTTGACCGACGAGACGCTACTTGACCGCTATTATGATTTGATTATTGATACCTATGACCATACCGGAAATTACCTAATTGTTTTGTTCCATGATACATATGATGTGATGACACGCACCAGCGATAATGACAATCTGGATGAATCCGAAGAAGTATATGAATATCTGATTTGTGCCATTTGTCCGGTTGCACTTTCCAAGCCGGGGCTTGGCTATCGTGAGGACGAACAGCGTATCGGGCCTCGTATCCGCGACTGGGTCGTGGGTGCTCCGGATACCGCATTTTTGTTCCCGGCATTTAATGATAGAAGTACCGACATTCACTCCACATTATTCTATACCAAGAATACAAAAGAACCACATTCCGAATTTATGGCAAACGGACTTGGTTGCGACATTGAACGTACGGCAACAGAACAGAAAATGGCTTTTCATTCGATTGTTCGGAATGTACTTGGTGCAGAGGAAGAAGGCACAGACGATGTCCTTTTGGATATCCAGCAAAATCTTAGTGAAATGGTCGAAGAATATGCCGAGACACATGACACAGATGAAGATCCGTTCCTTCTTGATAAAGACACCGTAGGAAAACTGTTAGCAGACTGCCACATTCCGGAAGATAAAGCTAATCGTATCGAAAAATCCGTAGACGAAGTCTTCGGCGAAAAACCTCCGGTAGCAGAGCATGTCATCGATAGCAAAGCGTTGATTCAAAATGAAATTCGTGTGGAAAAGCTTGCGTTAGAAGATCAGGTTGGAACGCTTACCCTACAGTTAAATGAAAAAGAAAATGAGTTAAAAGAACGCACCTCTCAACTCATTGAAAAACAAGAAGAAATCGACAACTATATTGCCGAATCTAAGACGTATGATGTGGTTCTTCGCGTGAAGCCGGAAAAAGCATCCCAGATAACATCTCAGGTCATCGATGGACAAAAATGCCTTGTTATTCCGATGTCTGAGAATGAACACGCGACGATTAATGGTGTGAATACTACTGTGTAACAAAAAGGAAAGAGCTTAAGTAACTTTTAACCAAATTTAGTAATTATATGCCTTATGGAAGCATTTCATTCTCGCTGACATCTAGAATCGACAAAAACCAAACATCTATTCGCCGAAATTGCTGTGGAAAATTTACTACCAGCAGATAGAATTATTCAAAATCAATATTCTATACGTTCATCTGGCAGATAGTAGTAGCAAAAAATAAACTTCTATCTGTCAGAAATTCTTTTCAAACAATTTCTGTAACAGATAGAAGTATTAAAAAGTAAGAAGCTATCTGCTGAAACAGCATTTTATACCATACAATCGGCGGATAGTAGTAGCAAACTACAAAATCTATCTGCTACAACAGAAATTTTCTATCCCATAATGTACCAAACCCTTCCTATACTATTTCATTTACTCCATAGCTATCTCAGCTCTCAATTTTGCAAACAACTCCAAAAATTCTGTCTCAATTTCCTTCATTGGACAAAACTCATAGCTAACCTCACTCATCATTACCGGTTCTATCGGATAGATTTGCATATCCATAAAATGATCAAATTCATAATACAAACATGCATCATCAATATTATCCACCAAATCCGCATCTTCTCCATTTGGAACAAAACCTAAAAATTTCTCAAAAATCATGTTTTGCAACTGTTCTTCAATCTGCAGATACATCGTCATATCTTTTTTGACAGGACGTGTAATATCCGAAAGATACGCTTCACTTGCATCGTGCAGTAAACATGCCAGTGCAACTTGCGGCACATAATTCCTTGCCAATGCTTCTTTGCAGCATTGAATACAATGTTGCGCCACGGAAAAGAACTCCGGAAAATGTCCATTTGCTCTTGTCATCAACGATAACGCATGCGCAATGTCTTCAATACGGATATCTTCTAACCTTGGATTTAAAGTGTCAAATTCCACTTTTGTAAAAGTGGTAATTCCGTTCATCATGATTTTTATCCCCCTTATTCATTACCACGCAAGAACTTCTGCTCCATCTTCCGTCACTAAAACCATAATCTCCCATTGGGCAGAAGGCTTTCCATCTGCGGTATATACTTCCCAATCATTCTCTTCATCGATATAAATATCAACTTCTCCCATATTTACCATTGGCTCAATCGTAAATACCATTCCCGGAACCAGTAGCATCTCCGTGCCTTTCTTCGAGTTGTAGCCAACCCACGGTTCCTCATGGAATTCTAGTCCTACACCATGTCCACCAATTTCCCGAACGACCGTATATCCATTCGCATATGCATGGTCATGCACCGCCTGCCCCATATCTCCTAAAAAGCCCCATGGCTTTACTTCTTTTAGGCCTAATTCCACACACTCTTTTGTGACTTCCACAAGGCGCTTCTTCTCCGGACTTACTTCCCCAATACAAAACATGCGAGAGGAATCCGAAAAATAGCCATTTAAGATTGTAGAACAATCTACATTAATAATATCGCCTTCTTTTAACACAACATCCTTAGATGGAAATCCATGGCAAACCTGTTCATTGACAGATGTACAAACACTATATGGATATCCTTGATAATTGAGTGGTGCCGGTATCCCGCCCATCTCAGTCGTCATATCATATACGATTTTATCAATTTCTGCGGTTGTCATTCCGGCATGAATATGTTCTCCTATGTAATCAAGAACCGCTATATTAATCTTGGCACTTTCCCTGATTCCGGCAATCTGCTCCGGCGTCTTAATAATGTCATGACTCGGAACGCGACACCCTGCCGCCGCAAACTTTGCAATCTTATCATCAAATGCCGCATGGCAGGTCTTGTATTTTCGCCCGCTTCCACACCAGCATGGATCATTTCTTCCTATTTTTGTTGCCATAATCTTTCTTCTTTCCTAATACTATAATGTAACGCGTCCAAAATCAATTCGTCTCCAGACACTCTTATGAATCTTATAGTCCTGCTTTTCCATGAATCGCTTATATGTTTCTGCAGAAAAATCATAGTCTTCGTACTTTTTATTATGAAGTTCTGCATATATCAATTGATATTTCTGTGCATACGCCATCTTCCGCATCGTATTTCCAATATCTTCACGCGTAACGCCTAGTTTTTGGTCTTTCTCCCCGTCTGCTAAATCCGACCAGAAATCATTAATTTGATTCTCCAGTTCCTTCTCTTCCTCTTCCGTCAATGACAATTCCTCCTCCATCGCCATCTGATAAAACAGTTCATCATGAATTGCCATCTGAATTGCAGCATTGCGCGCGGAGGATGCTACAAATCCACCATCAACACGAACACTCCAATACTCTCTTGGGTTCTTAGGATTATACAGCCTTGCCTGCTCATCTACTTCCTGTTCTTCGTACGCCACATAAAACGCCAAATCCCGAAGTGTCAACTGTGTTCCATTCACATCCGCCGCTACCATATCCAATGATTCTGCGTAGACCAAATCTCGCCTGTTATTCCCACTCCAAAAAGAATATATGGCAAGAAAAATCACAAGCACTGCCAGAACCAGCGTAATCATATACTTCTTCTTGCTGCCACGGAAATGACAAATTCGCTCCTTGATTGTCATGTTATCCTCCCGGCCTTAATCCACCACTCTTCGTATTGCTCGAATCGGGCGGCAATTCACCTTACGATTGCTGGTGATTCCGGCCTTAGAAGACTGCGCTTCTACAATATTACCATTCCCTATGTAAATTCCAACATGACCAACTCCACCAATCGGGTCGTATACTACAATATCACCCGGTTGCATCTCATCATATGATACGGCCCTTCCATACGTCGCAAAACTTAAAGAATATCGAGGAACGCCTTTATATCCAAAATGGCGATATACCAAATTCACAAATCCGGAACAATCACATCCTTCTGTCAGACTGTTTCCTCCCCACACATATGGATTCCCAACAAACTGCAAAGCATAATTAACAATCTCTGTTCCGGATGCCGAGGTACCCGGATTCGACGGTAAGTGATCCGGCTTCTGACTATTCTGAGACTGTTGCGCCAAGATTTGATTTTGTTCTTCAATCGTCGTACGGAACGACTCCGCTAGTGCTTCTGCTTCTGCGAGCTCTGTTGCATATTGTTCTGCCTGGCTCTCTAACGAAGCTAACAACGTCTCCACTTCTTCCTGTTGCACCAAATAGCCTTCCTGCAAAGTTAAAAGCTCATCCATCTCTAAGGCAAGTTCTTCTGTTAACGTCTCAACTTCTTGCACCGCCTGCTCGTATTCTGCCATTAGTTCCCGATCTGACTCGTGTACCTGCGAAACATATTCCACACGATTTAACATATCAACGATTCCGTTAGATTCAACAATTGCTTTCCATAAGGAATCTCCGGTATCATTCTCATACATAAACTGAATACGAAGTTTCATAGATTCGTATTCTTCTTCTTCTTTCTGCTTGGCAGCTTCCAAATCCAAATTTGCCTGCTCAATTGCTGCTTCTGTCTCTTCAATTTGACCTTCTAATTCTGCCTGCGCACTTAACAACTCTTCTAATTGAGCCTCTGCCGAAGCAATATCTCCCTCTACGTTTTCCTGCTTATCCTTGATATTATCAATTGCATCGTTGGCATCTTTTAGACCACTTTCCGCTTCATCCTTCTTCTGCTGTGCAGAACTTGCAAAAACCTCAGAAGGTTCTCCCGGCAAATCATATCCTACTGCCGGAACTGCAAGAAGCAATCCCGCCACCAAAAACGCTGACATAATGCGCTTATTCCGTTGTCTATTATGAAAGAATTTGTGATTAAAAAATCGCATCCGTATCCTCCATTTCATACTCATTCATTGTCACACTTTATTGTTGCATAAAACAGAAGTTTTTTCCATACCTTTTTTATGGAAATTGGGAAATTTCCTATCTTACGAAAAAGAGGCCTTCGTAATAGAAAGCCCCTTTTAAATCTCATCCAATAAAATTAAAAAGATGATCCATATTCACCAGAATAGTAAATCGATATTTCACTTATTACACCATTCCAAAAATTAATGCTTAATTGATCCATATAATCCGATTCATTCACCGGAAACCAACTATAATATGCACTTTGATATGAATCTTCCGGATCTGAGTGACTCGCAGACGTCGGTGCTCCAAGTACTTCTAACACTTCTTCCTCAGAACTATCAAAAGAGAGTCCATTCGCAAGCTCAAACTGTACTCCATCATCAAAACCAACTGCACGATCATTGTCAATTGTAATGTGTGTAATAATACCCTCTTCTATACGAATATCGGTATCCCCATAATTATATATACTAACATATCCAACCGTCTCTCCCTCTGCATTTTCAAATGGTAGAAATGCGTAGTCGAGTGCTGATTCACTTGGTTCAATGATATCATCTGACTCAAAAGAATAATCTAGTGTATAATATTGAGTAAGTTCTGATACTGCCATTGGCAACGACATAGAAATACCTTCTAAAGTGAACTCATAATAGTTTCCTAATTCTACCGATTCGTAAGTTCCCGTAGCGTAAGAATCCTCTGTATTATCATCACTAAAGTCCATATCATCGTCAATGTCCATATCATCGTCGATGTCCATATCATCATCATCATCATTAACATCTATATCAATATCTTCATCATCTTTGTAGTCATAGTCGTAATCGTAATCATCCTCATATTCTTTCTCAACAGTTTCTACGGTATCATCTAAAAAGTTTACTACACCAACACCGAGCGCAACCATTGCTCCCCATAAAACAGCTGTAATGATAATCGTTACAAAACTAATCCATAAACAGATGGTAGATACTTTTGCCGCAGACTTAAAGCCTTCTCCATCCCCTGCTTTGTAAGAGTTATTTGCTTTTACATTGAAAATGCAGGCGATTAAACCAAGTATAAACCCCGGAAGGTTACATAATACGATGGTTATCATTTCTAAAATAGAAAAAACCATCTTCATTCCAAAACGATTTGCAAGTGGCTGCCCCATCTCATCGACAGGAGTTCCGCCTACGGTACCATATACATTATATGAACTGCTCGACGCATATGGATTCGTCTGGGCGTTATTCTCATACGGATTAGCATATGAATTCGAGTATACATTCGTATACGCATTGTTCTCATATGGAGATGATGTACTCATATACGGTGACGATGCATCATTTGATGACGACATCGGATCCGTATATTGTGATGTCGGTGCACTGTAAGGTGATTCTGTATTACCATACTGTGGAGTAGTACCGGCAAACTGTGATGCGGTTTCCATATACTGTGACGAAACATTCCCCTGTGGTTGGAACTGATTGTTCTGTTCCGGTGCACTATAGTTGTTATTAGACGCACCGTAATCCCATGATGTACCATTCATATTGTTTGGCGCATTGTTAAAATTATTATCCATTTCTTTCTCCTCTGTATAAAATTTACACTTTTCTTCGTAATTTTAACATGTAGACACTTTTTTTACAATCATAATCTTTGTTCCAGGCTTAATATTTTGGGATTTCAGAGAATTTGTATTCATAATTTCATCGATTGAAGTATGGAACATCTTTGCAATATCCCACAGTTCTTCCTTTTCCTGTGTCACATAACCTATCATTCCTGGTTGATTCATAAGTATTTCCATATTAAGAGGTGCTTCTTCTACGCCTACCAGTTTATTATAAGTTTCTTCCTCAAAGGCTAATACTGCAATTCGAAACGTTGCCTTTACTTCATACTCGGAATGATCCAAAAGATTAACCTGCAAAGAGTCAACTATTATATCATAATCATACCAACTATCCGCAGTAATTCCGGTCACTTCCACAAACTGTTCAAACGGCAAAATTGCTTCAAGATGTGCAATCGGAAAATTATCATCAGACGTAAGATACAAACCATTTACTCTTAATATGCCCTCGAATTGAATTCCATTATCATGCACGGTTGTCTTATCAATTGTAACATCACTGCTGCAAGAACAAATCTGCAATATTTTTTCTTGGTTTCTTTCAAGCTGAAATTGTTCCCCCACGCGAACCGTTGCAATATTCTTCATTAAAAAATGCGGAAAAATGCTCATTTCCTGTTGTGGTATTACTTCTCGGTCCAGTGCGTATACATCTTTTAGGATTTCCATTCTTTCTTCTTTCCAAATCTTAAAATCCACTTCAAATGCCAAATCCATTCCAAGTAAACGCGCTTCGCCGTCATAGTCATTGCGTACTTCTATTTCCAGAATTTCTGGCAACAATTTCACCCAGAAAACATCTGCAGTTGCAATTTCGTCGGCATCCACCTCCCCAGAAAACGGCACCATGGTTTCCATCCACTGAATCTGTTCATCATCTTCTCCCTGATAAATGACCCCGACATAGATTTCTCCCTGTATATGAATGATTCCGTTTAAAATATTACTCTCTACATTGCGGATATCCACGTCATACCAAAGTAATCTTCGAATGTTTGGTTTTGAATTTGGCAACTTAATTTCGTTACGTATCCGAAGTAAATCCTTTTTGGAAACCAAAAGTTTCAAAATATCCTTTTCCTCTATCTTTTGCTCATATCCATCGCCCAATAAAATCCCAGATACCAATTCATCCTCCGTGTTTTCTTCCGCAATCGCCCACAAATTTACGACTGCACGAACTGCCAGTTTTCTGGAATTTATCAATCCTACCGATAAATCCTCCATCGTTGCATGTAACTTTACCGGTTCTAATTCTTCCACTCCATCCATAAGCATTTTTTCCTGAAAAGGAATTGCCCCCGTCAAAACCTCTAGCTTGTTGTATTCATCATCGCTACGATAAAGAACCGCAAACTCGAGTTTTCCGGTAATCCAAACCGCCTGATTACTGATTTTTGCCTCTTCAAAAACAATATTTCCACGAGTATGTATGATTTTTACCACATCCGGTTTATTATCTTTTACAATGTAATCATCATCTAAGGTAATCTGTGAAAACTCACGCCCTTTTTCGCGTGTCTTTTTTACAATTGTCTTTTCTAATTCCAACAAAAAAATCCCTCCACTTCGAACTTTGTATCTATACTTATTCAAAGTGGGGAATTTTTATGCATTCATTATAAATTTAGCAAAGCTTCATTCGGATATCTTTTGTAATAATATCTGTATAACTAAATGATAACAACTGTGGAGGATTCTCCTCTCTATCATCATCAACCAAAATAGTAAACACACTTGGATACGCTTTCTGAATAACGCCTTCCTGAATATCTACCTTATTACGTCCACGGTCCAACTGAATCTTAACTCTGCTTCCACACTGCTGCAATACAGATGCCCGTACCTTACTGATAATCTCCTGTTCCATCTTGTGCCTCCTCTATTTTGCGATTCTATCATCGTACATATACAACATATAGTAGCTTTAGTATAGCAAAGCATAAAAGTTTTGGCAATAGGCAAAAAGTACTTTTCACAAAATTCAGTCAAATACAACCGGCTTTTCAATCGCCTCTGTTTTTACAACAATATACGGATAACTAGGCGCCGCCTGAAGTGCCTCTCCTTTTTGTGGACCAAATAATTCTGTTGTGAAATAAACTGCATTTTCCGACAGATAAAGTTCTTTTACCTTGATACAATATCCACCGGTTTCCTGTTTCCCATAACCACTTGCAATATATAAATACTCGCCATCCTGATAGGTAAGTTTAAAGCGTGCCTCTTTTTTTTCTTCAATTTGCTCTTTGAGTTCTTGGGGGATCTCTTCCTCTTTAACTACAGTGCATTCAAGATCACGAACTTTCTCACTTTTACTACTTTTACATCCTGCCGAAAAAAGCAAAAGATTCATTAGCAAAATTGCTACTAATAAACGCTTTGACATGTTGTATACCTCATCGTCTTTTCTCTATTTTATGGAAAAGGGCTTATTCGATATGCCATCAAAATCTTGTTTTCATAAGAATTTATGTTATACTAAATAAGGAAAATTTATATTGTGAGGATTTTTATGCGTACGATAATAGTATTAGTTTTTGTTATCTTGTTTTTACTTTTTTGCTTGCCGATTATGGGAATCGAATGGATTATTTCGAAATTTAACAAAGAAGCCGCGGACATCAGTATGCTTCGTATTGTGCAGTGGGCATTTCGTTGTGTTATGTTTATTTCCGGTATTAAGCTGGTAATTAAAGGACAGGAGAATGTTCCAAAGGATGAAGCCGTTCTTTACATTGGCAACCACCGCAGTTATTTCGATATTGTAACCACATACCCCCTTTGCCCAACACGCACCGGCTATATTTCCAAAACTGGCATCCGAAAAGTTCCGATTCTTGGTCTTGTAATGCAAAGACTTTATTGCCTTTTCCTTGACCGAGAGGATCCTAAGCAGGGCTTAAAAACTATTTTGACAGCCATTGATCATATAAAAAGTGGAATTTCCATCTGCGTCTTTCCGGAAGGGACCCGCAACAAAGACCGTGAACATCCGTATCAGCTCCTTCCGTTCAAAGAAGGCACTTTCAAAATTGCCCAAAAGACGAATTGTAAAATCATCCCGATGGCAATTACCGGAACAGCAGAAGTTTTTGAACATCATTTCCCATGGATACACAAGAATATTGTTACTATTACATATGGCAAGCCAATTATCCCTTCTGAATTAGATAAAGAAACGCAGAAAAAATTAGGTAGCTATTGCCAGCAGGCACTTTCTGATTTACTTATGCAATAATAAAAAGAGTTCCCCAAGTGGAACTCTTTTCTTATATATAACTATTTAGCGCAAAACTATAATTACTGGTGTATGCACCAAACTGATTATACGTATTGGCTTTTAACAATTCTCTTTTTACTGCATCGCCAATCATGGTTGCATATCTTTCGACGCTGTATCCATATTCATCATCTTCTAAAAATATGGTATTTACTTTATCGGTATCCACTTTCCGGAAATGTTTTTCTTCCATAGATAATGCTCCGTTTTCGTGAATTCTAATGCCGATTTGAGCAAGCCTGCTTTCATTCGTTTTCGTATAATCTGCTAATTTCTTTGCCTCTATTTTCAATGAATCAGAATGTATATCATTAACCTTTGCTAATACCGTATTATAATTCTCCAAGAACTGATTTGTTTTTTCCAAAACAGCATCACGATCATCCGCATTTTCTAAGAATTTACTGCGTGCTTGATTTAACTCCGTTACAGCCTTACCAACGGCTGATAAATCCTTCGCAGAGTCTTTGGATGTTGCAATGTTGGTCGATGCCGGTTTCTCCTTCGCACTTCCACCGTAGAATACTTTTACTACATTGCGATATCCACCGGTTTCTGCCGGTGCTGCTCCACTTAAAAAATTGATATTTGTAGCACGACCACTCATCACATATGAGGCAACAGCTCTCACTGAAACGCCATCGACTAATCCATACGCAGACATCTTATCTCTCCTTAAATCTACTTTCCCATTAATATGGAGCGATTATAACAGAAAGACTGTAAAATCCAAAATTTTAACATCCACAAAAGCAAGCACTTTACTTCATTAAAACGTTACAACGCTACTGTATTTATCTCTTTTTTTAGTGACTTTTTTATTTAATGCGCTATTACTTTATCACATCAACTCGTCATTGTGTATGTTTTTCCCCATCCTGACAACACTTATTTGTCTTATCTGCACAAATTTCCGCAAATCATAAAGAAATTTCTTATAAAACAGTTCCGCAAGGCAAACTCTTGCGCGCAAGCGATGCCGTTTACGGCTTATTGACTTAGCGAAAACTATGCATCTTTAACGGATCGTTTTATGAGAATAAGAAATGGTTCATAAAAAAAGACAGCTTCAATCGCCGCCTTTTTAGGAGAAGGTATTTTTACTATGGGGTATAGCAAAAACTATATATAATGTATTGGGGGGGGGGGTTACGCATATTATAATAGCACCATTCCCTCTTTAAGTGTGCACAAACTTCACAAAAGATGCGGTGTATTTTTGTGCTATATGCACAACCCTTTTATTCAATGACATCTTTTTAAAGATTTTCCCTTATAAAGTAAAAAAGACAGCCTCAATCGCCGTCTTTTTAGGAGAAGGTATTTTTACTATGGGGTATAGCAAAAACTATATATAATGTATTGGGGGGTTTACGCATATTATAATAGCACTATTCCCTCTTTAAGTGTGCACAAACTTCACAAAAGATACAGTTTATTTTTATGCAATATGCTCAACTCATTCTCATGTAACATCTTCTACAGTAATTATGTATGCCACTTTTTCGCTTTACAACAACTAGGTCTTTCCTATGAATTAAAAAAGACAGCCTCGAACGCTGTCTTTTTAGGAGAAGGTATTTTTACTATGGGGTATAGCAAAAACTATATAATGTATTGGGGGGTTTACGCATATTATAATAGCACCGTTCTACCTTTAAGTGTGCACAAACTTCACAAAAAGCAACACCTGATTCTGTACAATATGCATAGTACTTTTTTCCTATATTTAAAAAACAGAGAAAAACATGCACAAAAGGTTTTCTCTGTTTTTTGCTTTTTCCGACAAGCATTAAATAAGCATGCTTTCCACTGATTGGGTTTCAAATAATTCCTCAAATTCTTCCCGACTAATTTTCTCTTTTTTCAGAAGAAGCTCTGCACATGCTTCTAATACAGTTCTATTTTCCAAAATCATATTCTTTGCGGTTACATATGCTTCATCGATAATTCTTTTTACTTCTGCATCTATCTTCTCAGCAATACCTTCACTATAACTTCTGGTATGCGCCAAATCACGTCCGATAAAGACTTCTTCGTCATCATTGCTATAACAAATCAAGCCAACTTCTTCCGACATGCCGTATTTGGTCACCATATCGCGCGCTAATTTGGTTGCCTGTTTAATATCTTGAGATGCACCGGTGGTAATATCATCAAATACCAATTCCTCCGCAACACGTCCACCTAGGTCTACGATAATCTCTTGCATCATGCGCCCCTTAGAATTAAACATCTCGTCTTTCTCCGGAAGCGGCATGGTATAACCGGCAGCCCCTACACCTGTTGGAATAATAGATACCGTATAAACAGGACCAACGTCCGGAAGTAAATGGAACAAAATAGCATGTCCCGCTTCGTGGAACGCTGTAATCTTTTTCTCTTTCTCAGAAATTACGCGACTCTTTTTCTCTGCACCTATTCCCACTTTAATAAAGGAACGGCGAATATCTTCCTGCATAATATAACTTCGTTCTTGCTTCGCCGCTAGGATTGCAGCTTCATTTAAAAGGTTCTCTAAATCTGCACCTGTGAAACCTGCGGTAGACTGTGCAATCTGTTGAATATCTACATCATCGCCCAACGGCTTATTCTTTGCATGTACATTTAAAATCTCTTCACGACCAGCCACATCCGGTCTTCCAACCACAATCTTACGGTCAAAACGTCCCGGACGCATAATCGCCGGATCCAAAATATCTACACGGTTGGTTGCAGCCATAACAATAATTCCTTCGTTAACGCCAAAACCATCCATCTCTACAAGCATCTGATTCAATGTCTGTTCACGTTCGTCATGTCCACCGCCCATTCCGGTTCCACGGCGTCTTGCAACCGCATCAATCTCATCAATAAAAACAATACATGGTGCATTCTTCTTTGCGTCCTCAAATAAGTCACGCACACGTGATGCGCCAACTCCAACAAACATTTCTACAAAGTCTGAACCGGAAATACTAAAGAACGGGACACCCGCTTCACCGGCGACTGCTTTTGCAAGAAGTGTCTTACCAGTACCTGGAGGTCCAACCAAAAGAACACCTTTTGGAATTCTTGCACCAAGCTGTGTATATTTATTCGGAGCACGAAGGAAATCAACAATTTCTTCCAGTTCTTCTTTCTCCTCGCGAAGTCCAGCTACATTAGAGAAATTAGTATGATTATTCTCTTCCGTCGAAAGCTTTGCCCGGCTCTTACCAAAATTCATCATTTTTCCACCGCTACTTTGCGATGCTGAATTACTGGTCAAAATAATAAATAAGATAAAAATAGCTCCAAATATCAATAGATAAGGAAGCAATGTCATAATCCAGCTTTCCTTTGGAACATCTCTGCAAACATAATCAGAAAAATTATACTTATCCATTAACGCCTGCGATTCGTTAACATCCGAAGTATATAATTCTACTTCCTTACCATTCTTATAAAGCACTTCCAGACTGCCCGCCGGTATTTCACGTTTCTGTACTACTACAACGGAAGAAATTTCCTTTTCCTTCAAGGCATGTTCAAATTCTGCTTTTGAATAGGAACTGGTGCTTGAATTACCATTGACCACCAATGCAATGATGACTACAACAGCAATCAGCAGAATATATACACCAAATCCACTAAAATTCGTTTTCTTGTTACTCAATTCGTTTCTCCTTTTCGATATTACTATATATCTTCCACAAATCCTATATATGGAAGATTGCGGTATCTTTGGTCATAATCCAGTCCAAAACCAACCACAAATTTATCCGGAATGACAAATCCGGTATAATCCACCTCTACATCATCTACCACACGACGCTCCGGCTTGTCTAACAGCGTACACACTGTAAGTGTCTTCGGATTTCTTTCTTTCAATAGCTTTAACAATCTGCTTAAAGTATTGCCGGAGTCCATAATGTCTTCTACTACAATTACATTCTCGCCTTCAATAGAACATTCTAGATCCTTTTTGATTTTTATCACTCCAGAGGACTCTGTTCCGGATCCATAGCTGGATACAGACATAAAATCCAACGTCATCGGCAGTTCAATTCGCTTGGCAAGCTCTGCCGTAAAGAAAAGAGAGCCCTTTAAAATACATATCAGATAAACGGATTCCCCTTGAAATTTCTCTGTGATATCGGCACCGATTTCTGCAATCCTTTGATTTATTTGTTCCTCCGTCAGATAAACAGAAATCCTATGTTTCGTCTTGTAATTCATACTCTTGTTCTCCTTTGTATTGAATCACTACTATATCGGTTGTATCAGATGTTACCTTGTAATTCTCACTGATCCGCCCGCCAATCAACCAAATAACCTCGCTTCCTCTTGTTAAAAGCGGCATCCGCGCACGTTGATACGCCGGTATTTTCTCGTCAATAAAGTAATTACTTAATTTCTTATGACGGCCTTTTGCATCTTGCACAAAATAATCTCCGTCGCGACGATTTCGGATAGAAAAACCATTTTTAATCTTATCATAATCGAACCATTTCGTATATGTTTTTTTGGGAATTTCTTCCTCGCATTTTTGATATTGTTTTACACTCATTTGTAAACAGCTTCCATCATCCAATAAAATTTCCAGAGATTCATTTCGTTCTTTACAAGTCAAAAGTTCAAAAGCATTCACTTCTTTTTCGAAAAAATTGCCTTCTTTTTCTAATTCTCTTGCGATACGAAGAGTGTCAAATGTTTTCTTAGCAACAATTTCATATGGCAACTGAATTTCCTTTCCGGATTGTTTGCTTAACAAGGAGAGCACATCCATAATATGTACAGAAGCAATGTCTTTCCTTTCCCCTGTTGCCAGAAAAATACTTTCTCGAATTAACTCACTTTGTACTGCCGGATGCAGTTCGTCCAAGCCACCTAATTGAATTTCAACTACGTCCTCAATAATATTTACAAATTTGTCCAATGCCTTCTTGGTCTCTTGCTGTAAAAAATCATAAACCAACTGCATTTGCCCTGCGGTCCGATTCATGTGTGCAACTGCTTGTGCATTCACTTGAATCATTTCTGGAAGAACACTATTTCGAATACGATTTCTACTATACGTTGTATCTGCATTAGTAGAATCTAACACATAGGATTGTTCTCTTTGCTGTAAATATTCCTCGATTTCTTGTCTCGCAAGTAAAAGAAGCGGACGGATATAGGTGACTTTTAATCCTTTTCGCACCGGCATAATCCCGCGCATTCCTGCCATCCCGCTACCACGAGCCATTTGAAAAAGAATGGTCTCCGCGTTATCTTCCATATGGTGCGCCAAGGCGATTTTAACCGGAGCCTCTATCTCTTCTGCCCGCTTACAAAAGTGCTCATACCGCAACAATCGCGCGGCTTCTTCGATTCCAATATGATGCGCCTTGGAAAATTGCAAAACATTCACGGAGTACTGCGTATGCAAAATCTCCAACTTTTCACATAACGCTTTCACAAATTGCGCATCGCGAATACTTTCTTTTCCACGAATTCCATGCTCAATATGAACAACCTCTAGTGCAAATCCCATCTGCTTGCATAGTGCATGTAACACTAACAACATGCAAACAGAATCCGCACCTCCGGAGACCGCTGCAATCACAACGTCGCCTCGCTCAATCATATGTTCTTCCTCGATGTATTTCCTAATCTTTTGCTCCATTATTTCTCCCAAATACCGGTCACCAACACCGTCATATCATCCATCGCATATCCGCCGGTAAACAGTAACACGCGCTCTAATACCGTTTTTGCAAGTACACCTGCATTATCCGTATCAATATCGGCAATAATGTCAGCCAGTTTCTCCTGCGGATTTTTCACATGAAGATATTCTAACACACCATCTGTAACCATTACAAGAAAATCCCCATTATGAAGCTTTTTTTGCGTACTTTCAACCCCTGGTTCCACAAAAACCCCTGCCGGCAGGCTGTTTGACGAAACGTACTCCACCTCATTCTGGTACTTGATAAAAGTAGATGCTGCACCTATTTTCATCAACTCGAGTGTTCCGGTATATAAATCAATATCGGCCAAATCAAGCGTAGAATATGAATCATCTTCTCCTTGCAATACCATTGCTGCATTCATCATTTTTACTGCCGTTTCCTTTTGAAATCCTGCTTCTAAAAATTTTTGCAAAAGTTCTACTACCAGTTCACTCTCCCGACTTGCATGGCTCCCGGACCCCATCCCATCCGACAAACAGATATAATATCTTCCACTATCCATTCCAAACATTGTAAAATTATCACCGCTGACCGTAGAACCGTTTTTCTTTCTTGTGGCAATTCCCGGAATTATATAAAATATGGTATCTTCATACACTGTCAAAGAAACCGCTTCCTGCGTAAGAATAGATCGCGCATCCTTTTCTAGTCGAAGTGGTATATGCATTGCTTTTTCCAATGCTTTGACATAATTTTTTGTCGGAATTCCTCCCCCCCATTTACTAGAAACTTTTGCTTTGATATATTTTCTCTTTTTTTCGTCCTCATATATGTGGATATCTTCTGCAAAAAGGCCTTTTTCCTTTACTTCATACGCAATTTTAGCCAGTGTAATTTTTGACTTTGCATCCAGATTGTGATTTCCTTTTGCCCAATCTTCCATCAACTCCGCCATCGCATCCAACTGTTGTGCAATCACAATGCGGTTTTCTAAAAGACGTTTGTACCACGCCTGATTCAACTCCATGCGACTAAATGCATATACTGCCTCTTCGACCATATGCGAATAGTTCGGACAATTATGAATATATTCCTGCTTAACAATTTCTTCTTTGGGCTGATGTTCCATGACTGCTTGTAGCATCGCGCGCAGTTTCCCAGATAAATGAATACGGTTCTCATTCCAGCAAACCGCACATCCATCGCAAGCAGCACACATTTTCCCGGTAATTTCCTGCTCCAATATCCCAACATCTTCAAAATGAGTTGTTTCCTTTTTCCGGCTTAAACTTGCAAATGTTGAAGAAAGTCCGTTCACTGCTGTTGCAAATGTCTCCATTCTTCCTTCCGGATCGTATGCGTTTTTCCGCTCGGGTGGCTCAATGCGAAAACGCATCGTTTCCGACATTTCAAACAAATAATGAAGCATCACCGTAATTCCCAGTATAAAAATTCCCTCACTAATTCCGATTACAAGCTCTCCTCGATCCGCTGCCGACATGGCATGTCCCGAAAAATTCATTGCTATTGTTGTAATTCCGGCAATCATTCCTGCCATCCATCCACTGCAATTACGATTTGCCCACTGATAAAAACGAATTGCAATTGAAATAATAATTAGAATAAACAAGTATTTCATGATTGTTGCCAAAGGCATACGATATCCCATCCCCATCATCATTCCTATGTATAAGAAAAACGACCGTTCCTTCATCAGACTACTCGCTGCAAAATAGGCAGGAAGCAGCGGATAATATCCCATAAAGCTAATCATGCAGCATAAAAATGCAACTATCCCTTGTACAATTCCTTTCACATTCTTTTGTAACATTTCTGTTTTCTCCATTTGATTCGCCTCCAAATACTTTTTCTCATGCCTGTTGAAACGGCAAGTGACTCGATTATACGAACATGTCCTAAAAATATTTGTCAAAATAAATTCCGGTTTTTAAAAACTTTTCGCCAAAAACTCTATTTCTATAGCGATTCGAAGGAGTTCAAACAGGATAATGTATTCTAAGCTATTAAAAAAGCGAAGGATAAGACCTTTTGCCAATCTTATTCTTCGCGTTCTTTAAATATAATCTCATTCTCGTATGCAAGTCCAAGCTTGCTTTTAGCAGTATCCTCGATAAATTGTGTGGAATTCATATAGGCCTCTAAATCATCAATTTCTTCTGCACGTTGTGTTTCTTCTTCATATTGCTTCTTTAAGTCTTCTTCTTTGGCTGCATATGTTGCATCCTTTTGCTTCATACGATAAATCTGCACCGACATGACTGCCAAAAAGAAAAGTACAATCACACCTATCCCAAGTGCTCCGTTATTTCTGCTTCTTTGTTTCCTCTTCTTGCGCATCTTAAGCACCTCAATTCTTAAAGCGTTTCTTTAACCATATTGTAACTTTTCCATGATATTTTTTCAAACTCTTTTTTATACGATAAATGCCCGGTGTTAATTTTTTCACCAACCATCTACCCAAAAGGAGATAATAGAAAAAAATACCAATTGCCGTTCCCACTAGTATATAACCACGAATTGCTCCATTATTTTGATAATACAGCAATAAAAATTCAGCCAACCCAAACCCCATCCAATAGATGATATCCTCGAAAGAAACCCACACGACACCATGCGAAACCGCTCTCCGAAAAATGCGTAGAATGTCATAAATAAACATCATAATACTTCCCAGAGCAAAAGCACTTGCCAGTACCAGTATCTCGTCAAAAATATACTTGCTTACTTGCATTATTTAAACAACTTTCCAAAAAAAGAATCCTTTTTCCCACTTCCACCCGGCAAATCAGAATATTCCATGGAACCAATCGTACCTTCAATATCCACTTCACCTTTCTCTAAGTTTAACCGATTCACATGAAGGTCCTTCCCCTTTATCAGAAGCATGCCCATTTCTGTTTCCAGTAAAATTTCGGCAATGTCGAAAGAGAGTACATCCAAAACTCCAGTAAAACTTCCGTTTTTGCGATTGCTTAATAACATTTTATGCGCTTTTGCTGTTGCTTTTTCTTCCATAAAATAAGACCTCCTCTATATTGGTAATATATTAGGAGGTTTCATTTTTTATGATAAATATTCAAATAAATCTTTGGCTTCATCTTTTTTGGTAGTATCTAAAATATTAAGCACGCGTACTTTGACGGATTTTTGCCCAAATAGAATTTCAATCTCATCTCCAACTTTCACATTAACGGAAGCTTTTGCCTGTTTACCGTTTACTATCACTCTACCCGCGTCACAAGCTTCATTTGCAACAGTTCTTCGTTTAATCAAACGTGATACTTTTAAAAATTTGTCTAATCTCATATCTTTCCCTCAAAAAAAGACCTAACAAGCAAGCTTGTCAGGTCCTTAAAGTCTATTTTTAGTTGATAGAATCTTTTAAAGCTTTTCCTGCTTTAAATTTAGGTGCTTTAGAAGCTGGAATTGTCATTGTAGCTCCAGTCTGTGGATTTCTACCAGTTCTCTCGTTTCTCTGAGAAACTTCGAAAGTACCGAAACCTACTAAAGTAACCTTCTCACCCTTCTTCAATTCTTCAGCAACAACATCAGTAAATGCTTTCAATGCTGCTTCAGAGTCTTTTTTAGATAATTCCGCTTTCTCTGCAATTGCTGCAACTAATTCTGCTTTGTTCATGTTAAAAATTCCTCCTCTGGATTCTTATATAATATAATTCGAGCTTATATCCCAAATTACCTACAACAATATATATACTTGTTTTTTCCCAATTTGTCAAGGGAAAATGGCATTTTTACTACAACGAACCAATTAGTTCCGTCAATGTCGAAAAATAATCCCTCATAAGCTCATCTTCTGTAGCCAAATCCGTCTCATCTTCTTTATTATTTTCTTTATCATCCTCGGAATTCTCTTCATCCTTAGCATCTTCATCTTTGGCATCATCGTTTGCATTATTTGTTGTCGACTCCTTCTCCAAAGAAATCATGATGGTGGCTTCTTCTGAATTCACATACAAATACTTTGTCCATTCTTTATAACCATCAGCACTTACGGAAATGGAATGCTTGCCATATTGTAAAGTCTGCGGCTGTGTGGTGTCGATTTGTTTCCCATCAATCACAATTTTTGCACCTTCGATATCAACCGAGAATAAAATTGTTCCGTATTTCGGTCCTTCTCCTTTTATAGTATCCAAATCCACTGCGGTTGTCTGTCCTCGCGTGATGGTAATATCACAACTACCACCCCATCCATTATTTGCTACCGTAAGCGTGTAAGTACCTTCCGGAACTTCTAACGTCATATCCGCAGTAATCTCTGCAAATATATCTCTGTCAAGTTGCAAGAAACTGCCTTCAAACAACTTAGTGTTAGAAAGTTGTATTGTGCCCTGTCCGGTAGTAACCATTACCGACAAAATCTTCTTGTCCTTCCCGATTACAGTTAATTTGTCATTCTCTGAAATATCCTCCATTGTAATTTCATCGTCGTAAGAAAACACAAATGTCTCATCGTTATAATTATATCTTGTATCTGCAATCTCAAAAATTGCTCGCTCTTCTTCAATCGAGAAACGGTTGACATCCTTATACTCCCAGACTTCATTTGACATCTGTACTGTAGTCAGTTTCCCAGAGGAATCCACTTCTCCTATATGCACTGCATTTCCCGGTGTAAACAAAGCTACAGAAGCATAATCCCCATATTTGTTCAAAAATCGAGTTGTCAGTGCATAATAGTAGTGGTATTCTAATCCATTCTCATATGAATACAGATTAAGCGTCTGGTCTACACTATTATTGGAAAGAATTAAATATAATTCACCCAATGGCTCCGTGGTCTCCTCTACTTCTATTTCGGTCTCCTCGGATGCATTTGGATTATAATAAACAACACCGGACGATGTTCGTTCTTCCAAACTCTTACCACAGCCAACGCAAAGTAGCATTACAAGAAACAGTATTCCATATGCAATTAATTGTTGTGCTTTTTTCTTCTTCATATGTTTTAGTATACATGATTATCGTATAAAAGAAAATAAGTTTTCCAGAAATCTGCCGCGCGCATCTTCTTGTTCTAAAACCTTATCTAATTTCTCAATATCACGTCCGGATACCCATGCCTTATGTGAATTGTAGTAATGATTAGCTATCTTCCAAAATTTCTCTGGAAACAAAAGTGCTAGATAAAGCTGTCGATATTCTTTGTCTGAAAATGGTCTTACATTGGCGTATCCTTTTAGCAAACTCATTCCCAATTCTTTATCCCATTGATTTTTTTCCAGCATTTTACGCAAAAAATGAGCAACATCCATTACTGGTAAATGATAGCTCATATTTTCAAAATTAATCATAACAAAATTATTTGTTTCCTTTACGCGTAATACATTATGCTGGTTGAAATCGCCGTGGCAAAGCACATAATCTTCCATCTCATATTCACTGTCTCTAAGCATTTCAATCGAACGTGTTGCATCCTCCATAAAATGCGCATACTGTTCTTGAAATTTCATTTCAAAGTCGTTTTTTTTCTTTCGCGTTTTCACATAATTTTTTACTTTTATCAATTCTCGATAGTGTTTTTCATAAATCGGCAAAAATGTTTCCTTTTCTCCTTTGATAAAATCCGGTATTAAAATCGGACAATTTGCTGTAAGTATGTGAAACTTTGCTAAAAGTTCTAACGCTTTTTTCATTTCTTCACGATTTCGTGTATTACACTCGCATCCTTCAAACATATCTTTCAGCAGATATTTAACGCCCATATCGTCCTCGACAAGCACCTCACCTTCATTGGTAAGTGCAATTTGTTCTGCCATAAATCCATTTTCAGAAAGATATTCCAATATTTGCCTCAAAAATTCTGCTCGCTCCTTCGAGCCACGGAATGGTGTCAAAAGTTTCATTCCCTGATTTGTATTACAAATATATACACCTCTGCCCTTTGTGATTTGATTTACTTCTAAATCATATTGTTCCAAAATTACTTCCGGCTGATTATACAAAAAAACCCCTCCATATGACTCACTTGTGTCTGTTTATCATATGAAAGGGGTTACAAATTTATGTGCAAGTTCCATTAACTTTTCATAGTTGTTCCATTCCGGGTGTTCTAACACTTCCTCAAAAATACAATCCAACACGCTACCTAGTTCTTTTCCCTGCTTCATTCCAAGCGCAATCAAGTCTCTTCCATTGATTGCCATGTCCTTTTTCTGTACACATTGTTGCTCAGATAAAATCTTTTCATAAAATGCCTGATACTCTTTAATATATTGCAATTTTTTCTCTCTGCAATAGTCACTCTGCGCAAGTGTATCTGCCTTTTTTACAGCAAAAAGATTCGGGTACTGCGCTAATCCAATTCGGCTTATTGCACGCCGAACATTTTTTTCTGTTATTGGCGGACGGTCATCGTGGTATAAGACTAATTTGCCGACTTTCTCTATTGTATCATTGTCAAATTTCAGACGTCTTAAAATCTCTTCGGTCATCTGCGCACCTTTTTGTGGGTGCCCGTGAAAATGATTGTATCCATCTGAATCCGTAGAAATACAGACCGGTTTTGCAATATCGTGGAACAACATCGTAAGACGTAGTATTTTGTCCGCAGGAATATGCTCCAAAGAATGAATCGTATGCATGCCCACCGAATACATATGATGTTTTGTATTCTGTGGAGTTTCCATCATAGCATCAAACTCCGGCAGGAAAATGGCGGTAAGTCCGAGTTTGTATGCGGTAAGCAGTTCTTGCGGTTGGTTGGAAACCAACAGCTTACTTATTTCTGTTTGGATTCGTTCTGCACTCACTTTTGCAATAGATGGCGCAAGGATACGTATGGCATTTTGTGTTGTTTCGTCGATAGAAAATCCCAGCTGTGCTGCAAAACGCACTGCACGCAACATTCGAAGCGCATCTTCTGTGAAACGTTCTTCTGCATCACCTACACATCGGATCATGCGTTTTTGGAGGTCTTCCATTCCTCCATATGCGTCCACCAATCCATTTTTATCATTATATGCCATCGCATTAATTGTAAAATCGCGTCGTTTCAAATCTTCAAGTAAATTTACAGTAAAGGTCACATCCTTCGGATGACGTGCATCTTCATATTCGCCGTCAATTCGATAGGTGGTGACCTCATATCCAATGTGCTCCAACATTACGGTAACTGTTCCATGTTGAATTCCGGTATCAATTGTATGTGAAAATAAATGCTTTACCTGCTCCGGTCGTGCTGAAGTCGTAATATCCCAATCCTGCGGATTACGTCCAAGCAGGACATCACGAACACACCCACCTACCGCATAAGCTTCGAAGCCATGTGCGGTAAGTGTATGAATAATTTTATTAACATTTTCCGGTAACTTAATATTTATATGCATGTAATTTCTAATATGCCTTACCCCAGTATACTAATTTGTGTGCAGGTTTGCCACAGCATACACAAGTATCGGCAATTTGCTCCTTATCATGGAATGGCATACAACGTGATGTAACAGATAGCTCTTCTTTGATCCGGTCCTCGCATGCCTGATCTTCGCACCACATACCACGAATAAATCCCGGTTTGTTAGTTGCAATGTCTTTTAATTCCTCGAAATTGTGCGCATCCCAGATATGTTCATCGCGATGTTTCTTTGCACGTTCAAACATATCTTTCTGCATCTGCTCTAACAATTCTATTACCTTTGTCTCAACTTCGTCCAACGAAACCTCTAGCTTCTCTCTGGTATCACGACGAACAACAACACATTTGTTCCCTTCGATATCCTTTGGTCCAAGCTCAATACGAACCGGAATTCCACGCATTTCCTGCTCGGAGAATTTCCATCCCGGACTCTTATCGGAATCGTCTAATTTTGCACGACAAACCTTGCCGAGACGCTCACAAACTTCATTTGCACGATCAAGAACGCCTTCTTTTTGTTGCATAATCGGAATAACCATAGCTTGTACCGGTGCAATGCGTGGTGGAAGTACCAAACCGGAATCATCTCCGTGCACCATGATAATTGCACCAATCAGACGTGTCGTCATTCCCCAAGATGTCTGATGTACATATTTTAACTGGTTATCTTTCGCCGTATATTGAATTTCAAAGGCTTTTGCAAATCCATCGCCAAAATTATGACTAGTGCCGGATTGTAATGCTTTTCCATCATGCATCAATGCTTCGATGGTATAGGTCGCTTCTGCTCCTGCAAACTTCTCTTTCTCCGTCTTCTGTCCACGAATAACAGGCATTGCAAGTACTTCTTCACAGAAATCCGCATAGAGATTTAACATCTGTACGGTACGTTTCTCAGCTTCTTCTGCAGTAGCGTGTGCAGTGTGTCCTTCCTGCCATAAAAATTCTCTGGAACGAAGGAACGGGCGTGTCTCTTTCTCCCATCGTACAACCGAACACCACTGATTATATACTTTTGGTAAATCGCGATAAGACTGAATCAAATTCTTATAAAAATCACAAAACAATGTCTCAGACGTCGGACGAACACACAAACGCTCCTGTAATGGATTTAATCCTCCATGTGTTACCCATGCCACTTCCGGCGCAAATCCTTCTACGTGATCCTTTTCCTTCTGCAACAGGCTCTCCGGAATAAAAAGTGGCATATATACGTTCTCTACACCTGTTTCTTTAAATCTACGGTCGAGTTCATTTTGAATATTCTCCCAGATAGCATAACCTGCGGGCTTAATAATCATACAGCCCTTAACACTGGAATAATCAATCAGTTCCGCCTTCTTAACCACATCCGTATACCATTGCGCAAAATCATCTTCCATCGAAGTGATTGCTTCTACAAATTTCTTATCTCCTGCCATTTCAAATACTCCTTTTATTGTCTAAAGATAACTTAGGCACCAAGTACCTTCTCTACTGCCTTTAATACTTCTTCATATGTATTGGTAGTTGTACCTTTTTTAGGCATAAGTACTTTTTCAACTTCAAAATTTTTCAAGACATTATCTAGTCCACCAATATGGTCTTCATGCGCATGCGTTCCAACTAAATAATCTATTTGTGTAATATTCATTTTCGCTAGTTGCTCAACAAGAAGTTTTCCATCGGCATTATTTCCAGCATCTATAATCATATTTCTTCCATTGTTACTTATAAAAATACAATCTGCTTGTCCTACATCAAAAAATAATATATTTAATTTATTAGAATCTATTTGTATATTTTTAGCTACTTTTTCAACAATTTCAGTATTTGTTTTTACAGTTGGTATTGTCGAAACAACAGATGTATCACTAGTATCTACAATGTCTGCTAATCCTGTTTCAGATATAAGTCGGAGGC
>JAZSDG010000035.1:0-36370 GCA_045531055.1 Lachnospiraceae bacterium | reverse complement strand
GCTACAACGCCACAAAGGACAGCTGCCGCAACAGCAGCAATTAAAATGTCACCCATTTTCTTTTTCCTCCTAAATTAAACACTCATACCTGAGAATCCCATAAATGCAATTGACATGAGACATGCTGTTATTAGTACAATTGCTGTACCCTGAAACGGTTTTGGAATATCATTATATTCAATTTTTTCACGAATACCTGCCATAAGCACAATTGCAATAAAGAAGCCAAAGGCTGTTGCAAATCCATAAACAACACCTTGCAACAAATTATATTCATATGTTACACAATTTAATGCAACACCAAGTACTGCACAGTTTGTTGTAATCAAAGGCAGATATACCCCCAACGACTGATATAATGATGGCATTTTTTTCTTTAAAAACATCTCTACAAACTGTACCAAAGCTGCAATTACTAAAATAAAGACAATTGTTTTTAGATATGTCAAATCAATTCCTTGTTTCATAAGAAAAGTATTGGCCAAAACAAACTTGTAAATTAATCCGGTAATAAATGATGAAATGGTAATAACAAAAATTACCGCACCACCCATACCGGCGGCTGTCTCCGTCTTTTTAGATACACCAAGGAATGGACAGATTCCTAAAAATTGACTTAGTACAACATTATTTACAATTGCAGCACCAACTGCTATTAACACTAATTCTGCTAATGCACTCATTCTCTCCCCTCCTTACGTTTCATTCTCTTCTATTACTTTTTTCGCATCCGTACAATGTGATGCTTGACTACAGGAGGCACAATCTCCTGAAATGCAACCAGCCGGTTTTGCAAGCGGCTTGCCAATATTTTCTAACTCTTTACGAACAAGATTCATACCTGCAACCAAAAAAGCCAGCACTAAAAATGCACCTGGTGCCATAATAAAAATGGTAATAGGTGTAAAATATTTTCCTAATAATGCAATCAATCCCGCAATTGCAATCACAATACCAAGACCTGCAATTAATAACGCTGGTGCTCTAAAATTCATTTTTTTACGATAGCTCATTACAGCAAGAATAAGCAAAATCAGTGCAATTGGTAAAGATACAACTTTTACAATCAACGGAAGAGAGGATAAAGCAACTCCAAAGCCTTCACCTGCACCAAGCACCTCGCGAATTAAACCGATACAAGTAAGTCCGATTGTAAATCCAAGTCCCATTCCCAGTCCATCAAAGATAGAGGCTACCGGCGGATTCTTGGAAGCATAACTTTCTGCACGACCTAAAATAATACAGTTCACAACAATAAGTGGAATATATACACCTAATGCTGCAGATAAACTTTGCAAATACGCTTGCATCAAAAAATCAACAACCGTTACTAAAGATGCTACAATTACAATATATGCCGGCATACGAACACCATTTGGAATTACTTTACGAAATACGGAAATCAATAAATTTGCCAGAATCAAAACAACGGTTGTTGACAACCCCATTCCCAGACCATTAATCGCAGAAGAAGTAACCGCAAGTGTCGGACACATACCAAGCATTAATACAAAAGTTGGATTTTCTTTTACCGTACCATTATATAAACGTTCAAAATATGTATTCATTATTTTGCACCTCCCAATTCATTCTGGAAGTAATAAATAGCAGCATTACATCCATTGGCCATTGCCTCAGAGGTAATTGTTGAACCGGTAATGGATTCTATTTCATGGTCTGCCGTTGGTTTTTGTTTAACCACAACAAACTCTGAAACCTTCTTACCTTCAAACTGACTATAAAATCCTTCTTCTTCTGCCTTCTTCCCAAGTCCCGGCGTTTCTGCAATATCAGTAATGGAATATCCATTTACGGTACCATCATTTTGAATTCCGACAGAAAAAGTAATAGCCCCCTGACTCGCATCTTTGGCAGTTACAGTAATCACATATCCAAGAAGATTATCCTTTGCATCTAGGGCTTTTTGAATATCATCTATGGTATCGCTGTATCCAGCTTCTTCAAGCTGTTGATTTACCTTTTTTTCATCAAATTCTACAGGCTTAAAAGAATCTGCCTCTTCGAACACTGCCTGAAATGCTCTTTTCTTAGTTTCTTCGTTTGCTTTCTTAATCGGAGTCTTTGTTATTTCGTAAACAAGACCAAGTATCAAACCAAGTACCAAGGTAAATGCGGCTAATATCAAAGCATCGCGTACGATTCGTTTATTCATTCTTCTTTGCCTCCTTTACCAGACCGAACGCTTTAGGTACGGTATATTTTTCAATTATTGGTACAAAAAGGTTGCTTAAGATAATTGCAAACGAAACACCTTCTGCATTTGCTCCGAAACAACGGAACAAACCGGTAAGAATACCACAACAAATACCAAATATAATCTGTCCAATCGGAGTAATCGGAGAAGTTACATAATCTGTTGCCATGAAAAATGCCCCCAGCATTAAACCGCCACCACACAGCTGTGCAACTACATATGTCGCGTCAAATCTGTTTCCACCGAAAATAAACATAAAAATTGCAAACGAAATAATATATGCTCCCGGAATTCTCAAGTTAATCACACCCATTAAAATCAAGAAAATTGCTCCAATTAAAATACAAATAACGGATGTCTCTCCAATTGTTCCTGCTGTTTTGCCAACGAGCATATCCATGACGTTGAGTCCTTCCGGTATTGCACCATTGTGTTCACGCATAAGCGCAAGCGGCGTTGCTCCTGTATAAGAGTCACATGTATACTTTGTCATATCTGCAGCAAATGCAATCAAAAGAAAACATCTTGCTCCCAGTGCAGGATTCATAAAATTTTGTCCAAGACCACCAAAAAGCATTTTAACAATTATAATTGCAAATACACCACCAAGAATTGCCTGCCATATTGGCAATGTAACCGGAAGATTAAGCGCTAATAATAAGCCGGTCACAACAGCACTTAAATCATTAATCGTATTTTTTTTATGTACAATCAGATTGTATAAAGACTCTGAAATAACACACGTTAGAATGGTTACCAGCATTAATATTAATGCACGAAAACCAAAATTATAGATTCCAAAAAAACTCGCCGGCAATAATGCAATCACCACATATAGCATTACACGATTGGTAGAGTCATTGGAACGGATATGTGGTGCTGATGAAACATGATATAATTCACTCACAATAATCCACCTCTTTCTCTTATTTTTGTTTTTTCTTTTCTTCTAAAACGATTTTTTTCATAGTTTTGATTGATTGGGCTATCGGTCGTTTCGATGGACAGATATAAGAACAACTGCCACATTCAATGCATTCCAATCCATACCATTTTTCAAATTCTTTGGATAATCCGTTCGAGCTTAATTTTGCCAATCTGCTTGGAATCAATTGCTGTGGACATGCTTCCACACATCTTCCACAATTAATACAAGCAATCGGTTCTTTTAAGGAAACTTCATCTTTTGACATACAAAGAATGGATGATGAAGTCTTTGTAGTCGGAATATCCAGACTAAACATAGAAAATCCCATCATTGGACCACCGGAAATAATCTTCTCCGGATGCTTATCAAATCCACCAGCAGCATCAATCAGTTCCTGATATGAGGTTCCAATACTATATAAGAAATTAGATGGTGTTGTTATCGCATCACCTGTTACGGTAGAAATACGTTTCATAACAGGAATTCCCTTTTTCACTGCATAATAAATTGCTGTAATGGTTTCAACATTATCTACAATACATCCTGCATCTGCCGGAAGCATCTTTGAATGAATTGCACGTCCTGTAACGGCATATATTAGTTGCCGTTCTCCACCTTGCGGATACTTGGTCATAAGTTCGCACACTTCCATGCGTTGTTCATCCTTTATTAATTCATTTAATTTCTCAATACAATCCGGTTTATTATCTTCCACACCAAACACACCTTTGGCATTTGGAAAAAGCTGAAGAATTATCTTCATTCCTTCTACCAAGTCTTGCGGATGCTCAAGCATTCTACGATAATCAGCCGTTAAGTAAGGTTCACACTCTGCACAGTTTGCAATAATGTATTCGATTTTATCCGGTTCCTTTGGAGAAAGTTTAACGTGTGTTGGAAAACCTGCACCACCCATACCAACAACGCCCGCTTCTTTCACACGCTCTAAAATCTCCTCGTTGGATAATTCAGTCACATCATCCACTTCATGAAAAGGCATTTCAATAAAAGAACCATCACTTTCAATAACAATAGAATTAACCATAGCTCCCATTGCAACACGACGTGGTTCAATAGCCTTTACTGTTCCGGATACCGATGAATGAATCGGAGAAGAAACAAAACCGGATGCCTCTGCAATTTTTTGACCCTTTAAAATAGGTGCACCTACCGTAACAATCGGATTTGCAGGTGCTCCAATATGTTGTGATAAAGGGAAAACAAGTTCACCTTTGGGTAAAACTTCTTTGATTGGCGCATCTTTGGATAAATCTTTACCTTCATACGGATGAACGCCGCCTTTAAATGTTCTTAAACCCATTTTCTGTGCCCCACTTTCTTACATATTTTTCAATCCATATAATTATACCACTATGGATTATATTCATCTACAAAAAATGCACTTTTTTTCATGCTTTATGTTATAATATCTTTTGGAGGATTATGCCTATGAAACATACACATAAAGAAGAATTATATATTCGGCAAAGTCGTTTTATTGATCAGCTCTATGATAACGATTCTGTTTTTTTCGACATTGAAACTACCGGATTTTCACCGGCACATTCAAATATTTACATGATTGGTTGTGCCAGAAAGAAGAATGATATCATTTCTGTGGATCAATTTTTTGCAGAAAATCCATCGGAAGAATCCGTTATAATAAATGCTTTTTTAGAAATTTTAGAAAAATGTTCTACCATTATTTCTTTTAATGGTATTGGTTTTGATATTCCTTTTTTAAAAGCGAAATGTGACCAATATAATATCCATGAGCATTTTAAAGAATATCAATATTTAGATATTTTTAAATCTGTTTCGGAGTTAAAATTCTTATTAAAACTCCCAAATTACAAGCAAAAAACCGTAGAAAAATTTCTTGGATTATCTCGTGAAGACCTTTTTTCCGGCGGCGAACTTATTAATGTTTATCGGGAATATCAAAAAAATAATTCTGAAGAGAAATTACAACTTCTTCATTTACATAATTACGAAGATGTACTCGGCATGATGAATTTACTTCCAATACTCTCCTATTTAGAAGTTTTTCATGGTCAATATACAATTACCGAAACGTGTATTGGTCCCTATATGGACTCTAATCATCAATCAAAAAAAGAACTTTTCATTACTTTACAAAATGATTATTCGGTACCAAAACGTGTTTCATATCAATATCATGAATTTTATCTAACTATGAAGGACAAAATTACAACTATACGTATTCCTATTTATTCCGGTGAACTGCGCTTTTTCTATGCAAATTATAAGGATTATTACTATCTTCCCAAAGAAGATCTTGCAATACATAAAAGTGTTGCCAGTTATGTTGATAAAGAATATCGAGAAAACGCACGCGCCTCCAATTGTTACAACCGAAAAACTAGTGACTTTCTCCCACAATACGAAAGCATTATGCAGCCGGAATTCCGTAAAACATACAAAGAAAAAATCAGCTATTTTGAAATAACAGAAGACTTTTGTACATCAGATATTATGTTAAGACGCTATGTAGACCATATACTTAAACTTATGCTTTCAAATAAAAAAAATTAAAATCTTCTTATATCAAAAAAGCATTAAGGACATAACAACTGCCCTTAATGCTTTTCTATTATTCTTTTTCAAAATAAAACGAACTTAATCTTGAAAAACCGATCTCTTTATACCCACTAATTTGCTCGGTACTACCAATAAACAATACCCCTTTCTTTTTTAGGGATTGATAAAATTTGCGATATATTTCATCTTTTGCCTCATCCGTAAAATAAATCACTACATTTCGGCAAAGAATTAAATCATAATCTTTCGGATATTCATCTCGTAACAAATTGTGTTCTTTAAAGGTAATACAACGTTTTAATTCATCTGAAACCTGATAAGAATTACCAACTTTTTGAAAGTATTTTCTCTTAAACTCTTCCGGTACCGATGCAATACTCTTTTCGTTATAAAGACCAACTTGCGCCTGTTGTAACACTTTCTTATCAATATCGGTAGCAAGAATTCGAATATTGGATAACGGCAAATGTTTGGAAAATGCCATTGCAAGCGAATACGGTTCATCTCCCGTAGAACATGCCGCACTCCATATTTTCAAAGTTCTGCCTTGTTCCTTGATTAATTTTGGTATAACACTTTCATCCAACAACTTCCACTGATCCGGGTTACGATAAAACTCAGATACATTAATAGTAAGGAAATTTACAAACTGTTCAAACAATACCTTGTCATTTTTTAATATTTGAATGTACTGTTCATAGCTATCTGCTTTATTCTTCTTTGCCAAGGTATCAATACGACGACGCATCTGTTTCTCTTTGTAGTAATTCAAGTCAATGTTTGTAAGTTTATATACCTCTACTTTGAATTGTTCATAACGATCAAACATACTCATCGCCTCCTAACACATACCTTTCGAAAAAAGAAGCTGTCTACTATGACAGCTTCCCTCATTCTTTACTCTTCTGTTTCGGAAGCTACTTCCTCAATATTAACGTCCGCAACTTCTTCATTCGTATCTTCCGGAGCAAATAAAGCTTTAATACTTAAGCTGATTTTTTTATCATCTTCATTAAAATCAACAATTTTAGCTTCTACTTCTTGTCCGACTTTTAAAACATCCGCTGGTTTCTCAACATGATCTCTGGAAATCTGAGATACATGAAGCAACGCATCTACACCGGATGCCAACTCAACAAATGCACCAAAATCAGTCATTCTAGCAACTTTACCTGTAACCACATTACCTACTGCATATTTGTCAGTAGCACCATTCCATGGATTCTCTTCCGGGAACTTCTTGCTTAAGGCAATCTTTGTATCACTGATACTCTTAATGAATACTTTCACAGACTGTCCAACAGAAAATACTTTCTTCGGATTCTCAACTCTACCCCATGACATCTCTGAGATATGAAGAAGTCCATCCACTCCACCAAGATCAATAAATGCTCCAAAATCAGTGACATTCTTAACAGTTCCTTCAATAACATCTCCTACTTTGATGTTAGATAATAACTCTTTCTGTTGCTGTGCTTTCTCCGCTACTAAAAGAGCTTTTCTGTTACCAATAACACGTCTCTTTCTTGGATCAAACTCAGTAATGATGAATTTAATTTCCTGATCTTTAAATTTGGATAAATCTTTCTCAAATGTATCTGATACGAGACTTGCAGGAATAAATACTCTTGTCTCATCCACAATTACACAAACACCACCATCTAACACTTGAGATACTTTTGCAGTCAAAACTTCTTTGTTATCAAAAGCTTCCTGCAATCTTTTGCTACCTTTCTCTGCAGCAAGACGTTTGTAAGAAAGGACAACCTGTCCCTCTCCATCGTTGACTTTCACAACTTTGGCTTCTAAGGTATCGCCTACAGATACTACTGTAGTAAGGTCGACATTTGGCTCGTTTGTATATTCATTACGTGTAATGATTCCATCTGACTTGTATCCGATATTCAGTACGATTTCTTCCGGCTTCACATCAATAACGGTACCTTCAACCACTTCTCCATTTCTGATTGTTTTAAATGATTCTTCCAGCATTTGTTCAAAGCTCATTTCTGACATTCTTTGAAACCTCCTCAATAATATTGTTTGGGGTTGATGCCCCTGCGGTAATACCTACGTTATTGATGGATTTCAGTTGGCTGTAATCCATATCGCTACTCGTTTGTATATAGTAAGTATTTTCACATTCTTTTTTACATATTTCAAATAACTTCTGCGTATTAGAACTCTTCGTATCACCGATAACAATCATTACATCCGATTGCTTTGCAATTTGACGAGCTTCCTTCTGCCGCTCTTCTGTGGCATTACAGATAGTATTTAAAACACTAATATCATAACCTTTTTTTGTAATAATTTCAACTAATTCTTGAAATTTATTGTAGTTAAATGTCGTTTGAGAGACAATACACACCTTTTTTCCATTTTCTACCAAAAATTCCTTTGCTTCTTCCTCTGTTCCGATAACTGTAACATCAGAATCTTTTACCCATCCTCGAATACCGGAAACCTCAGGATGACTTTCGTTTCCAATAATTACAATATCATAACCTTTGGCACTATATTCTTCTACCAAACGATGTATCTTAAGTACAAACGGACATGTTGCATCTACCACAGAAAATCCGGCGTTTTTGATTGCATCATATTCACTTCTGCTGATTCCATGAGAACGAATAATTACTGTACCCTTTTCAACATTACTAAAATCCGCAAGATTCGAAATTACTGTTATTCCTTTGGATTCCAAATCTTTTACCACTTCTTGGTTGTGGATAATCGGACCATAGGTATAAATGGGACACTGACCATTTTCAATTTCTTGATATACCGTATTTACTGCGCGTTTTACACCGAAACAAAATCCGGCACTTTTTGCAAGCGTTATATTCATATTTATTTTGCCTCTTTTATTATATCTTTCATTTTTTCGATTACACCATCAATATCCAAATTGGAAGAATCCAAAAGAACAGCATCATGCGCCTGACACAGTGGAGAGGTTTCACGATTCATATCGCGGTAATCTCTATCTATAATATCCTGCTCAATTTCGGAAATATCACAAGTAACACCTTTTTCTAAAAGTTCGTCATATCTTCTCTTGGCACGAACTTTTGAACTGGCTGTCAAAAAGATTTTGGCATTTGCATTTGGAAGTACAACCGTTCCAATATCTCTTCCATCCATAATTACATTTGCCTTTTTTGCAAGCTCTCTTTGTAATTCTACAAGTTTTGTACGAACAACCGGATACGCACTTGTTATGCTTGCCATGTTACCAACCTCTTCCCTTCGAATCATAGAATTAACATTCTCACCATTTAGAATCACGCATTGCTCTCCATTTTGATATTCAATAGATATCTCTACAGTTTCACATGCTTTTCTGATTTCCTCCTGATTATTTACATCAATTCCTTTTTGAATAAAAAAGTATGCCATCGCACGATACATAGCTCCGGTATCTACATAAATATATCCCAGTTCTTTCGCCAACCTTCTGGCTATTGTACTTTTTCCTGCTCCTGCCGGTCCATCAATTGCAATATTAATACTCATACTCATCCTCCTATAAAATTATTCAACACTTATTCCTGCTAAATATCCGGTTGACCACGCAATTTGCAGGTTATATCCTCCAGTCAAAGCATCCAAATCCAAAACTTCTCCGCAAAAAAACAAATGGGAGATATATTTAGATTCCATTGTAGATGGATTGATATCCTTCACCGAAATGCCCCCCTTTGTGATAATTGCTTCATTCCAACCTCGTTTCCCAATTATGGTAAGCTGTACTTTTTTAATACGATTTACAAATTCTTTTCGTTCTTCTTTTGAAATTTCATTGACTTTCTTGTCTGGATCAATTCCACTTAATTGTATCATAATCGGAAGCATCTTTGTCGGAAAAAGATGTGTAATTGCATTTTTAAATTGTTTATTTTTCGCCTCTTCAAAGTCACGAAGTACCCTTTTGTCTAACTGTTCCGTATCCAGTGCCGGTTTTAAATCAATATACAATGTTAAGGATGCATTCCATTGCTGTGGCTTTATGGATGCACTTGCCGATAAAATCATTGGTCCGCTGACGCCAAAATGCGTAAAAAGCATTTCTCCAAAATCCTCATAGAGAACTTTTTTCCCATTTGTAATCTGAATTGCAGTATTTTTTAAAGACAATCCTTGCAGTTCTTTACACCATGATTCTTGTATGGTAAGCGGCACAAGTGATGGTGTGGTCGGCACAATCTCATGACCTGTCATTTCTGCGAATCGATATCCATCTCCTGTCGCACCTGTTGTTGGGTAGGAACAACCTCCCGTTGCAACAATAACATAATCTGCATCCATCTGTTTTCCATCTGTTGTTTGAACACCTTTTACCATGTTATTTTCAACAAGGATTTTATCTACTTTGCAATGCAAACAAATAGTAACATTTTTTTCTTTCAACGCTTTTTGTAAAGTTGAAATCACATCCGAGGAACGGTCTGACATTGGAAATACCCGATTACCACGCTCTATTTTTGTAGCTAATCCATGTTTTTCAAAAAAATTAACAACCGTTTCGTTATCGCATGCATAAAATGCGCTGTATAGAAATTTGCGGTTACTCATTACACTCTCAAACAAATTATCCATGTCGCTTGCATTCGTAATATTGCATCGACCTTTTCCTGTAATATATAATTTTTTACCAAGTTTTTCATTTTGTTCTAAAAGAGTTACGGCATGTCCGTTTTCTGCAGCAAAATATGCAGCAAACATCCCCGCCGGTCCACCGCCTACAACGATAACCTTACTCATGCTCCACATCCTCTAATTTGGCATAATGTACTTTAATGGAATCATCAATGTAATTAATTTCATCATTCTCATATACTTGATACTCATTCCAGATATCTTCCAGCATCGTTAGTGTTCCCGCCACTTCTTTTTGTTTTTTCATACAAAGTGCAACGATTAATGCATTAATGACGCTTAATGGTGCAACAAGCGAATCTACAATTGATGCCATATCACTATCAGCAATTAAGTTGCAAGATGAATATAAATTCATCGGCGAATGTATGCTATCTGTAATAGTAATTACTTTTGCACTTCGATTATTCGCAAATTCCAATGCTTTTAGTGTTCGCATAGAATATCGCGGAAAACTGATTCCGATAATAACATCATCTTTTCCAATATGTACCATCTGTTCAAACAATTCACTGGAACTATTGGTTGTCAGCAAACGGACATTATCAAACATTAAATTAGAATAAAATGCCAGAAAACTTGCAAGCGGCGCACAACTGCGGATACCAACAATATAAATATTTTTCGCTTCTAAAATAGAATCTACCGCAAGTTCAAAAGCCGCAGGATCGATTCTATCCAATGTCGTTTTAATTTTGTCTGCATCAGATTGCAGAACTGTTTCCAAAATCTTAGACTGACTAATACGACCATAGGTTACTTCCATTCTTTGAATAGAATTAAGCTTGTTTCGTACCATTTCTTCTAATGACTTTTGAAATTCGGGATATCCTTTATATCCTAAAGACGTTGCAAAACGTACAACAGTGGATTCGCTCACACCAACGATTTCCCCCATTTTAGCAGCTGTCAAAAAAACTGCTTTATCATAGTTATCCGTGATATATGTAGCAAGTAATTTTTGGCCTTTACTCATGGAACTGTAACGACTATTGATTCTGTTTAACAATTCATTTGTATTTGACATTTCTTTGATTGTCCCTTCATTTAATAAAAAACATACAGTATTTATTATAACAAAAAAGAATTCTTTTACAATCAATTTTGCATTATTTCTTGCAAAAAGACCACATGCAATTTCTGCACGTGGTCAATTAATTTAATTACACTGGATATGCACCATTCTTTGTATCTGCAACTTTTGCATCCACACCAGTTTGCTGTGCATCACGATATTTAAAAAATTCTGTGGCAACCTGTGGGAATAATGCATACGACAATACATCTTCATCCTGTTGTTTGTATTGCTTCATTTCTGCTTCAATCTTAGCAAGCTCCGGCTCTAATAAATCAGCCGGACGACAGGTAATACTAGACGCCTTCTCATCCGCAGTAAGTACTTTGTCAACCACTTCCTGATTGAACGGTTTTACGGTCTGTCCATACTTACCTTCTAAGACTTCTTTGGTTTCTTTGGTAGCAACTTTGTATCTTTCTCCCATCAATACATTAAATACCGCCTGAGTACCTACAATTTGAGAAGAAGGCGTAACAAGTGGTGGCTCACCAAGGTCCTTACGAACTCTTGGAACTTCTTTTAATACTTCTTCATATTTATCCTCTGCTCCCTGCTCTTTTAACTGGGAAATCAAGTTGGATAACATTCCACCCGGAACCTGGTAAAGTAAGGTTTGAATGTTTACGCCAAGTACCTTTGGATTTAACAAACCACTTGCAAGTGCTTCTTCACGAAGTGGACGGAAATAGTCTGCAATCTCTGCAAGCATTTTTTGATCCAATCCACTATCATAAATAGAATCTTTAAAGGTTTCTACCATTACTTCTGTTGCAGGCTGGCTTGTTCCAAGAGCAAACGGAGACATTGCCGTATCAATAATGTCACAGCCTGCTTCTACCGCTTTCAAATAAGTCATAGACGCAACACCGGAGGTATAATGTGTATGAAGTTCAATCGGAATGGAAATCGCTTCTTTTAATGCTGTCACTAATTCCTGTGCTTTATATGGCACCAAAAGACCTGCCATATCTTTAATACATACGGAATTTGCTCCCATATCCTCAACACGTTTAGCCATATCGGTCCAATATCCTAGGGTGTATGCATCACCCAAAGTATAAGATAATGCAACCTGAGCATGTCCGTTTTCTTTGTTTGTAGCGGTAACTGCAGTCTGCAAATTACGCAAATCATTTAAACAGTCAAAAATACGTATGATATCAATACCGTTAGCAATTGATTTTTGTACAAAATACTCTACTACATCATCCGCATATGGGCGATATCCCAAAATATTCTGTCCACGAAACAACATCTGTAATTTTGTATTCTTAAAACCATCTTTTAATTTACGTAAACGCTCCCATGGATCTTCTTTCAAAAAGCGAAGACAAGCATCAAATGTAGCTCCGCCCCAGCATTCTACTGCATGGTATCCTACCTTATCCATTTTATCAATAATTGGAAGCATTTGTTCCGTAGTCATACGGGTTGCAATCATGGATTGATGTGCATCACGTAAAATTGTCTCGGTAATCTTTACCGGTTTATTGATTGGTTTATTTACAACTTCTGACATGATATATTCTCCTTTTTATCAAATTCCAAAGATTGCCATAAAGCATCCGGCAGCGACAGCTGTACCAATAACTCCGGCAACGTTTGGTCCCATCGCATGCATCAACAAGAAATTAGTAGGATCTTCCTCTGCGCCAACTTTTTGTGATACACGAGCAGCCATTGGAACTGCAGATACACCGGCAGAACCAATCAAAGGATTAATCTTCCCTTTTGTAATCCAACATAAAAGTTTTCCAAATAATACACCTGCAGTTGTACCTACCATAAATGCAACCAAACCTAAAATAACAATTTTGATTGTGCTCCAATTTAAAAATGCTTCTGCACTTGTTGTTGCACCAACCGATGTTCCAAGAAGAATAACAACAATATACATAAGTGCATTACTTGCTGTCTCCTGCAACTGGCGAACTACTCCGGATTCACGGAACAAATTACCAAGCATTAGCATACCAACCAGCGGTGCTGTTGTCGGAAGAATCGTACATACCACAATAGTTACAACAATTGGAAATAAAATTCTTTCTAATTTGCTGACCGGGCGAAGATTTTGCATCTTAATTGCACGCTCTTTTTTTGTTGTAAGTAATTTCATAATTGGAGGTTGAATAATTGGCACCAATGCCATATAAGAATATGCCGCTACCGCAATTGGTCCCATCAATCCCGTCTGTCCAAGCTTACCGGCAAGGAAAATAGAGGTTGGACCATCTGCACCACCAATAATAGAAATTGCTGCAGCTGCTTTATCATTAAATCCTAAAATAATAGCAAGGAAATATGCTCCAAAAATTCCAAACTGAGCAGCTGCTCCCATAAGAAAGCTTACCGGATTGGCAATTAACGGTCCAAAATCGGTCATTGCACCCACTCCTAAGAAAATTAAAGATGGTAAAATTGACCATTCATCTAATGCATAAAAATAATAAAGCAATCCACCCACACCATTGCTTGACTGCTCCGGACTTAACATAATATCCGGATAAATATTGACAAGCAACATACCAAACGCAATTGGTACAAGTAATAACGGCTCAAATCCTTTACGAATAGCAAGGTAAAGGAAAAAACACGCGACAGCAATCATAATATAATTTCCTACTGTTAAATTTAGGAATGCTGTCTGATGTAGGAGGTTGTTTAAGGTTTCACCCACATAACTCACAATCGTTTCCTCCTTGGATTACTAATTCAATGTCGCAAGTAAAGCTCCAGACTCGACAGCATCGCCTACCGTAACATCAATGCTTGCAATCGTTCCATCTTCTGTAGCCACAACAGGTGTTTCCATTTTCATAATTTCGAGAATTAAAATAGTATCACCTTTTTGAACGGTATCTCCAACGTTCTTCTCAATTTTAAACACTTTACCGGCAGCCCCCGCTTCAATTTTCACACTACCAGCTCCCTGTGATGAGGCAGGTGCACTCGGTGTTGTTGCAACCGGAGCAGCTGATCTTCTTGGTGCAGCCACCGGAGTAGAAACACTTCCAGTTTCTTCTACGGTAACATCATAAACATTTCCATTAACTGTAATTGTATAATTTTTCATGATTTTATTCCTCCTAAATTATCTACGATTGATGGAACGTACTACAAAATCACTTGTTGAAGTTCCCTCACTTGCAGCAATAGCAGCTGCAATTACTGCAATCAACTCTGTATCATCCATTAATTGTTGTTCTTCACGTTGTTTAATTTGTTCTACAACTTGTTCTTTTGATTCATTGTTTGAAGATGTTTTTGTCTGACGTTTTTTCTCGATATACGGAAAAATATTGAATGCATAAATTATCAAACTAATCAATATCAAAACACAGAACACAACACTCATTGAAATCGCAGTGTTAATTCCTGCTTTTTGTAATTTTTCTCCGAGAGAATATACCGGTTCAATTGTAATACCGGTTATTTCCATAAAATGATAATCATATACCATTTCAAAAAGAACTTCTCTTTGAATGCCTTTTTCATCCTCGAAGATAAGTGTTACATTGGTTGTTAATGTATTACCCGCTTTATTAATATTGAAACTATCTTCTTTTACTTCACTACAGATACCAAACTCATCCGAAACTTCATCCCATTTTACCACGGCATCAATCAATTCTTCCGTTAAACCAAGATCATTCATCAGTGCCTCACGCATATCTTTATTTTCAAGACTACTTATTGGTATACCATTCATTGGTAAAATCTGGTCATAAACTATCAAAACGGTATCTGCACTAACCAAAAGTTGATTTTCAAGTTCGGAATACGAATATCCGTTGTAATCCACGGTTGTTGGATCTGTCTTTCCACATGCACCAAGTGTTAAAATCAAAAGGAACATGCTAAGCACTAAAGTTATCTTTCTTCTCATAACATTACCTTTCTATTTTGTACCGTGTTTCTTTTCCGGAATTCCTGCATATTTGGAATATAACATTTCAAATGCAGCAACTAAATACTTTCTACTATCTTCCGGATTAATAATAAGATCTACATAGCCTCTTTGCGCAGCAGCTGTAACACTAGACTGTAAAGTCTCATAATCTTTAGCTTTATCTGCTAATTCCTGTGCATCTGCTTGTGGATACATAATTTTTACAGCTAATGCAGAATTCATCATACCAATTTTTGCACGATTCCATGCATATACCATATCTGCACCAATAGATTTTGAGTTCATGGAAACATATGCACTTCCATACGCTTCACCGGTAATCAAATTCACCTTTGCACAAGTTGCATTTGAAAATGCATAAGTCATGCGTGCAAGCGCTTTTGCAAGATGCTTCTCCGAACACATACACTGCTTAAATCCATTAACATTGGTAATGGTAAGAATCGGAATGGAAAATGCATCACAAAACTGAACAAACTCAGCAGCTTTGTTACAACCTTTTGCAGTAAGAGATAAGTCAAACTTCTCTACAACATTTCCCTCTTCATCATATACTTCACTACAATTTGCTACAGTGCCAACCGTCATTCCATTTAATTTTAGAAATCCGGTAACCATATTTTTTGCATACAATGCTTTTGTCTCAAAAAATACCTGGTTATCAGAAATTTGAGAAAGAAGATATCTTGGATCTCCTTTCATCTGTTCCATACTATTGCATGCACGATTCAAATCATCTTCACAAGTATTTGTATACACATCACCTTCATTATTAGAAGGAAGCATGGTTACTAAATCACGAATAGATGCCAAAATTTCATCTTCGTTCCCCAAAAAATCAATACACCCATTCTCGCTACTTTGGAACTGTGCACTTGAAGTATCACACTTCTCCACTTTATTTCCTTCAATTGCATCCGGAGAATTGATAAACATTTTTCCTGTTGTCTCTTCGATAAATGCAAAATCACAAAGTGCCGGTACAACAGAAAGCCCACCTCCACATGTACCAAATACCGCACAAATCTGCGGAATCACGCCAGAAGCAGCAACTTCCTTTGCATAAATATGTCCAAAACCATCTAACGCATCTACAGATTCTTGAAGACGGATTCCTCCACAATCAATAAATCCTATAACAGGAGCCCCCATTTTCATCGCCATATCATATACCGATGCGATTTTCTTTGCATGCATCTCCCCAATGGTCCCATTTAATACAGATGCATCCTGGCTATAAACAAACACAAGATTATCATTAATCAATCCATGACCTGTAATTACACCATCGGAAGGTTGTTTTTCTGCTGAAAGATTAAAATCGGTACTACGTGCTGTAACAAGAGAACCTATCTCCATAAAACTGTTCGCATCGACCAACTTAGCTATTCTTTGCTTCGCCAAGCTTGTATTGTTACTACTCATTTCATTCCCTCCATTGTAAAAAATTTTACACTTCAAATGATTGTATCTTATTTAACCCATATTTTCAATAGAATTGTTAAATTTTTCACTATTTTACATAAGAAAATACTTTTTTATAATTTCATGGAACAGACTTTTAAAAGTCCATTTTTCTATAGTTTCACCTGCATATATAGGCACTTTAGATATACACTCTTCTTTCAGAAAAAAGAAAATAGTACCCACTTGCGTAGTTTTTTCTATTGGAGCATCATTTACTTTTTCTATTTTTATCTCATATGTAATTTTTTCTGATTCTTTTAGTAAATATTGTTTATCTAATTGCCACTGATAATCGGCCACCGGCTGAATACATACCTCTTCGCTCCAATCCTCTAAGCTAGCGTCTATTTTTTTTCCATTTGTCACAACAAGTGGCGGAATAACAATTATCTGCTCTGATTTTTGATATGCATAATTTTCTATCCCATACGAAAATAATTCTTTCGCATCTTGCCATTTGTAGGTTCGATTATTTGGCCATCCACATGCAAGAAGAGCTATACAATATTTTCTACCCTCTGACTCTAAAGCCGCAACATAACAATATCCTGCATCTGCCGTAAATCCAGTTTTTCCGGATATTACCCCATCCATCATCGTTAAAAAGGCATTGCGATTTGTAAGGGAAAAATTTCTCCCTGACATACTTTGAAAACTATACGAAGGTGTTTTCGTAATTTGCCGGAACAAATCTGTCTTTGGAGATTCCCATGTACAATATTTCATAATAAGACATAAATCAGATGCTGTTGTATGATGAAATCCCACCTCATCCGTGTCATCTAATCCATTTGGAGTTATAAAATACGTGTCTTTACAACCCAGTTCTTTGGCTTTTTTATTCATTATATCTGCAAACGCTTCTGTAGAACCTGCAATATGCTCTGCAAGAGCCACTGCACAATCATTATAGGATTCCAACATTAATGCAAATAACAAATCTTTAAAGTAAAACTGTTCGCCCTCTTTCATTCCTAAATGAACCTTCGGTTGTGATGCGGCTTTTGGGGATGCAGTTACAATATCATCCATATTTCCTTGTTCTAAAGCAACAATACAGGTAAGAATTTTTGTAGTACTTGCATTTGCCATAGGTGTCTGTTCATCTTTTCCATATAACACACGTCCGGTATCTCCATCAACCAATGCACATGAACGGGAATACAAGCTTAACATCGTATCGTTTTCTGAGGCATTCAAAAAGTCTGTAGGCATAAAAAATAATAGAAGCTCGCAACATATTATCATGAAAATACCAAATTTGTTTATCTTACTCCATTTCCTCAAAAAAATAATCATATACATTCCAAAGTTTTTAGTAATGTATATGATTATCTATCTTGTCATAATCCCTATTAAATATCTAATTGTACCTGCATCTCTGCTTCGACTTCTTGTTTAAACTCTTCGATTTGTATCGGACTTAATACCGGAAGGTCATCTATTGAATGAACACCAAAACTACGTAAAAATTCCTCTGTTGTACCGAACAAAAGCGGTTTTCCCGGCGCATCCAATCTTCCCAATTCGCGCACCAAATTATATTCTATCAATTTGCTTACAGCATGGTCACTGGATACTCCACGAATCTTCTCAATCTCTGCTTTCGTAACCGGTTGTTTGTATGCAATAATCGATAACGTTTCTAACAAAACATCTGTTAATACACGTTTCTTTGGTTGTTTCGCAATACGAATCAAATATTCATACATCTCCGTCTTGGTGCACATCTGATAAGCACCATCTAATTCAATAATTTGTATACCACGTTCTTCATTGCTGTACTGTTCCATCATTCGATTAATAATTTTTTGGGTTGTTTCTTTATCTAATTCTATTGCAGTGGCAATTTTATCCAATTCAACAGATTCTCCCATTGTAAAAAGGATTGACTCAATAATTGCTTCGTAATTCTTTTCTTCCATAATAATGCCATTCCTACTCTCTTCTATGCGGCAATTTTTGAATCAATCTTAATATCATCAAAAATGCGTTCCTGCGAAATAAAAATCTTACCCATTTTCATCAATTCTAAAATCGCAAGAAAGGTAACAATAATCTCAACTTTTCCGGATTGTGCTTCTAAAAGATTACGGAAAGAAAAATGCGGATGTTGCATTGCGTAATTCTCTAAGTATACCATTCTTTCTTCCAATGAAACTTCTTCTTTCTGAATCTTACCAAACTTAGAACGGACCGGGTCAATCTTGTCCACCTGTTTCTTCATAATGCTTTGGAAAATGTGATTAAGTTTTGCCAGCGTAACATCGCTTACTAATTCTTCCATATCTATCGGCACTTCATATGCAGATACTTCTTCCGGAATCGTTGGAACTTTGAACAATACACGCTCTGCATCCATCTGCCGGTCCTTAAGCTCATACGCCATACACTTGTACATCTTGTATTCTAACAACTGCTGTACAAGTTCTGCGCGAGGATCCTCTTCCTCCTCCTCTTTATCCGGATCGGAAGGAAGTAGCATACGCGACTTGATATCAATTAATGTAGCAGCCATTACTAAAAATTCACTTAGTATGTTTAAATCCCGGCGCTTCATTTCTGCAATATACTCCATATATTGACTCGTAATCTCAACAATCGGGATATCATATATATTCACTTTATTCTTTTCCAAAAGATGAAGGAGCAAATCAAGCGGCCCCTCAAACACCTGCAACTTAACATTCAAATCCATAATTCAACCTCACTTTTGTTATTATGACATGCCATTTCGGAAATTTCAAGTATAAATTACAACATTTAGTATCTCTTTTATATATTTGCTACTATATTTAGCTTAAAAAGTATGGATATTTTATCATATTACAGTTATTTCCCACATATAATGTATCACTTTAGGAGGTGAAACATGAAATCTATCTATCCCATGATACTTAGTTTTAGTATTTTTCTCACCATACTCTTCTCTCCATACCCTGTATCAGGAGAACTTGTTTCTCCTGATACAGAAGAAAATACCTCCACACTAGCCATTTCGGCACCAAGTGCTATTCTAATGGAAGCTTCTACAGGAACAATTCTCTATGAAAAGAATTCTCATGAAAAAATGCGTCCCGCAAGCATTACCAAAATTATGACTATGATTTTAATTTTTGAAGCATTAGAAGATGGAAGAATCAGCAAAAATGATGTAGTAACCGTTTCGGAACACGCAGCAAGTATGGGTGGTTCGCAAGTTTATTTAGAACCAGGCGAAACACAAACAGTAGAAGATTTGTTAAAATGCATCAGTATTGCAAGTGCAAACGACGCTTGTGTTGCTATGGCAGAACACTTAGAAGGCTCAGAAGATGCTTTTGTTTTAAAAATGAACGAAAAAGCAAAAGAATTAGGTATGAATGATACTAGATTTTATAATTCCTGCGGATTAGAAGCAGATGGACACCTAACAACTGCTTACGATATTGCACTTATGTCTCGTGAGCTTACCTTAAAACATCCTGACATTCATAATTACTGCACTATTTGGATGGACAGTATCACACATAATACGAAAAAGGGCAGCTCAGAATTTGGTCTTACAAACACAAACAAACTCATTCGTTATTATTCTTATGCAACCGGATTAAAAACAGGATATACCAGTTTATCCAAATATTGCCTTGCAGCAACTGCAACGAAAAATGATGTAAATCTTATCTCTGTTGTAATGGCAGAGGATACGCCAACCATCCGCAACAAAGATTCGGTCACTTTACTAGATTATGGTTTTGCACACTGTAATATTTATAAAGATTCAAACAACCAAGCATTGCCGAGTCTCCCAATAAGAAAGGGAACCAAAAATCTGGTTCCCATTCAATACGAAAATGAATTCCTTTATGTGCTAACAGACGGTACGTCGTCTGATGCCATTGAAAAAAAACTGTTTCTACCACCAGAGACAACTGCTCCTGTCAAAGAAGGAGATATTGCCGGAAAAGCAGTTTATTCAATCAATGGAAAAGAAATCGGTTCCGTTAATATTATTTATAGTTCCTCTGTAAAAACCGCCACGTTTAAAGACTGCTTTTTGGAAGGATTATTCCTTTATCTTCTTCGATGACTATAACACCGGTGCAATTAATTGCATGATACTTTGCACGAGGCGAACAATGAAATTTCGATTTTCACATTCTTCAAGTAAAATTTGTTCGCTGACTGCAAAGGTATCTAATGCATCCTTCTTTACATCCAAAACCGCATCTGAATATGCAAGATATACGCCACATTCAAAATGAAGATACAGACTTCTAAAGTCCAAGTTTATAGAACCAACAACAGCATATTTATCATCCACAACGAAACACTTAGAATGAAGGAATCCTGGGGTATATTGATAAATTTTAACCCCACCTTGAATCAATTGATGATAATGTGATTGTGTTAAAAAATACACTAACTTTTTATCCGGTATTCCGGGAGTTACAATCCGAACATCTACTCCACATTTTGCTGCATTGATAAGTGCCGTTGTCATTTCAGATCCAATAATCAAATATGGTGTAAAAATATAAACATAGTTCTTCGCCTTTTGAATCAAATGAAGGTATACATTCTCTCCTACTTCTTCACGATCTAACGGAGAATCCCCATATGGTTGAACAAAACCTTTCCCCTTGGGAAAATGTTTTACTGACAAATTAAATTTTTGATAATCCTCTGTACTTCTTACAATATAATTCCACATTTCCAAAAACATCGATGTAAAATTCCAGACAGATTCCCCGGTAATTCTGATAGCCGCATCCTTCCAATATCCGAAACGCTCTACTTCATTAATATATTCATCTGCAAGATTCACTCCACCAGTGTAAGCAATCTGATTGTCTATAACAAAAATTTTCCTATGGTCACGATTATTCATGATAACAGAAAGCATCGGCCGGAACGGATGAAAGCATGCACAATGAATCCCTTTTGCTTGAAGTTTTTTGTAATATTTGGGCGGAAGGGTTTTGATACAACCTACATCATCATATATTAATCGAACATGAACACCTTCCTTTACCTTTTCTTCCAACAAATCGATTACCGTATCAAACATTTTCCCAGGCTGTAAAATGAAATATTCAAGGAAAATAAAATGCTTTGCCAAACGAATATCTTCCAGTAACTGCAAAAACATATCTTCTCCGCTGGAAAAATATGTGGTTTCCAGTTCATTGTAAACCGGATAACCGGCATATTTAGAAATATATAATGTTTGTTTATATGCATTATCATCAAATTTTTTTATTTTATGAATCACTTTTTCATTGTCAGTTCGAAATTCTTTTACTGAATTAAGAATATTTTCTAAGCGAACCTGATTGTGCTTGGTAAGCTCTGAACGACCAAACAGCCAATATGCCGGACACCCAAAAATAGGTAAACATAATATAATAAATATCCAAGATAATTTAAAATATGGACGCATATCACGACTTACCACATAAAGCGCCATAATAACTGATAATATATGAAAAACAATATTCCATAACGCTGAAAGCGTTGTAGTGTAATACGTAATATATACTATCCAGCTAAATTGCAACAAAATGATTATGCCGGATAATACCAATTTACTAAACAAAAAATTGGCGAGTCGTTTCATGCAAAAATCCCCCTTTTTTGCTATTTTATAGCATTTTCATGAGATTATCAACATGTAAGATTCCCCATGACTTTGAATATTCTTTATGCTTTAGTGGTTGGACAGTCTGATATAATCGTAATTTCAATCCGGCAGGTGTAATATCCGGTGCTTTCTCATATGCCAAAGCTAATGCCCCACAAACAACCGGCGCAGCCATTGATGTGCCGCTCTTTTTTATATATCCTATATTTTCATGACAGACACTGGCAATTTGTGTCCCGGGCGCTAATATTTCCGGCTTTACAATACAACATGCTGTCGGACCTTTTCCGCTATATCCGAAAGGTAATCCCGTTGAATTTCCAGAGGTATCATCACTTGCACCAACCGTTACTACTTTTCTTGAAATTCCCGGAACGGTTATGCTTCGCTTATCGGGACCATTATTTCCGGCAGCAGTAATAATCATAATTCCTTCGTCCCATAAGTCATCAATTGCTTGTAAAAGTTCATCTTGTTCTTTCTTTTTTGCGCGAGGCAAAAATCCTACTGAAAAATTCATAAGTTTAATTTGAAATCTATTATGATTTTTTTTAATCCAATCTAAAGCTTTTAACACCTCATCTGTATTCCCATTCCCTTGATGATCTAAAACTTTTATAACAAGCAAATCTGCATTTGGTGCCATTCCACTGATTTTCCCCTTACTCATGTATCCATTTCCACATAGTATTCCTCCAATATGCGTTCCGTGCCCATTATCATCATATGCTGATACTTTACCATTAACAAAATCCCGAAAAATAATGTTACAATTCCGAAAATCCGGATGCATTGCAGAAATACCCGTGTCCAGAAGTGCAATTCTTATTCCTGTTCCGGTATATCCATGATTATATACATTTTTCGCATGTACGATTTCTTTTACATGATTCATTTTTTATTTTATAATATGCAAAAAAAGGAACCGTGTTATACCACAGTTCCTTGATTTTGACTATTCAGTTGTAACGTCTTTCATAGAGAAGCTAATTCTTCCCATCTTATCTTTTCCAAGACATACAACGGTAACTTTATCTCCTAATGTCAACACATCTTCTACTCGATTGATGCGTTCTTTTGAAATCTTAGAAATATGAACCATTCCTTCTTTTCCAGGAGCAAATTCAACAAATGCTCCAAATTCTTTGATACTTACAACCGTTCCTGTGAATACTTGCCCTTCTTCAAAATCAGTAGTAATAGTTGCAATCATATCAATTGCTTTCTGAATCATGGCTTTGTCTGTTCCACATACAGATACAGCACCTTCCTCTGAGATATCAATCTTCACATCTGTACGTGCAATAATCTCATTAATGGTCTTTCCTTTCTGACCAACCACATCACCAATCTTATTTGGATCAATCTGAATCTGCTCGATTTTCGGAGCCCATTCATTTACTTCTTTTCTTGGTTCAGAAATTGCCTTACTCATAACTTCATCCATGATATAAAGTCTTGCTTCGCGTGTTCTTGCAATTGCTTCTTCAACAATCGGACGAGTCAAACCATGAATCTTAATATCCATCTGAATTGCAGTAATACCATCATGTGTACCGGTTACTTTAAAGTCCATATCTCCGAAGAAGTCTTCAAGTCCCTGAATATCGGTAAGTACTACATAATCATCATCTGTATCTCCGGTAACAAGTCCACATGAAATACCAGCAACCATCTTCTTGATTGGAACACCAGCTGACATAAGAGCCATACAAGATGCACATGTAGATGCCATTGAAGTAGAACCATTAGACTCAAAAGTCTCGGAAACTGCACGAATTGCATATGGGAACTCTTCTTCTGTAGGTAATACCGGAACCAATGCTTTTTCAGCCAAAGAACCATGTCCGATTTCACGACGTCCCGGTCCTCTGGAAACTTTTGTCTCACCAACAGAATATGCCGGGAAATTATAATGATGCATATATCTCTTTGCTGTTACATTTGCATCCAAACCATCAATTTTCTGAACCTCTGACAATGGTGCTAATGTTACAACGTCACAAATTTGAGTTTGACCACGTGTAAACATTGCAGAACCATGTACTCTTGGAATCAAATCTACTTCTGCAGCAAGATGACGAATCTGATTAATCGCACGACCATCCGGACGTTTATGGTCTTTTAAAATCATCTTACGAACTGTCTTCTTCTGATACTGATATACCGCTTCTCCTAAAACAGCAAGCCATTCTTCATTGTCTGCAAATGCTTCTTCTAATTTTGCGGTAATTTCTTTAATATTTTCTTCACGAACTTGCTTTTCATCTGTAAATACAGCTTCTTCCATCTGTTCCGGTGGAACGATTTCTTTGATTGCTGCAAACATCTCTTCTGAAATTGCGCAACTGGTATATTCATGTTTTGGTTTGCCAATTTCAGCGCGAATCTGATTAATAAAAGCAATAATTGTCTGATTAATCTCATGACATTTATAAATTGCCTCTATCATTTTTGCTTCCGGAACTTCATTTGCCCCCGCTTCAATCATGATTACTTTCTCAGAAGTAGATGCAACCGTAAGCATCAAATCTCCTTCATCCCAAATTTTCTGTGATGGGTTTACAACAAATTCGCCATCAACCATTCCCATCTGTGTCATAGCGCATGGTCCGTCAAACGGAATATCAGAAATTGTGGTAACTAAAGCTGCTCCAATCATTGCAACTAACTCCGGACGACACTCCGGATCTACAGCCATAACCATGTTATTTAATGTAACATCATTGCGATAATCCTTTGGGAAAAGAGGACGCATCGGACGGTCGATAACACGGGAAGTAAGTACTGCATTCTCAGATGCTTTTCCCTCACGTTTATTGAAACCACCCGGAATTTTACCAACTGCGTACATTTTCTCTTCATATTCTACACTCAGTGGAAAGAAATCAATTCCATCACGAGGTTTGTCAGATGCTGTTGCTGTAGATAACACAGTTGTATCGCCGTATTTTAATAAAGCCGCACCATTTGCCTGCGCACATACTCTTCCGATATCAACAGTAAGTGTTCTACCTGCAAGTTCTAATGAATAACTTTTGTACATATATATTCTCCTTTAATATAATATATTTACAGAGGCTCCGAAACTACTGAAAAGGGCACAGATTCTATACACTTTTCAGTGGTCTCGGTATTCTCCTCCGTATATCTAACCAATTATGAAATAACAGAAAAAAAGAGCGGAATTATAAAACTCCGCTCTATTAGTGTTGCAATTATTTACGAAGACCTAAACGTTCGATTAAGGAACGATATCTCTCAATGTCAATCTCTTTCAAGTATGAAAGTAATCCACGTCTTTGACCAATCATCTTAAGCATACCTCTTCTTGAATGATGGTCCTTTGGGTTAACTTTTAAATGCTCAGTTAACTCCTGAATTCTTGCTGTTAAAATAGCAACCTGAACCTCTGGTGAACCAGTGTCATTTGCTGTTCTTCCATACTCAGCGATAATTGCTTGTTTCTTGTCCTTTGCGATCATGATAATAATCCTCCTTCTTATTCTTATACCCGATAATCAGTAAAAGGTCGGAGTGTCCATTTACCGAATATGGGCTAAACCATACTTATGAAGTATAACATAGGTATTTCCTAATGTAAACAAAAATATCAAATAATTATGGTAAATATCTTACAACACAAATTGGTGTACGATAGTATGCATTTGAAATTTTGATTCCATCACGCTTATTACTTGCATGAACAATCTGTCCATTTCCAATATAAATCGCCACATGATTGATTTTGCTTCCATTGCCATAGAAAAACAAATCACCCGGCTTTGCTTCCGAAGAACTAATTTTGGTTCCATAGGAAGGCTGTGATCCGGAGTAATGTGGCAATGAAATACCATATTTCTGATATATTTTCATTGTAAAACCAGAACAATCTACGCCTTTCGTAAGACTTGTCCCACCCCATACATACGGGTTACCAACAAATTGACAAGCATAGGAAACCAAATCCACACGCACATCCGATACACCGGAACCATAACGAATCTCTGTAATAGTTTGAGCCGTTGGTAATTTTTGTGATAATTCTACATACTCTGCAGAAACAAACCCCGTCTCATTATCCACCTCAACTTCAACCCAATCACCCAAATCAGAAAGAACTATCAAATCTTCACCATCACCTACAAGAGAAAGGATATCTGAATTTGTATTTGCCTCGGCACGTACACGCAAAGTTTGTGTATGAACCGTAGCGACTGTCTGAACTTCCTCCTTTGCAACTGCAAGCGCCGCATCTCCGGTAAGTAAGTATTCATTTTTAACATAACCGGTTACTTTTCCGGAAGTAATATTACTCCACTCTCCATCTGTAGAGATAATCTCACAAGCATCATGATTTGTCATTTTACCCACAATTTCACTGTTTGTGGTTGCACCTTTACGTACATTCAAATTTCCTTCGGAAATTGTTGCAATTCCAAGATTTGTATATCCACAAAATGTACCATCATTGGTCGGCTGACCCAAAGCAACCATACCTGTATCTGTATCTGTAATTCCTACATAGTCAAAATCCACAAACACATCACTGACACCTGAGGTTCCTGCAATTGTTAACGTCCTTTCTGTATCAATTACATAATCCGGCTGCGTTTCTGAAACATTTATTTTTTCAGAATTATCTGCATATACAGAACCACCGGAAATAAGTAATGCAAAAGCAAGTACCGTTGTCACCTGTGCTTTTATTCTATGATTTAACATCATGTAATCCTCCAATAAATGAAACCACTCAGTACGAGATTTAGTTTAACAAAATTATTACATATTGTCAATGTATTCTGTAATATTTTTGTAATATTTCGTTGTTGAAAGGATATCACAATTCATTTGATACTTTAATTCTTCAATGGAAGAAAACTTCATTTCCGGTCGAATAAAGTCCAAAAAATGCACCGTAACATTTGCACCATATACATCCTGACAAAAATCTATAATATAGGTTTCTACACCAATCGGATTATTATCTCCTACCGTTGGTTTATTACCAACATTGGTAACTCCCATATACCATTCTTCTCCAATCAAAACTCTTGTTACATAAACACCATTTGGTGGTAATAATTTTTCTTTTGACAAAACCATATTAATGGTCGGAATACCAATTGTTCTTCCTAATTTTCGTCCATGGACAATTTCACTTTGTACAAAATACTCATATCCTAATAAGCGGTTCGCTTTTTTAATATTTCCTTTTGCAAGTTCCTCACGGACAAAAGAACTACTGATATCACGTCCGTCTTCCTGTACCTTTTTTAAGACAATTGTTTTATAACCAAATGTTTGTTCATGAGATTTTAAAAGCTGATAATCTCCCATACGTTGATATCCAAAATGAAAATCCTCTCCCAAAACAAAACATTTCACATTTAAAGCCTTCACCATCCACGCGATAAATGCGACCGGTTCCATAGTCATAACCTCTTTAGTAAATGGACACTCAATCAAATAATCCACTCCGGTAGAGGAAAAAATGTAGTACTTCTCATCATTTGTTGTAATCACTTGATTTGACGATTCGTTCATCTGTTTTTTCGGCGGAATATCAAATGTAAAAACAACTGTCTTGTAACCATTAATATTTCCCTGTTCCAAGATAGTTTCTATCAATCGTTCATGACCACGATGCAATCCATCAAACTTACCAAGTGTAATTACTGTTGGTTCTTCGATATAAAAATCGAGTGTATTTCTTATATATTCCATATTATTCCATAAAAATCCTTATTGGTTTAAAATCCTTCATATCTTTTTGATAAGAGTAAAGGCCAATAAATTCTTTATTTTCACTATAAATTCGAATTTGTTCTTTACAAAAATCTTCTTGCATATTATATATGAATTGTTCCGGAATTCGATTTCCGTTTCTAAGAAGTTTATCCGCTTCTTTATTTACAACCGCTTTGGGATACTGCAAAAACACAGTGTCAACAGGCAACAAAATTTCTGTTACATCTATGTTCTCTAATTCGGAAAGCTTGTGCGCGCTTTTTATTGAAAAATCGGAAACTCTGGTACGAAGCAAAGATTTCATGCAACCAAAGCAACCAAGTTTTTCTCCAATATCCTTGCAAAGTGTGCGAATATAAGTCCCCTTAGAACAATGAACGCGCATACGAACCTCGGGCAAATTATATTCTAAAATTTCTATATCATAAATAGTTACCGTTCTCGACTTACGCTCAATGGTAATTCCTTTTCGGGCAAGATCACACAGTTTCTGACCTTGTACTTTTAACGCAGAATACATTGGTGGAACCTGCTCATATGTTCCAATAAAGGAAGAAATAACTTCTTCAACTTGTTCCTTAGCCACTGCTACTTCCGCTGTCTGAAGAACATGTCCCGTTATATCTTCCGTATCGGTTGCAATTCCAAGAAGTAATACCGCTTCATATTCCTTATCTTTATCTGTCAAAAGATCACAAACTTTTGTTGCTTTTCCTAAACACACAGGAAGAACGCCTTCCGCATCCGGATCAAGCGTTCCTGTGTGACCAATTTTTCTTTGATGAAAAATGCCTCTCATTTTTGCAACCACATCAAACGATGTGAACCCTTTTTCCTTATAAACATTAATAATTCCGTTTATCATAACAATCCTATAACTTTTTCGCGATTGCCCCAAGTATTTGGTTAATCACTTCTGTTTTTGTTCCTTGTATTGTACACCCCGCTGCTTTGACGTGACCGCCACCACCAAACTGTGCTGCAATTTGTGCCACATCAAACTCTCCGTTTACACGAAGACTTACCTTAAATGTATCGTCTTCATTTTCATAGATAAAAACAGCAACTCTTGTTCCTTTTGTAGTGCGTAATTGATTAACAATTCCATCTAAATGTTTAGGGAAAACATTGTACTGTTTCATTTCTTCTTGTGTGATTACACTAACAATACATTGTCCATTCAAATACAATTCACTATTAAGTAAAGCTCTCCCCAAAATCAAGTTCTGATTGTATGTTTTTGTGTAAAAGGTATCATCAACAATTTTCGGATAATTAATACCCTTTTCCATTAGAATCCCCGCAATATTCATTGTTTTTGCAGAAGTACAGGAATACTGAAACACTCCAGTATCATGAACCATTCCAGTATAAAGGCATTCTGCAATTTCCTTTGTGATTTTTTCCTGCGAAATCAATTCATACACTAATTCACATGTTGAACTGGCATCCGGAAAAATATAATTTTCATCTGCAAATGCTTGATTACTCACATGATGATCAATACAAGCTGTATGCATTGCCGTGTCAAAATAAGTTGCAGCCGCACCGAGCCTTCCAACATCGCCACAGTCTAATACCATAAACAAATCAAATACAATTTCATCTGTATATTCATTTTTTATTTCCTCAGAATAGGACAAAAAACGGAAAATATTTGGTATCGGCTCTAAATACAGACGTACATCAATATCCGGATAATATGTCCGGATATAGTTGTAAACAGCAAGTGTAGAACCAACACAATCTCCATCCGGTCGAACATGACCGGAAATACCAATCGTTCTTTTCCCTTGAATAATTGAATCTAATTTTTTCATTTATTCACTCTTTCTGCCTTTCGTGACCTCATCAATCTTTTTGGACATTTCAATTCCATATTCTATGGACTGGTCCAGAATAAATTTAAACTCCGGAGTGTTGCGAAGATTGATAGATTTCGCAAGTTTGCTACGGATAAATCCTTCTGCGGACCGCAACCCTGCAATGGTATCTTTTTGAGACTGTTCATCACCAAGCACACTAATATACGCTTTTGCAGTTTTTAAATCCGGTGCAACTTCAACTGCTACCACGCTTGTCAGCGGGCTTATCCGTGGATCTTTAATTTCTCCACGGATAATATTGGATAATTCCCGCATAACCTCTTCATTGATACGAATGTTTTTAATACTGTTTTTTCTCATTTCATTCCTACTTTCTATCTTGGAACTTCTACCATCTTATATGCTTCTACAATATCAAATTCCTGAATGTCATTAAATCCATCAAACACAAGCCCACATTCGTAACCGCTCTTTACCTCTTTTACATCATCTTTAAAACGTTTCAATGATGATAAATCGCCTTCATAAATTTGAGTTCCTTCACGAGAAATACGAACTTTACAACCTCTTTCCATTGTACCATCAAGTACATACGAACCAGCAATATTTCCAACACCGGAAGCTTTGAAAATCTGACGGATTTCTGCATGCCCAAGTACTTTTTCTTCGAATACCGGATCTAACATACCTTTCATCGCTGCTTCTACATCTTCGATGGCATTATAAATTATCTTATAAAGGCGAACATCAACACCTTCTCTGTCTGCCGTTACCTTTGCAATCGGGTCCGGACGAACGTTAAATCCGATAATAATTGCATTTGATGCTGATGCCAAAATAACATCAGACTCATTAATTGCACCAACACCACCATGGATTACTTTTACCATAACCTCTTCATTGGACAGTTTTACAAGGCTTTGTTTTACTGCTTCTACAGAACCTTGAACATCTGCTTTAACAATAATATTCAATTCTTTCATGTTACCGGACTGAATCTGTGAGAATAAATCATCTAATGACATCTTCGCTTTTGTATCTTCTATTAACTTATTCTTCTCTTCCGAAATATAGGTATCTGCAAATGCTTTGGCCTCTTTTTCAGATTTCATACTTACGAAAGTCTCACCTGCAGTCGGAACACTATTCAGTCCCAGAATCTCAACCGGTGTAGATGGCGTTGCTTCCTTTACACGGTGACCTTTATCATCAACCATTGCACGAACTTTACCATAACTACTTCCACATGCAATTGGGTCTCCAACATGAAGCGTACCCTTTTGTACTAAAACAGTTGCAACAGCTCCACGGCCTTTATCCAACTGCGCCTCGATTACAAGACCTCTTGCATTACGTTTTGGATTGGCTTTCAACTCTAATACTTCCGCTGTTAAAAGAATCATCTCTAATAGATTCTCGATACCTTCTTTTGTATGTGCAGATACCGGACAAAATACGGTGCTTCCGCCCCAATCTTCCGGAATCAACTCATACTCGGAAAGTTCTTGTTTTACTCTATCAATATTTGCACTTGGCTTATCAATTTTATTAATTGCTACAATAATTTCAACACCAGCTGCTTTTGCATGGTTGATTGCCTCAACAGTCTGTGGCATTACACCATCATCTGCCGCAACAACAAGAATTGCAATATCGGTAGAATTTGCTCCGCGCATACGCATAGCCGTAAATGCCTCATGCCCAGGTGTATCCAAAAATGTAATGGTCTGGTCATTGATTGAAACAACTGACGCACCAATGTGCTGTGTAATTCCTCCTGCCTCGCGGTCTGTTACTCTTGTTGTACGAATAGCATCTAAAAGTGAAGTTTTACCATGGTCAACGTGTCCCATAACACAGACAACCGGAGGGCGACTTACCATATCACTTTCTTTTTCTTCCTCTTCTTTTAGTAACTCGGCAATGACATCAATTTTTTCTTCCGGTTCACAAATAAAGTTAAACTCTAATGCAATTTCTTCTGCTGTATCAAAATCCACTTCCTGATTTACAGTTACCATCTGACCTTTTAGGAATAATTTTTTAACAATTGCAGAAGGTTGTATCTTCATATACTCTGCCAAATCACGAATCGTAAGTTTCTCCGGAATTGTAATTGTTTTAATTACATCTTCATCCTCTTTTGGTTGTTGTGGCTGTGGTTGAGGTTTCTTCTTACCACCATGTTTTTCTAAATTTACATAATTTTCCTGACGTTTACTTCCAAGTTTATCATAATCCTGACGACGATTATTGTTCTTACGATCATTGTTACTGCGTTCACGGCTTTCTTTTCCTCTTACCTCATCCGGAGCAGTTGTAACAGTTTCATGATTGAATTTATCCATTTCACGATTAAAACGAGTTTTATTCGCATTATTACGGTCGCCCTGCGGTTTTTGCGGACGTTCCCCTTGTGGTCTTTGTGGACGGTCCCCCTGTGGTCTTTGTGGACGGTCAACTTGTGGTCTTTGTGGACGGTCAACTTGCGGTCTTTGTGGACGATCTCCTTGTGGTCTTTGTGGACGGTCAACTTGTTGTGCTTTCATTGGACGATTTTCTACTACCGTCTCCTCACGATTTGCAGTACGCTCACTAATTGGACGCATAGCTCTTTCTCCAACCGGTCTCGGACGAATAATACGATTTTCCGGTCTTTGTGCTACTGCATTATCTCTGCGTGGACCTCTTTCATTGCCATTACGTGGATTCCCATTTCCTTTTTGCTGTCCATTCGCAGGACGTCGTGATTGTTTGCTGTATTGTGCATTAAAAACAGCTGTAATACTGGATTTTTTCTTTGGACGCTCTTTCCCATCCTCTGCCTGTTTTACTTCCTCTTGCTTTACAGGTTCCTGCTTCTGTGGCTCCAGCTTTGATACTTCTTGCTTTTGCGGCTCGCTTTTTGCATATTTTCTGCGTACAAGTTCCTGCGCCTTCTCATCAATACCACTGCTTGCACTTTTTACTTCAAATTCAGTGGTACTAAGCATTTGTATGATATCTTGTGATTTTATATCTAATTCTTTTGCGAGTTCATATACTCTCATTTTTGCCATATATTTGTTTCCTCCATTATTCAGTTTTATTCATAAGCAGCTTATGTTCTACTGCCTTTGCTAAATTCTCATCCGTAATCGCCAAAGATGCACGAAATTCTTTTCCGATACATTTTCCCAACTCTTCTTTCGTTCCAAATCGATAATACGGAACGCCATAAAAGTCGGTCATATTCTTAAACATCTTTGTGGTATTCTCTGAAGCTTCCTCTGAAACAATAACAAGATATGCTTTACCGGTCTTAATTGATTTTTCCGTAGAAAATTCTCCACTTGCCACATGTCCGGCTTTTGCCGCAATACCAAGCATCGATAAAACTTTACTTCGCAACTGCATTCATCTCCTTTTCCAGATTCTCATAAACTTCAATTGGAATTACAATTTTTAAAGAACGTTCAATTCCTTTGGCTTTTTTTGCCTGTTTCAAGCACTCTGTATTCAGACAAATATAAGCTCCTCGCCCATTTTTTCGCCCAGTCGCATCTAACACAACTTTCTCTTCCGGGGTCTTTATGATACGAACAAGTTCTTTCTTGCTTTTCATTTCACCACAACCGACACATTTACGCATTGGAATTTTTTTATCAGCCATGTTTATTCCTCGTCTGCATATTCTTCATCATAATACTCGTCTTCTGCATATTCCTCATCATAATACTCGTCTTCATAATCATTCTCATAATCCAAGAAATCTCCAGCCTCTCGAGCCTGTGTTTCACTCTTGATATCAATCTTAAATCCGGTCAATCGAGCTGCAAGTCTTGCATTCTGACCTTCTTTACCAATTGCAAGAGATAATTGATAATCCGGCACTACAACTTTTGCAGAATTTTCATCTGCATCTGCAATAACTGAAATAACCTTTGCAGGACTAAGTGCATTCTGGATTAAAATTGCAGGATTCTCATCCCATGTAATAATATCAATTTTTTCTCCACGCAGTTCGCTTACAATTGCATTGACACGAGCTCCGTTCATTCCGACACATGCACCAACCGGATCCACATCCGGATCATTTGACCAAACAGCAATTTTGGTTCTGCTTCCTGCCTCACGGGAAATTGCTTTAATTTCAACAATGCCCTCTTTCACCTCCGTAACCTCGGATTCAAATAAACGCTTTACTAATTCCGGATGTGTACGGGAAACAAGAATCTTTGGTCCTCTTGGAGTTTCTTTTACCTCAACAATATAAACCTTGATTCTTTCTGTTGGTTTAAATACTTCTCCTTTAATCTGCTCATTCTCTGTTAGCAAAGCATCTGCTTTACCAAGATTGATGCTAACATTTTTGCCAACGTAACGTTGCACAACACCGGTAACAACATCTTTTGCTTTGCTGTTGTATTCATCATAAATAACTTTACGCTCTTCTTCGCGAATTTTCTGCAAAATAACGTTTTTTGCATTCTGAGCCGCAATTCTACCAAACTCTTTTGACTGCACTTCCACCTGCACGATATCACCAAGTTCATACTTGGCATCCATCATCTGTGCATTTGGTAAAGAAATCTCTTCCACCTGGTCGTTTACTTCTTCCACAACAGTTTTTTCTAAATAACAATGGAACTCACAGGTTTGTGGATCAATTACTACTTTAATGTTATCAGATTTACCGAAATGGTTCTTACAAGCAGTCAATAAAGAATTCTCAATTGCTTCAAGCAAAGTTTCTTTACTGATGTTCTTCTCCTGTTCTAATATATTTAACGCTTCTAACAACTCATTATTCATTTTTTTATCCTCCTACTTTTGTTATTGTTCGCGCAAAATAAACTAATGTATATTTATATAAATTAAAAATGTATCGCTTGACGAATCAATGCTATTTCTGCTTTTTGAAACAAAAGATCCTCGCCATCTTCCGTCTCTATCGTAACCGTATCTTTGTCATATGCTTTGAGTATTCCATAAAATTCCTTACAACGATTAATTGCTCGATAGGTTCGAATCTCAATTTCTTGCTCCATATTGCGAATGTAATCTTTTTCTTTTTTAAGCGGACGTCCAAGTCCCGGAGAGCTAACCTCAAAGGTATAGGAATCCGGAATGAAATCCTCCCGATCCAAAAGCTCATTCATTTCTCGTGCCACTGCCTCGCAATCATTGACTGTAATTCCTCCCGGCTTATCAATGTATGCGCGCAAATACCACACACTACCTTCTTTCACATACTCCACATCAACCAGTTCAAACTGCATTCGTTCCAAAATCGGAAGAATGAGTTGCTCTGTCTTTGCTTCGTAAATACTTGCTTTTGACAAAATATACACCTCTTTCTTATCGAATCCTTATGTCAAAATCCCTATGACGTAAATTGAGAGAGAACTTTCTGCTCTCTCTCAACTCTAGTCACTATGTTACTTTTAAAATATTCTACCATTATTATACAAATGAAGTCAAGAAATAAATCAAAAAAATAATTTTATTTTTTTACAAAAAACACTTGATTTTTCAAAATATCATGCTATACTTTATCAAGTACGGTTCGTTGGTCAAGCGGTTAAGACGCCGCCCTCTCACGGCGGAAACACGGGTTCGATTCCCGTACGAACTGCTCTATATAAGATCGTTCCAATTCGGAACGGTCTTTTTCTTTTTGCATATACTAACAAGAGAAAATATATATTGGTGGTTTTAATGAAACCCAACCTCGGATTACGTTATTTTCATACTCTTCTATTCGAAATGCCAATCGCGTATGCTTCTATTTCCGGTAGTAACGATTATCCTAAGCTACATGGAACGGTATCCTTCTATCCCACAACAGATGGCATCCTTGTAAACACTGAAATCTATCATCTTCCTATTGGTGGCTCGGTGTGCAACAATCATATATTTGGTTTTCATATTCATGAAGGAAATGCCTGTACCGGAAATAAAACAGATCCGTTTGCAGATACCGGAATGCATATGAATCCAAACGGATGCAAACATCCAGCTCATAATGGCGATTTTCCACCATTATTTGCAACTCATGAAGGGTATGCATGGAATATCTTTCTATCCAACCACTTGAAACGCGGAGAGATTATTGGCCGAACGCTCATAATCCATTCTAAGCCCGACGATTTTCGCACACAGCCTTCCGGTGATTCCGGAATCAAAATCGGTTGTGGTGTCATTGTAAGTTCTAGGGAATAAATAGGTTCTAGAATAAATGTTGGGGTGACGAGCAATTAATGTTCGCCTCCCCAGCATTTTTGTTTTATAGTAAAAGAAAAACCTCCCAGTGCCAGTCGCAAACAAACCACTAGGAGGTGCATCGAAATGCATAGTAATTGTATC
>JAZSDG010000001.1:0-2784 GCA_045531055.1 Lachnospiraceae bacterium | reverse complement strand
TTCAAAGGTTCACCTTCCAGGCTGAAAACACGGACGGTCTTGCCTCCTTCGGGCACATTCATTCCTTTTTGAGTTTTACCTAACATCTCTTTGTAAGAAAGACCTGCAAAAATTGCATAAATAGCCCGGTCTGTCACTTGCACATCATTATATCCTTTAATTCCAGAAGGAATGGCATAGTCCTGAGTCTTTTTAAATTTGGGCTCACCCAATTCTCCTTTTATCACTTGATGAGAACTCTTCTTTGTATTCCAAATTTCCATGACTTCGCCTAATTGAGTTACTGCCACCAACGTTCCCGATTTGGGAGAATAATCGATAAAACTGGACCAACCTTGCCCAAAAGCATGTGGCATTTCCTTCAATGCCTCCTGATCCTCAGTTGGAATCATCCCCCATTTCTTAATGAGCTTTCCATCTTTATTAACTTCACAAAAACGAGTATCGCCAGAGAAATTAGGGATAAGAACAGAGCCATTTCTATAAAATACAAAATCAAAAGCCCGGAATGTTTCTTTATCCAATTTGACTCTTTCTTTACGAAGCATTTGGGTACGACTCTCATCGAAGTCCCAACGGACTAATTCAGACTTAATGTTGTCCAACCCCCAAAAGGACTTTCCCAACCAACGACAATCATCCACAGTCATCATCTCTTCCGGTCCTTGTCCGCGTTGTCCAAAAGAAGAGAGATAACGAAAATCCGGATAGGTAAAGAGATGGAAAAAGCAATCCAATCCATGCAAATCTTCTATCACGACTCGTTCTTCATTCACTCGAATTCGATAAGGATAACGAAATAAAGCAGTATCCAATGGAATTACCTGTCCCTGCAATTCTTCCGTCAACGGGAAAGTGATTTCTGAAGATTCTGATTTGGGGAAAATTGTGGTAAAAGCATAAAAGACTCCAAGTATTAATAAAATCACCAAACTAATAAGTTTCTTCATCCTCGTGTAAGCCATAACCTTCTACAATATACTTTACTCTTTGTTCATTTTTGGGGCATTTATAATCACCAAACATTATACAATCTATAGGTAAATGTCCCCAAGAATCCTCGGTATTAGCCAATGCCTCCACATTCTTCAAGAACAAATCATCTGCGACTAAATTATTAGATTTTACAGATTTCAAAAAAACAAATGCCCCCAAAACACAAATACTAATAATCAATAAAACTTTTTGCATACATCTAAATTTTTAATTTTTTACACATTGTCGAGTAAGACACCCAACGTTCACGATGCAAAAGTAAAGAATGTATTTGGAACCAGAAGAATCTTTTTACTAACGAAAACTAACCAATACATATTTAGTTAGTTTTTCCATCCAGTTAGTTTAGGTTAGTTTTCTGATTTTTTCGATGAAATGGGCAATTTTAGCTCATACAATCCACATGAGCAACTAACGAGAAGTTCCGACTTGACAGCTTTCAAATCGTTTCGCAAACGAGAAACAGCAGAATGCAATCGATAAGAATATCCTGTATCACCCCATAGCTTCATACAAATTTCTTCAGATGAGACCAGATGATCTTGATTATTCAAAAAAAGTTTCAGCAGAGAAATGGATTGAGGCTGTAAACGTTGCTGTACTCCATCCTTAGTCAGTGTACCACCTAATGATTCGAATACGGTTCCATCGGGCAATTGAAAGATACCAACCTTATCCATCTGCACATCCACTATATGAATTTCTTTTTCCACTACGACTTCCTTTTCCACCTCTATAGTCTTTTCAATTATTTTTTCAAATGTCATCTTACGCTGTACCCATACTTCCAACTTGTGATAACTGATGAATAGCAACATCAGCAATAACCAAGGTAGCAACAACATACAACCTTCAATACGAGTTATGGCAAACGACCAATATGGATAAGAAATAAAAGTGGTAAATTCATGTTCACAACGGAAGCCTAGATATTTCACCGTTAAACTATCCAAGCCCAAATGATTACTTGAATCTGAATAAACGGTATCGTTTTGTAAATTCCAATCCGTATAAATATAACGAATCTGACTCAGTACAGGAATCTTTTTTATCAACAACTTCTTATTCCAATATAAGGCTAACGTATCAATTGACAGTGGATTTTCCAACAACAAAGTTCCCACTATCATTCTTCTCTTCCTTTCCTTAATCAAGCTATTTTCATATTTATATTTTTCAATCTTATAACCTTTACGTCCCATCGATGTCGCTACAAATATAGAATCCGGTATTTCCTCCTTTAAAGTAACAATACTACCATCAATAGTAGAAGAATAGTACACCGGTATCTCCGCTCTTTTATTCACTTCCATCCACAAGGCTTCCTCGAAAGCATCTTTTGCCTCCTCATTCCATACCGCCACTTGCTTGCAATGCGCATCATACAGCGTCCAAACATAATAACCCGTACCCAGCAAGCAAAGCAGGGCAAGCGTTCCCAATATGTAGTATTTTCTTTTCATTCCCTCAATTTGTCTTTAACAAATGCAAAGCTACAAAAGGTTCTCAGCTAGCAAAGCGCAAATATACTAAAAAAGTCCTTTCCTACACAAAATTTCAATCATCTGCTTACACTCCTGCAACCGGGACTTAACCGTTTGGGATTCATCGTGAAAGCGGTGGCACGAGTGGTGCAACCATCGTGTTGCTCCTGTCACCGTTAATTTTAGAATAACAAAAATATGAAAAAAAGAATCTGAAATTTTGGTAGTATTAGAAAATATCACTTCCTTTGCATCAACAATTTCCGCCACGCTTCCCATAGAACAGCGTACCAGGGCGGAACTT
>JAZSDG010000039.1:0-210046 GCA_045531055.1 Lachnospiraceae bacterium | reverse complement strand
CATTTTTTCTTATTCTTCAACTCCAACGGCCTCCTCATCCTCTGAAACGGGTTTGTTCATAATCTGAATGTTGAACGGGTCAACCATAATACCGACCTTTGTTCCTACAGGACACATGGTGGTAGAGTGTACCAACCATTCAAAGCCGTTTGCCATTACCTCCATTTCATAATGAACACCCTTGAAAATAAGGTGTGTTACTTCGCCACAAATCTGTCCTTTTTCAGGAGCCACCAATATAACATCCTCCGGACGGATTACCACGTCGACAGGTTTGTTTTCGCCAAAACCGGTATCTACACAGGCAAATTTAGCACCAAGGAAGGATACCAGTTCATCCCTAATCATTGTAGCGTCAATAATATTACTGTCACCAATAAAATCTGCAACAAAGGCATTTTCCGGTTCGTTATAAATCATTTCCGGGGTACCAATTTGCTGGATGTAACCTTGGTTCATGACAACAATGGTATCGGACATTGTAAGAGCTTCTTCCTGGTCATGGGTGACATAAACGAAAGTGATACCAAGTTCTTCTTTTAATCGAATCAACTCATACTGCATGCTTTGACGAAGCTTTAAATCCAAAGCACCCAAAGGTTCATCAAGTAGAAGAACTTTTGGTTCGTTGACAATTGCACGTGCGATAGCAATACGTTGTTGCTGACCGCCACTTAAAGAATCAACAGAGCGGTTTTCGTATCCATCAAGATTTACTAGCTTTAATGCGTATTTGATTTTATCATTGATGTATTCTTTGCTCTTTTTACTGATTTTTAATCCAAAGGCAATGTTCTCTGCAATTGTCATATGAGGAAATAGTGAATATTTCTGAAATACGGTATTTAGCTTGCGTTCGTTTGCAGGTTTATTGGTAATGTCTTCCGAGTCAAAGAGGATTTTTCCGGAATCAGGAGTTTCAAATCCGCCAAGAAGGCGAAGCGTAGTAGTTTTACCGCAACCGGATGGACCTAAAAGGGTTACAAATTCATTTTCCCGAACATAGAGGTTGAATTCGTCTAATACCAATGAGCCGTCATATGTTTTTGAGATATCAATAAATTCAATAAGATGTTTTTTCATTTTTACTAATCCTTTCTTTAAAATGATTAAAAGCTAGGTGGGGTTGTTACCCAAATTAGAACAGCGTCACGTGTACCTGTATTTTCTAAGTAGTGGCGTTTTCCTGCTTTGAAATAGAAGGATTCACCAGCACGAACCGTATGTGACTTACCACCGTAATTGATGCGAACGGTTCCTTTTATTACATAACCGAAATCTTCCCCTTCATGAGGGAGATATATTTCGGAAGTTCCACCGGAATGAAGTGTAATACGAACAGGTTCCATAGAGTTCTTCTGTGCATTCGGAATAATCCATTCGACGGTATGATTTCGTTCTTCATCAATTTTCTCAAAATAATCATTTTCTTTAAATACAATCTGTTCGGGCTCCTCATCTGTAAAAAATTCTGCGGGTGTTGTTCCGAGACATTGAATAATATCTAATAAAGTTCCAATAGAGGGTGAGTTTTGATTGCGTTCTAATTGGGATATAAATCCTTTTGTCAGTTCTGCGCGGTCGGCAAGTTCCTGTTGTGTTAAACCGTATTGTACACGTAATTCTTTCATTCGATTACCGATATCCACAAAGTTACCTCCTGAATAATTGTAATAATAGATTTTTTGTTTACTAAAAATAAACATAACGATAAAAAATAATTTATACAATATATTAGAGAATGTCAATAGAAAACGTAATAAAATATTGAAAAATAGGTTGATTTTAAATGAAGAATTTGATATGATTAATTTTGTGCTTAATAGTATGCCAATATGGCTCAGTAGGTAGAGCGACGCACTCGTAATGCGTAGGTCAGGGGTTCGAATCCCCTTATTGGCTTTTTTCCTTTTTATAAAAAAGGATGGCGGGAAACCTTAGGTGCACAGGGTTTCCCGCTATTTTTTGTCTGTTTTAAAGTGATATAAAATAGGGAAAAGTGGTATAAAGTGGTTATTGAGTAATTATTGAGTTGCTTTGTGAACCCCTTGATTTTACTGTTGTTATTTTGCACAAAGATTTTAATATATTGAGTAATTATAGAGCAAAAAAGGTCACTTCGTGCGAAGTAACCTTTAAAATCATAATGCTATATTTGAAATTTTTTCTTGAGTAGAAGATTTTAATGAGTCAAGGTGCGTGTATATTTCTAACATGACTCGCACATTGGCATGTCCCATAATTCGTGCTGCATCTTTTAGGTCGACATGCAGATAGTAGAGCATGGTGGCATAATTATGTCTGAAGATATATGGGCTCAAATCTGTTGCGGCAATGCCGGCAGTAATAACCTTGTTGTGTTTCATAACCTTTGGGGTTCCACCGAGCTTCGAGTTAATCTTATTGTAGATTTGATTCCAAAAGCGCCGGTAAGAACTTTGTGCGAGATAGTTATTCATCGTATCATAAAATAAGCAAGAACAATTATAAGTCCGACAGTAAGAGTCGACTTCATTCTGATACCATTCTGGAACATCTATTCGCCGATATCCGGATTTTGTTTTTGGTTCCTTGATATGTTTGCCACCGCGCCAAGATAGAGCTTTATTAACATGTATTTGTGAGTTATGGATATCAAATGGGGTAAGAGCTAATGCTTCCTCAGGGCGGATGCCAGAAACGTATAACGTATCAATATACAGCTGTTCCATGTCAGTGAAAGCCTTTTCTACCTTTAAAGCAGAAATAGCATTCTTCTCGCGGTCCGTAAGTGCACGACGCGCATCCGGATTCTGTTCCTGTTTCACATGAATTTTGCGACAGACGTTATGATACAGCAGTCCGTCTTCAATAGCGGATTCCATGATCTGATTGACAGTTAATTTAATCATTCGTTGTGTGTCTGGATGTCCGGCAGCAGCATTAATCAATTCTTGCACATCAGATTTTGTTATGTCAGATAATCGCGTGTCGCGAATGCCATCCAGATGTTTATTAATTGTTGTTTTATATTTAGAGGATGTAGCTGGATCCGTTAATTTTTCCGGATACGTATGAAACCAGTGCATTGCATATTCCCCAAAGGTTTTGCGACCATCATTGGCATAAATACCTAATTTGAGACGCGTTCGAACCTCACCAACTTTTTTCTCTAGTTTTGCCGAAGAACTGGCGGAAAGAGAAATAGTAATTAGTTTTCCATTCTCGTCATATTTTCCGGTACTAATAGTGGTTTTGCAGAGCCCATCTGCATGTTTTTTGTATTTTGCCATTGAATCATCCTCCTAAAAATGAGCGCAAAAATAGCGCGGTTCTTGATTTCCTGCGCTTCAAATGATACAATATGCTTGCTTAGGGCTCTAGTATCATCTGGAGCATCACCGTCCTACTTTGCGAGAGTAGGGCGGTTCTTATTTAACATCTAATAGCTCATCAGCTGTAGTTTCTAATGCTACAACTATCTTTCTCAATAAATTCACATCAGGTCCGCAGGTTCCGGATTCATATCTACTGTATGTAGATGGTGATACCCCAATCAGATCAGCAACATAAGCTTGTGTGTAGCCCTTGCGTAAACGGGCTTCTTTTAGTTTGGCGGAAAAATTATGTTTCAATCCTAAAATACCTTTCCTATTTTTATAGTAGTAGAGTGTTTTATTTATTCAATCATATCGTAAAAAACAGATTCGGATATAATCTCAATATCCTGTCCTGACAATTTAAGATTTTCCGCTTTCTTTTGTTTTGAACTCTTCCCATCTTTTATTGATTTGCAATAATCATTGTTACCTAATACGAGATAATTAGTCTTTTTTGTGACATTATCGCTATTGATTCCACCATGGTTGACTACTAATTGCATTGCATCTTTTCGAAGCATGCGTTCCAGAGTGCCAGTAAAAACAATGTTTTTTCCAAAGAGCAGATTATCCTCGTCAATGTCTGTGGTAGTAGCTTCGATGTCAGCTGCTTTCGTTTGGCACCGTTTTCTCTTGAATAAATTTATGAATTCTTGTACATCAGAGAAACTATTTTCTATTTCGTCTAGCAACTGTATGTAACCTAAATAAGTAATTTTACAGTCAGATAAGGAACGATGGGCATTTGAATAATCAATATTATATAATGCAGCAAGGTCTTGGAGCCTATGGTGTATTAGATCTGGATGCAATTTTTTGAAAATACGCATTGTATCCACAAAATCATTACTTAACAATTTGCAAGAAAGATTCTCAGTATTATCATACAAGAAGTTGATGTCGAAATTAACATTGTATCCTAACAGAATATCGTTACCAATAAATTCTAAATATTTAGGAAGAACAGAAATTAATTTTGGAGCTGTTGATAGCATATCGTTTGTGATTCCAGTTAAAGATGTAATATATTCATCTATTTCAACAGATGGCTTCACAAGAGACGAGAAAGTATCGATGGTCATATCATCACAAATTTTTATGGCAGAAAGTTCAATAATCTCGTCATACTCAGGAGATAATCCGGTTGTCTCTATATCGATTACAGTAAAGTTTTTAGGAAAGGCTATAATACTGCTACCTTTATGATTTCGTTCTTTGCTCATAATTATCCTCCATTAGTATTAAAAGTAACATAATTTTATAACATAGCATGAGAAAATAAGTTATGGGTAACAAATTCTATCTCATTAACATCTGTTTTTTCAAAATCATTACTCAATATATGGTTCAATTCATGCTTAAACACTTTTTGTTGTTTTTCCAGACAAAGACTTGAATCAATAAAGATGGTAAAAGAGCCATCTTCATTACTCCACACACTTCCTGGCACACCGGACGCATCATCAAGTAAGATTAAATTAATATCATAACCATTAATATTGTAATACAATTATTCCTCTCCCTTTTCCATATCACGCAGAGCCTGTAAGCGTTTTGCATATTCAACCAATCTGTCCTTATCTGTGCTGCGATACACATCGAAAAGAACCCTATCGTTTTCAAATATTTCTTGCGCGGTTTTTGCGGTTTCGGTATTTATATAATAATCAATAGTAGGTTGGTTGTTTTTTTCTTCCATTAAATCGGAACGACGACAATTGAAAATGTCGCACATGGCATCAACTTTATCCATGCGAGGACTTTTTATACCATTACACCAATTATAGACCGATGTTGTTCCAACACCCAATCTTTTGGCAAGTTCGTTTTGTGTCATTTCATATTTATTTAGGTAATATCGCAATCGTTTTGAAAATACTACATTAAATTCTTTTTCCGACATAAGAAGAGCCTCCGTGTTCGTGATTTTACAATTTGAGTATACACCATAAGTGAAATAAAAACAATATAAAGTGAAAAAAATTCACTTTAAGTATTGACATCCACTTAAAGTGATAGTATAGTAGGGGTATCGAATGACAATGAGAGATGAAATGAAGCTGTCCTATCGGCTATACGGGGAAAGGAAGGAAGGTGAGAGCGTGGCAGAAATACAGATTAGCCTTGCTGCGGCAAGAGTCAATGCTGGCATGACACAGGAAGAAGCAGCGGAGCGTATGCATGTAAGCAAGAGAACAATTGTAAATTGGGAAAAGGGAGTAGTAATCCCATCTTTTGCCAATATTAATATGTTGTCTGGAATATACAAGATTCCAGAGGACAATATTTTTTTGCCTAATAAATCCACTTAAAGTGATGATTAGGGGAAAGGATGGATAAAAAAGAAAGGCAGGTAAAAAATGGAAGCAGAGATTTTCAATGAAATACCAAATGAATTAAAAACCATAGAGATAGATTTGGAAAAGAAGATATTCAATGTAAATGGAGTTCCATTTGGTAAAGGCTGTTCTGGTTTTTCCATATCTTGTGATGTACTACACGGATGCAAGATTTTAATGGAAATAGAGACTACGGTTAAATTTGCGGAATATGGGATAAACGGACAAAAAAGGACTGACTACACTTATGAAAAGCATAGTCAGTAATAATTAAAGTCCCAATTTAGCCTTTATATGTGCGGACACGATTCCAGTAGCTATCTGGGAAAGTGAACTTAGGGAATTGCTTCCAACTTTCTTACCAATTTCCTTTACATCATTCCATATGTTATCAGATTTTATATCTGAAAGAAATTGGTGACCAGCAGGAGAGAGATAAGTAACATAGCAATTTCCGTCTAAATCGCGACTGGTTTTTTCAAAAAAACCGGAAAGTTCACATTGTCGTAAGTGATAAAAAATTTCATCAGAAGAATATTTGGAAAATTGAAATTCTGTATTTTGTGGTTCAAATAACACATGTTTGTTTAAAGTGGTGTTTTCTTCTATATAAAAAAGAATATCACGAACGCAATCAGGGTTTAATTTCATAGAATATCTCCTTTCTTTCGTACTCGGCTCTGGAGGAGCCTGTAACTAGAGAATAGGAGATACGCGGAAAAATGTCAACGAATTTGAAAAACAGAAAGAGGAGGTGAGCGGGTGTGGTGATAAGTGAAGCGGTAAAGCAGGCTCTTGAAAAAGAAAAATGTATTACCCTACCAGGAATTAAAGCAATTTTCAAAATAAAACCTACAAACGATGTAGGTAATTGCATTATTATGGGCGCCGATGGAAGCAATCCATCAAAACATGGATGGCAACCAACAGCGAAAGATTTAATAAGAGAAGATTGGATATTGGTAGATTAGATGAGTTTGGACAGAAAATCAATGACACCGAATAATCCATTTAACAAAGAAAAGAAAATAAAGTGAGGTAAAGCGTATGAAAAATAAGATTTTAGTTCTATGTACAGTAATGATTTTAACTTTTTTGCTTGTTGGATGTAGTGAAAGTTCGAGGATTTCTCATAACATCTCGAAAGAAGCGGATAACTTTAATATTGTTAGACAATTAACGGTTATAAATTGCATAGAAGGCGATGTTTTGTTTCAGATGACTGGAAAACTTTCTATCACGGCTGACCAGGCTGATAATCAGCTTGAAATCATTGTTGAAAATGAAGATGGTTCTTATGTTAAGCATTTTGTGGGTTTAAGCGATAACGTCACCTATGTTGTTGAAGATCTAAATTTAGGCGCCAATGAAGTAGAAAAATACAAATATACTCTGAACTTCAATCCAAACATGTGGATTCCAATTGAGGTTGAGGTTATTGATTAGAAAGAGGGTGAACTTCATGCAATATCCAAGACCATTAATGAGCATCAGTGAACTACATAAAGAGATGCATATTCCAATACAGGACTTGAAGAAAGCGGTGCACGTTCCTGGGCAAAAATTTGCAACCAAAACAGTAGGCGGTGGAAAGTGGATGATTGATACAGCGGAATATGAAACATGGCGCAGGAAAAAAGTAAACGGATTTAGTGCATAAATAGGAGGAAACATGACAACAGAACAGCGAAAGAAAGAGCTTCACAGTAAGATTCGATGCAATTTGATAATGACTGGTTTGTTAACGTTTGGAATTGTATGTATGTGCGCTCGTTATCAAAAGGACAAGCAGTACGAAGAGATGGTAGAAGCTGCAGAGGTGGATGAGGTTGAAATTGCACCGGTGCAAAATATTGAGCTTCCGGAATATGCAATGGAGCCAGTGCTTATTGAATCTACTGCATATTACAACAAATACAATCAGCCATGCAAAGACGGTTCGTGGCCTGTGGCAGGACTGACAATAGCCGGACGCAAAGAATGGCTAGGTAAAACATGCCTTGTATATGAAACAGAGGAAGACGGAAGCATAGGAAGCCTGCTAGGAATATACGAATTCAGAGATACCGGATTTGGGAATGACTTAGATCAGGATGGCATTGGAAGTATTGAAGCAGGAACATGTATAGACATTTACATGGATACATATGAGGAGTGCATGAACTGGGGAAGGAGAATGGTATGGATTCAAATCATCGACGCAAAAGGGTAGAAGTGATAGCACGTGCACGCATATCGGATGTGGATAAAGCAGCACTGGAATGTGAAGTTGCAAAGACCAATATGTACTTGGGCAAACAAAATATAAAGGATGAGCCATGGACTATCCAAGATGAATTGAATTCTATTCTTCAATTAGGGATTGTTAATTTGAGAAAAATGCAGGAGATGAAATCATGTTAACAGCACAAGAAATCCGAGAAAAAGTGTTTAAACTTCCGGAGAAATTTGAAGGACATTACAGAAATAAAGAGTGGTCACAAGCAAAAGCGGCATACAATACAGCACTAACCGTTTCCGTATTTGCTGAATTTTCAGAGAAGGACAAGATAGCACTCTTTGGAAACAAACCATATAAGGAAGAATACGAAGAAATGATAGATGGAATGTTCCGGGAAAGAATGGTACAGCGTACATATTTAGAGTGTATCAAAAGAAATCAGACGCAAGAAAATGAAACCTACCAGGGACATCCTCTGGAACAAAAAAATGCACCGAAGCAATTCGCGGTCGCTTCGATGCGTCGAGTATAACTTGGTAAAATCAAACTCTATTTTATTATACCAAGTTATGCCGAAAAGTCAAGAAAAACGCAGTCTGAGCCGGTTTTCTAGTGGCTTTATTAACATATTAAAGTTAGGAATTTTGTATATGGCATATAAGGAGAAGAAGTATCGTTTCAAAGACTCCATTGAGTATGAGTACACCTATAAAGGTAACTATGGAGCGAAAGGAGAGCAAAGAGCACCCAGGAAGAAAGCAACAAAAGAACAAGTAAAGAAACAGAATCAAAAAAATAGAGAGAACCGATTAAGGCGGGTGATAAAGGCGAACTTTGTACCAAGAGATATGTGGTGTTGCCTAAAATATCCAAAAGGATATCGCATTGCGCTGGATGAAGTACGTAAGGATTTAAAAACTTTCTTATCAATAGCAAGGAAAGAGTACAAAAAATGTGGTGCCGAGCTAAAGTACATATGCCGGTTGGAAATCGGTAAGCATGGTGGAATTCATGTACACATACTGGTGAATCGTATCTGGACACAACAGACGGATGTAATCCTGGAACATGTCTGGGAACAGGTTCTAAGGAAGCGTGGAATACCAGAAAGACAAATTAAAGGAAAAATTGATCATGAAAGTATATATGAAGCCGGAGGATTTCAAGGACTAGCAAAATACATCACGAAGAAACCAGAAGAGGGAAGCAAAGAATATAGGCAGCTAAGCTTATTTGAACAAAAGGAACAAAAACAACTGCTAAGCATATCTTCTTCAAGGAATCTCATCCGGCCGGAACCAGAGATAAAGACATATTCGCATTGGACAATGCGCCGGTTGATTGAAAATGGGCCAAAACCACAAGAAGGATTTTATATTGATAAGGATTCGGTAGTTTGCGGAATTAATCCATATACCGGAATGAGTTATTACCGGTACACAGAAATCCGTATAAGAGGAAAAACAGAAAGAGGTTCACCATGAAAAAAGTAAACGTATATACGTATTCCACTGCAAAAAAGCCCAAAAGCCGCAAAAAGTCAATGTGAGGCAGTTGGTTTTGTGCTTGAATACAATACAGAAAAAGGTGCGGTTACGCTAGATAATAGAGAAATCGTACACGGAATGAGCCGTTATCAGTCGGAATTATATGTGTTGGAAAAGGCGCTAACCCGCATAAATACAATGTGCGAACTGCATATTTACATAGAATGTGACTACGTGGCAGCAGGCTTTGAACAAGGTTGGATAGAGAAGTGGAATGAAAATAATTGGACAACCTCATCCGGAAAAGAGGTAAGCAACAAGAGAGAATGGATTGCCTTGGAGCAGAAAATGAAACCACATCAGTTTTATTTTCATACCAAGGAAGAGCATTCATATCGAAATTGGCTTAAAAACAATGTAGAAAAGGAGAAATTAGTATGTTTGAAAAATTTGGAGAATTCGACTCTGTCGAAGAGTTAAACGAATGTGCAGCAGGATTGAAAGTAGAGGGAGACAAAGAATCATTATATGTATTGGCCGAAGAAAACGGTTTGGAAAAAGAAGATGTTGATGATTATTTGGATGATTGCATGGAACATTTGGCCAATCCATTAATGGCGGCTCTTGGAAAAATTGCAGTCGAAAAAAAGAGGCTTAATCCACAGCACATAATGGTTGATTGGGTAAGTTACATAGAAACACAGTGTACACAGGATGAAGCGATCGCTCGCGCGGTGAGAAAGAAAGACAAAAGCATTAAAGGATGTATAGCAGAGATTTTAAAGGCTGCGTTTAAAATACAAATTCCAATAGATGCAGAGATTCTAAAGGCAGCAGGCGTAACAGGAAGGGTAACGCTTGGAATGCCTGGCATGCTTAAAGTAAGAGAAATAATCAATAACTACTATCTTGGAAAGTAGGACAAAAAATGATTGCGTATAAAGGATTCAACAAGGACCTCGTATGTACCATGGGAAAAGGAAATTTCAAATATGAGGTTGGAAAAACATATAAGGAAAATAGTGCACAATGTGCTTGCACCGGATTTCACTGTGTAGAAGAACCAATAGAAGTACTCTCGTGGTATTCCAATGACACATCACGATATTGCATTGTGAATGCTGGAGGAGATGTACATGAAGATGGTACTGACAAGATATCATGTACAGAAATGACAATCTTAAAAGAAATTAATCTTCAAACATTAGGAATATTGGAGTGTAAATGGATACAGGAACATCCGGAACGCAAAGAAAGTAGACACGTTAAGAGGAATGAAGGATTTGCTGAAAAGGGAATAGTGGTAGTCCGCGGGAAAAATCCAAAGGCAGCAGGCAAGAAAGGGACAACTATTTTCCTGATAAAAGAAAAAAAGTGTGAAAAGGATATTGAGGAGATAGGAGTCTATGAAATAGACGGAGTGGAATATCTGCCGAATGTGTATTACAGAGTGAATGGGAGGCCATGCAGATGCGGAAAGAAGAATTAAGAAAACTGAGAGCATTGCCGGCCACGAAAGAAATGATGGAGAAGGGCAAGCGATTTCAAGAGAAAACAGAGACAGTATGGTATAACGGGAAGAAGCGTAAAGTAATTATACCAGATTACAATGTGCTCCTCCGAGTACAGAACTTAAACGGATACATAAAGGTGGCAGTATTTTTCCCGGAGAAAATGAGAGCAGATATAAAAACACCAAAATATGAGATTTTTCTAAATGTCAAAGGCGAGGAATATATTACAAGGGAATTGGACGATGAAGGAAAAGAATTGAGATGGCTTACAGCCATGGTATGTAATTTGGAAGGATTAGACTACTGGAGTTGGTACTATGAAGAAAATCCAAAAGTGTTTATAAGCAGGGACGGGATGCACACGCTAAATAACCTAGAACTGCAGAAAGGCAGGACGGACGCAAGGGGGCTTTACAGATTACAAAGATGGCAGCAGGAACAGAAGGACAAAAACACGAAGCGGAAGGAAGAAAAAGAACAGGCTCCTTGGGATGCAGATATGAAGCTGGTACCGGAAATTACAAAAGGGTTTCATGAATGGATGAGAAGAAATGTGGCAACAGAGTACTATATGATATACGAGTACGACCCGAAAGGTCAAAAAGTCGGATATTGCTCAAAATGCAAAAAGTATGTGCAGATATCAAATCCAAAGCATGGGAAAAAGACAAAATGCCCATCCTGTAAAGAAAATGCGGTATTTAAGGCTCATAAGAAAATACAGACACTGGAAACATCGAGGTATAATGCGGAGATTATTCAGAAATTCAACGGTGGGATTGTAATCAGATCATTTGAACAGTGGCAGCACTATCACAACAGAGCATACATAGACCCGTACATCGGTACACACGAATATGAGCGGGTTATGATTTTTGATGATGGAAAAGTGAAGAGATACGTATGGGATTCCTACAAACAGAAATATCACAGATGGATACAGGATAAGTCATATTTTCCGCATAAAAGGACTTATTACTATGCCGCAAGAGTAAAGCTGTATAAGAGGAATATTGCCCAGTTGAAAAAACACAGCATGCTCAAACAAAGCGCAATCGACTTATGGCCGGAGTTACCGTTGTCAGTAACAAATTATATCGAAGTAGAGAAAGGGAACCCGGCGGTGGAGATGCTGGCAAGATTAGGGATGTTCAGATTAGCCAGGGGAATCATCAATGCAAAGTATGATACAGATCTACTGAATGAAAGTGCAACGGAAATATCGAAAATGCTGAAAATCGATAAGAGCAGACTAAGAAGACTGAAAGAGATGGATGGAAACTTATATTCTTTGAAATGGCTACAGTACGAAAAAATGGCAGACACTATCTGGCCGGATGAGATGATAAAAGATTTTGGAGAAGCAAAATTTGAAACATCAACCTTTAATTTCTTGAATATTCCTATCGGTTTTGTGAAATGCCATAACTATTTAAAAAAACAGGCTGCCATCATGGATGAATCACTAGCCCAGACACTTACAACCTGGAGGGACTACATAAACATGGCCGATCAGCTGAAAATGAATACAAAGTGCGACCAGATTGCAAAGCCGAAAGATTTGAAGTATTCGCATGACGAGCTTGTACTGATAAAACAATCAAAGGGACTGGAGAAGCAGGCAAAGGAAATAGAGAAGAAATGGCCAAAGGTAAACAGTCAGCTTCCTAAATTACAAAAGTTTGAGTATACACTGGGAGAATACACCATAGTGGCGCCAAAGAAAGTACTGGACATTGTGACAGAAGGAACCATATTAAAGCATTGTGTCCATACCTGTGATTACTATTTCTCCAGGATACAGACAGATGAATCGTACCTCTTTTTCTTGCGAAAAAGCAAACAACCGGATATGCCATGGTACACGTTAGAGGTTGAGCCGTCCGGAAACATCAGACAGAAGAGAACTACGGGAGATAATCAGAATGCAGACTTCCAAAAAGCAGTCTCATTTTTGAAGAAGTGGCAGCAGTATTTTAATAAACAGCTGACAGAAGAAGAAAAAAAACTGGGAGAGAAAGCAAATGAGCTTAGGAAAGAAAATTATAAAAATCTAAGAAAAAACGGAAACAGAGTGTGGCATGGAAAGCTGGCGGGGAAATTACTTGCAGATGTTTTGGAACAGGATTTCATGGCCATTGTATAGGAGGAAAGAATGGAAAAATTAATTACATATGCAAATTATCAGCAATTTAAACAGGAGTTAGATATTGAAATGCACAAAGCGGTAGAAAGCTTTGTCAAAATCGGATACCTGCTTAATGTAGCAGCTACAACAGATATTCTTTTGGAATCTGGTTATGCCAATGTAAATGAGTTTGCAAAGGCGGAATACAAGCTAGAACCTACGCAGGTGTCACGTTTTATTAATATTCATAAGAGATTTGGGGTACCGGGAGAACCAAGACTTCAGGACCAATACGCTAATCATGGAGTGGCCAAGCTTGGTATTATGCTAACGCTTCCGGATTATGTAAATGCGGAAATTACCAGCGATTATTCAAAAAGCGAAATCAATGTATTAAAAAGTGAAATTGAAGAGGAACAGAAAATATCCGATCTTGAAGTGATGATGGAAGAGAAGGATCCTGTGCAGCAGTCGTTACCGGAAGGATTAAAACAGGCAGTATATCAGTTAATCCATGATTATCCAAGCGATTATCTCAATATGTATAACTCTATCACCATGGAGGATTTGAAAGAAGTAATGGCACCGGCGGGCGATTGTTCTTATACCATTCGGATTCCTGGTACGGGAAAAATAATCGTCTTTGCCAAAAGCGAGGGAGACATTGGAATTATCAATGTAAGAACGGGAGAAAACACACATTATGAATGGCAGCAGTTGTGGGATGCGTTAAAAGAATACTATGTCATGGGAGGAGATGCAAAAGAAAGCTGGGAAAATGTTTTCAAAGAAAAATTCCCAGAAGAAAAGAAAGAAGAAAAAGTAGAGCAAAAGAAAAAGGAATCAAAAGTAAAAACTCCAAAGCCACAACCAAAACCACAACCAAAACCTGCAGAACCAGTAAAAGAACCGGAAAAACAAATTGATGGTCAGGATAACATAATGAATCATCCGGAATATCTACCAGAAGATATGCATGATGAAAATGTTTTAACAGGGGAAGTAGAAGATGTTCAAACCGAAATTGCACCGGTGCAACAGAATAAGGCAATATCCGGATATAAAGCAGGAATCACTAACGCTATAAACTTGATGAGCGATTATGCAAAAAACGAAGAATGGGATGAACTCATTCAAAAGGCGGAAGACATTATTTGGAGAGCAAAAAAAATCAAAGAATTCAAAGGAGAAAGTGAATGAGAATTTATATCATACATCCAGCAAAGCATGACATTGAAAAAATCAAGCTTGCAGAAGAAACATTGTTAAATGAAGGTCATTATGTTGTAAATCCAATTCCGGAAGAAATAGTAGATTATAAAGAAGTAGATTTATTTAATAAATATGCAAACAAAATAAATAATTGCGATGCAGTATTTGCCATGAATAAATGGGAGGATTCGTATATTGCTTTAATTGAAATGATAACAGCTGCAAAACTTGCAAAAACAATAACATTTGAACAGGTGGCGCTATGAAATCAAAACAAGCAAAGGTAAGAGAGTTCGGTCAGAAAGCAAGAAAAGAAATATCTATGCGCGACTTTGGGAAATGCATCTTTTGCACCATGAATTATCACATGGAGGATGTATCCGGATTCGGGCAGCAGGTGCTAAGTATCATGCACTACATACCACGTTCAAAGAACGGTTTAGGAATACCACAAAACGGAGCCATTGGATGCCAGTGTCACCATGACATGTTTGACAATGGCAAAAGTGGACGAAGAGACGAGATGCAATCTCTTTTTAGAGATTATCTGAAAAATCAGTATCCAAATTGGGATGAAAACGAGCTTATTTATTCAAAATGGAGGTTTTTAGAAGAGTTATGACAGGCGTGAGGGTGTTTTCAGAAGGAGAGAGACCAATTGATATAGATTGGAAAAACCGAATATATAACAAATTACAAGAAGGTAAAAGGTATTTGTTGCAAACGGAACGAAAGCAGGACTTGCAGGACAACAGGGAACGTTCGGAACCGGTATATATGATTTGCGAAAAGAAGTATCCTAATTACGCATTATTCAGGGATAAAAAAGGACATGCAGAATGCTTTCAGTACGGAGAACTTAGAAACATGATAGAACAGGAGGTAGAACATGAGTAATGTAATTAAAACATATAAAGGATTTAACCAAGATATGTCTTGTAGAGGTTTTCAATATGAAGAGGGACGTGAATATGAAACGGATACAGCAGAAGCATGTGAGAGAGGATTTCATGCATGCGAATATCCATTAGATTGTTTTGGATATTACCACCCGGCGCAAAGTGTATTTCATGAAGTTGAACAAAGTGGAGATTTGTCAAGACATGCTGAAGATTCTAAGGTCGCTTCTACAAAAATTAAAATTGGAGCAGAGCTGAGTATCGCTGGATTAGTTAAAGCTGCAATCGAATACACCGTGAAAAGAGTTAAGCCGGAAGCAAAAGAAAATGAGGACTATGGAGCATCATCGGCTACCGGATACAAGGGAGCATCATCGGCTACCGGAGACTGTGGAGCATCATCGGCTACCGGATACAAGGGAGCATCATCGGCTACCGGAGACTATGGAGCATCATCGGCTACCGGAACCTGTGGAGCATCATCTGTAACTGGATACCGCGGAGCGGTTGAAGCAGGAGATAAGGAAGCTATTGCGGTTGCTTGGGGCTATAAATCCAAGGCAAAAGGTGTTCTTGGTTCATATCTTGTATTTGCAGATTGGGAAGGCAATGAGAATCAATATTGGAAACAAGAAGAATGGAACCTCAAAGGTGCAAAAATGGTACAAGTGGATGGGGACAATATTAAAGAAAACACATGGTACATAATCGAAAACGGCGAAATTATAGAATTAGGAGTTAAGGAAGCATGAATAAAGTCATTTTAATGGGGCGTCTTACAAAAGATGCTGATATCCGGTATTCACAAGGAGAAAATCCGGTTGCCACTGCGAGAATTACGCTTGCAGTGGATCGCCGGTATAAAAGAGACAATGAGCAGCAGTCGGCGGACTTCATCAGTTGCGTAGCATTTGGAAGGACAGCAGAGTTTTTAGAAAGATTTGGACATAAGGGGACAAAATTTGTTTTGGAAGGACGCATACAGACAGGAAGTTATACAAACAAGGACGGGCAGAGAGTGTACACAACAGATGTCATAGTTGAAACGTTAGAATTTGCAGAATCAAAAAGCGATAACCAAGGCAGCGGTCGACCGGAACCATCACCAGTTGGAGACGGATTTATGAATATTCCGGATGGGATAGATGAAGAACTACCATTTAATTAAAATTGCACCGGTACAATAGATTGGAGAATAAAAATGAAACGAATTACATGGGAAAAACCAAATGGAGAATGGGGAGTTGAAGGTGCGAGTATATCAAACGCGCCACTTCCAATATACAACGCATTAGAAAGGCTTCTAGATTATGAACGACTTGGATTGGATCCGGACGAGCTGGCACGGATTGATAAGATGTATGCGGAGAAGTGCAGGGAGTTAGCTGAAGTAAAAAAGGATTTAGAGAAAAAGATGCTAGACAAGGTGTGTATCGGATGCGGATTCCTTAAAGATAATGTTTGCACATATTCTGGAAGTCATTGCAATGTAAGCAAGCCAATTTATGAAGATATTAAAGAAGTTTTTCGGATATAAATAGCGATGTTGGGAAGGAGTAAGTATGGAGAGATTAACAGAAAAGGTTGTTTGTAACTTACCAGATGATGTTCTGGTAGCATTGGGAATTGCGGATGTACCAAAAGAAAATTATGAAATAAAGGAAGCTTTTGGGGCTACCTGTAAAGAAAATTGCGAAGAACATGAATGTTATGATTGTCCTATTAACAAGGTAATAAACAAACTTGCCGACTACGAAGATGCCGAGGAACAAGGGTTGCTTTTAAGGTTGCCGTGTCCTATTGGTGGCACAGTTTGGGGTTGGGAATTTCCAACAAGGGTTGATGAAGACGGTACTGAATGGACTGTTTGCGATATAAGAAGGGCAAAGATAGTTCCGAAGGAGTTTATCTTATTGATGCTTGATAGAATTGGAACCAATTACTTTCTCACAAGGGAAGAAGCAGAACAGGCATTGGCAGAGATGAAAGGAGAAACAGAATGAATGTAAAAAATATGTGTAGTTTAAAAGATACAACAATATTGAGAAATCTCATATTAGAAAATCCTGAACTTCCAGTAATTATTTTTTGTGGAGAAAACGCATGGAATGGAGAATGGGGTTATACGTCAGCAGATGCAAGTAGTGGACGGATTGAGGAATTAACCTTATTTAGTGACCAATGGATGACAAGAGATGATTGTGAAGAAGCAATGTCAGATAGTCTTGCAGATGAAGAAGAATACAGAAATTTGTCTGATGAAGAATACCAAGAAATGATAAAGGAAAAAGTTAATCAAACAGAGTTCGTGAAGGCAATTTGCATTTATGTAGGTTAGCAGGCATTAAAGCAGATGGGAGAGTGAGAGGATGAATGATGAAGAAATTGTAAAAGTTGTCAAAGCATTAACAGGAACAATAACACCTATTGCTGATAGTCATTATGACAGAAAAGCAAAAGAAAATTTATGTTTGGTTGGTAACGTGGTAGATACTCTTGTTTGTCAAATTGGAAACGTGGCTGTTAAGCACTGTGATTCAAAGTATGCAAGTGAAGAAGAGGTTGGAAATCAAGCAATAAAAATTCTGAATACTATTAAAAGTAATATAGATAGTTTTTTAGAAGAAATCGAAGATTAGCAAAGGAGAATGAGCATGACGGAGAATGAAATATTAACAGAAAAACGAGATGGACAAAATGTTATTCCACTAAGACAAGACGGAAAAACAAAATGGTCATTAGCAAGTGCAGGGATGGGGGGAGCATCAACACAGTTCTTGTACGGAACTCATGCGGATAAACTTGCAGATTATGAAGCAATCGGCACTATTGAAGAATTTAAGGCTTTGAAAGAGAGAAACGAGCCGAAGAAACCAATTTACAAATTTGCATATGAAGATGGAAGAAAATTTCACGATTGCCCTACATGTGGTTCATATGTAACACATGCATTTGAGCAAGACCAAGTTAGATACTGCAATTGTTGCGGGCAGAAACTTGATTGGTCGGAAGAATAGGAGAGGATATATGGAAACAAGTACAATGATTAGACAGTTAAGGAGAACTGCAAAGAAACATGAAAATGATAAGTTGCACACGTTTGATACTGATATTAGTTTGATGTGTACAGAAGTAGCAAATAGGCTTGAACAATTAGAAAAAGAAAAGACGGAAATCAGAGCCAAGGCGATTGATGAATTTGCAGAACGATTGCAGGACAAAGTTGAAAGTTTCCAAACAGAAATAAACGGATTTAGAGCAGATGTTTTGACACTTGATTATTTTGTGGAATTTGTTGACGAAATCGCAGAGGAAATGAGAGGTGAAGAATGAGAGAATACAAACACTCTAACGGATATTCTGCAAGGATTTATGGCGAGTCTTCATTAAGTATCTACTTTAACGGAAAGGAAGTATTACACACTGGTTCAAGAAATGTCGATACGGAAGATGAAGTAATGGAAATGTTAGAAGATTATCCAAATTTGTGGAGTGCATTATCAAGCCATATTGATGAAATATTGTCAGATGATGAAGATTGCGAGGTATAAAATGAAAGAATTTATAGAAAAGCTGATTGGTAGGTTGGAAGAAAAGATAACAGAAAACACAAATGATGATATGAGTTATAGAATACCTTATTTTGGGTTATGTTATGCAATCGAAATCGTCAACCAACTTGCAGAGGAATATAAGGAATGTGATTTATGTTATTTTGCAAATCCTTGTGAATATCAGAACAAGGATGCAAAGTTGCCTTTATCAGAATTTGAAGATGATAACGGTTGGATTCCTTGCAGTGAGAGATTGCCAGAAGATAACAGTTACATAATGCTATCATTTGAAAATTTTAACGTGCCGGTAATTGGAAGATATGAAGAGGATGAAAACGGCGGAGCCTTTTATGCAGGAGACGAAGATGAAACGCTTGTATCTCAATATATGTTTGTGAATGCTTGGCAGCCATTACCAGAACCATATCAGCCAAAAAGCGAATAGAGCTATAAGTAGATGAACATTGAAAATTGAATATTGGTGGTTGGTGTGATATAATTTCACCATATTAATGATTCGAGATGAAGATATGGCTGAATATCCTAAGGGATGCAGGAAACTATATATCAATGAAAATAATGTGCATTGTCCAGTATGTGATTTTAGAAAGTTTTCCGGGACTATGAAAAGCAACCTGATAGAAAATGGGATTTTTATTATAGGGGAAAAGGTGTTATTAACTTGGAAACGGGAGGAAAATTAGGAAATGAATTATTCTGAATTTATTATCGAATACCCTTGGATAGATTTGTGTTTAGAACTTTTTAAAGGAATAGCACCTACAATTATTGCAATAATTACTGTAATTTTAACTCAATATTGTATCAAAAAGCGTGAAATGAAGTATAAGGAAAAGGAAATGCGATTAGCATATTTAGAGAAGGTATTAAATTGGCTCCATCAGATTAAAGAAGATGTTTCGAATATTTCAGTTGTCGTGGGGAATGCAATAGAAGAAAGGGATCCGGTGAAATGGCTAGATAAAAGAGCAAATATCATAGGAGGTATAAATTCAATAAATATGTCTATTGCTACATGGGGCGATACATATGATAAGGTGACAAATGCTTTTGGATATAATATTAAGTTAGAAAATATAAAAAACAATGCCAATATTTATAGTGAGAAAATGCAACACGAAGTATTGAATTGTCAAAAAATTCAAAATAGACAAGATAACTTTGACGAGCTAAATGATTTAAAAAATTTATTAACCAGCGCGTTAGATGCAAGCATGGAAATAATTGCCATAGAGATTGATTTACTATACAAAAAGTAATGTTTTACCAACCATCAATATTCGGTGGTTGGTTTTTTGTTGCAGAAAAATAGGAGGAAGAAGATTGATAAGAAAACAATTAGAATCCTATTGGTCCAATAAGAGATTGGTAGGACGAAACAAAAAGAAAATAGAAGATGAAAAATATAAGGACATACCGGCGGTAAATGGAAAGGTAAAAGGATCTGCGCATGATTTTCCATATACACCGCAGCGTTTCTCTGTCCAAATGAATGAGCCGATGGAGGCTGAAAGGGTAAGAAAACGAATTGAGAATTGGGAGAAAGAGATTAAGCAGGCGGAAAAGGAAATAGAAGAGGTGGAGCAATTTATTAATAGAATAGAAGATGTGAGAGACCGAGAGATATTTACCTACAGATACATAGATGGGATGAAGCTAGTGGATGTTGCGCATGCGGTTGGGTATTCTCATGGAAGAGTATCTCAAATTATTTCAAAATATATAAAAGATTAACAGAATTAACACAATTAACAAAAAAGGTGTGTTATAATTATGCTAGAAAAAGTGTACCGATTATTCGAATACAATAAGAATCATTTCAAGAAATAGGCACTAGGGTTAGGTCTGGTGCATCTTTTGCGTATTGAATCCTTATGCAATTTAGTGTAGTATGAAATAAATCAGATAAGGAGAAAATATAATATGTTAGAATCTATAATTATAGGATTGGGAACGGGCTTAGTATCCGGATGGCTTTCGGGTTGGTTAGTGACTAAATATTATAGAAATAAAGATGAAAAGCGCGAGAAAACTGAACAAAAAAACAGGGCAACAGCTTTAATTGTAAGTTATATGGAAGATATAATGACTGAAATAGAGTTGTTAGAAAAAAATCAAAATGCGGATTACGGTCATCTATTCCGTATGCTTAAGAAAAAGGATGTGAGGTTTGAGGAATTACCAATAATTTTTGCCGGAGAAGATGCAGAAGAATTTCACGCAATAAGAAGAAAGTTGGTTTTATTAGAAACGAAAATAAACTCTGAAAAAGTGAATTTAAAAGAAATAAAAGATATTGTGATTGAAATAAATATGTTACTTTTAAAGAATCAATTCCAACAAATATCAAAATGAAAAATATAATTAAAAAAGGAAAAGAAGACACTCTCTAATGGGTGTCTTCTTTTCTATACTCAGAAGGAGAAAGGCAGCAGTCTATGCCGAATAAAGACTTTTACAAAACGTCGCGTTGGAAGAAGAAGAGAGAACACATCTTACGTTTAGATGGATATGTGGACCGGATAGCTGTACGATATGGGAAGAGGATAGAAGCAACAACAGTGCATCACATATATCCACGAGAATTGTATCCAGAATATGCATACGCTGACTGGAATCTGATAAGCGTAAGTAGCGCGACACATAACAAGCTTGAGAACAGGAATACGGGAGAGTTGACAGCGATGGGACAAGCGCTGATGGCTCGAACAAAGCCGGGAGTTGACTGGAGAAAAAAGAATCCCCCCTCCTAAATTTATGTAAGAATTGCGTAAAGGAGACCGGTGGGAGGAGCCTTCTCCAACTCTAGTGAAATTTCAGGAAAGGGGGTACCAATGTCAAAGCGCAAATGGAAAACAGTTATTAAAAAGCAAATGGATGCCCTCGGAATAGAGGTTGATCCATACGGACCAATCATTGATACACTGGCGGATATCCTGGAGCAACGGGATAGAACATATGAGGAATTTCAAGACGCAGGCGGAATGTCTGTTGTCGAATATACGAATAAAGCCGGTGCAACAAACGCGACCAAAAACCCACTATTGGTGCTATGGGATGAATTGAATAAAAATGCATTAGCGTATTGGAAAGAGCTAGGTTTGACACCATCGGGATATAAAAAAGTAACGGGGGACAAGCCACAAAAAGAAAAACAGTTGAGTGGCTTGGCAGCGGCGCTTGCATCCATCGAAAGCTAAAAATTGGGAAACCGTATTGGAATATGCAGAAAGCATCCGAGACGGAAGGAAGAGAGCTTGTATCGAATTGAGGCAGGCTGTTGATAGATTTTTTAAAGATTTAAAGAATCCCGACTTTTACATCAATTCAAAAGCACCAGAATTTTGCATACAAATTATTGAAAAAACAATTAAGCATCAGCAGGGAGAGCGCCTCGATGGAACACCATTGAGGGGCTCTCCATTTTTGTTGGAACCGTTTCATAAATTCATCATTTATAATCTTGTTGGATTCTGTTTAAGCGGAACCGAGATAGTGAGATTTCATGAAGCGTTAATTTTTATTCCACGAAAAAACATAAAGACAAGTTTTGCTGCATCATTAGCATGGGCCCTGTCTCTCTGGTATCGCAAAAGTGGTTCAAAAGTATATATAACAGCAGCGGCGTTAAAACAATCCTTAGAGAGTTTCAACTTTCTTGATTATAATGTTGTGAATATGAGAGAGGACACGAAGCATGGTGGCGTCGTTAAGATTATTGACAATAACAATGAGCATAGCATGGAGGCGACACTTCCAGATGGTTACTTTTATATCCAAGCATTAGCAGCCAATCCTGATGCGCAGGATTCCCTCAATTGCAACATTGCGATAGTCGATGAGATTCATGCTTTAAAAAAGCCAAAGCAGTACAATCTTTTCAAAGAGGCTATGAAAGCATATACGAATAAGTTGATTATTGGGATATCAACAGCTGGAGATAACGAGCAGTCCTTTTTAGGAAATCGCTTGAAATATTGCCGGAAGGTATTAGATGGAACAGTAAAGGACGAACAGTATTTCATTTTCATCTGTTGTGCAAATCCGGGGGAAGACGGCGAGATAGATTATACAAATCCGGAAGTGCATGAGATGGCCAATCCTGCTTATGGTGTTTCTATCCGACCGGAAGAGCTTATGAATGATAGCTTGCAGGCACAGAATGATCCACAGCAGAGGAAAGATTTCTTTGCAAAAAGCCTAAATGTTTATACATCAGCAATTAAGGCATATTTCAACATTGATGAATTTAGAAAGTCTGATAGTAAATATAACTGGACCATCGAACAGCTTGCCAAGCTGCCTATTGATTGGTTTGGCGGAGCTGATTTATCAAAGTTACATGACTTAACTGCAGCAGGTTTGTTTGGGAATTATAAAGGAGTAGATATTATCATAACTCACGCATGGTTTCCGATTACGGCGGCATACAAAAAAGCGGATGAGGACAATATTCCTCTGTTTGGATGGAAGGATGATGGATGGCTGGATATGTGCAATAGCCCAACAGTTAATCATGCTGATGTGGTGAATTGGTTTGTTGGCATGCGAAAAAAAGGCTTTAAAATCAAGCAGGTAGGGCACGATAGAAAATTCTGCAGAGAATATTTTATTGGAATGAAAAATGCGGGATTCAAAATTATAGACCAGCCACAGTATTTTTATAAAAAATCAGAAGGATTTAGATATATCGAGAAGAGTGCTAAGAATGGCACTCTTTATTATTTGCACTCGCAAGCCTACGAATATTGTGTCGAAAATGTATCAGCTGTCGAGAAGACGGATGACATGATTCAGTATGAAAAAGTGCAACCGGAGCTAAGAATTGATATATTTGACTGTTCTGTTTTTGCGACAGTGAGGTTTTTAGAGAATATGGAAAAACAACAAAAAGGTAAAGATTGGTGGGGTGATAATGAGTAAGTTATTTGAGAGAAAGCGCAAACAAAAAAGCCCGTCACAGAAACGGTCAGTGTTTCTGGCAAATCCGGATATCTACGATACGATATGCTGTAGCGGATACACAAGACTCGATAAAAATCCGGAAATCATGGCAGGGTGCCGGCGGATAGCGGAGTTGATATCAACAATGACCATTCATTTGATGTCTAACACGGATAATGGCGATAAACGAATTATTAACGAATTAAGTCGGAAGGTTGATATTACACCAAATCGATTCATGACGCGCAAAACATGGGTGGAAGCCATAGTAATGAATTTAATTTTGTATGGTTCCGGAAACAGCGTGGTCCAGCCATTGACGAGTAATGGCAATCTGGGAGACATGATTCCGGTAGATCCTGCTACGGTTACATTCTTGCCAGACGGGTATGGATACAAAATATCAATAAACGGAACAGAATATAATCCGGACAACTTATTGCATTTTGTCTTTAATCCGGATTCACATTATCCATGGAAAGGGAAGGGGATAACAGCAGTTGCAAAAGATGTTGCTAACAATTTGAAACAGGCAGCAGTCACAGAGAAGAGCTTTATGGAAAGTAAGTGGAAGCCATCCATCATAGTTAAGGTTGATGGAATGATTGATGAATTCTCCGGAGCAAAAGGGCGAAAGAAGCTCTTAGAGGAATATGTTGAAACTGATGAGGTTGGAACACCGTGGGTGATTCCGGCGGATCAATTTGAAATCGAGCAAATCAAGCCCTTGTCGTTATCGGATTTGGCCATAAATGAAACCGTAGAGATTGATAAGAAGACAGTTGCGTCCATCTTGGGAGTGCCGCCTTTTGTTTTAGGCGTAGGAACTTACAATGCTAAGGAGTGGGACAACTTTATATCAAGCACGATTCGCCCGATTGTACGTGGAATTGAGCAGGAGATGACGAGAAAACTATTAATCTCACCGAAGTGGTATTGGCGATTTAATATGGCCAGCCTGTATTCATATGATTTGAAGACAACAGCAGATGTTTACAGTAACTTGTATGTCCGCGGTATTGTCGACGGAAACGAAGTAAGAGAAAAGCTGTCAATGTCTCCAAGAGAAGGGCTAGATGGTCTTGTTATTTTGGAAAATTACATCCCACTTGATAAGGTGGGCGACCAGTTAAAGTTAAAACAGGAGGAAACGAATGAAGAGAGATAAAATGCAGATGCGGTCAATTGCATCAAAATTTGAAACGCGGGAAGACGGAGAGGACCTTTTTATTGAAGGTTACTTCTCCGTTTTTAATAGTAACTACGAACTTTTCCCGGGAGCAACAGAATCTGTAGCACCGGGAGCTTTTACAGATGCACTTGGAGATGATATCCGGGCATTGATTGACCATGAAACCCGTCTGGTGTTAGGCAGAAACAAAGCCGGAACACTAGAACTTAAAGAGGATTCGCATGGTTTATGGGGAAAAATTCGAATTAATCCGAACGATTCGGATGCAATGAACCTATATGAACGTGTGAAGCGTGGCGATGTAGATCAATGCTCTTTTGGATTCGACATTTTGGATGAGGAAACCGAATTCCGCGCAGATGGTTCAGTCCACTGGATGATTAAAAAAGTGAAGCTGTATGAAGTAAGTGTTTGTACGTTCCCGGCATACGAGGATACATCTGTATCCGCAAGAACAAGGGATTATGAAGAAATCCTAAAGAGAAAAAATGATGCGTGGAAAGAATCCATGAAAAACAAATTGAAGGGAGAATGATTATGGCATTAAGAGCACTTATGCTCCGTAAGAACATCGATGACACAAAGAAAGCATTGGAGCAGTTAAGAAGCAAGGACGCAGATTTTGAAACACGCGAAAGCGAGTTGGAGAAGTCCATCGAAGAAGCGCAGACAGAGGAAGAAAAAACAGCTGTTGAGGAAGAGGTTGAGCGCTTTGAGGAAGAGAAGAAGGAACACGAAGAAAACAAAGCGACTTTGGAGAGAAAGGTGGCAGAGTTAGAAGCAAATTTGGAAGAAGAAGAAAAAAATGCACCGGTGCAAGTGCCGGCTCAAAAAGAAGAAAGGATGGTAGTACAAACAATGGAAACAAGAACAAAATTTTATGGAATGAGCATCCAGGAGAGAAACGCGTTTTTCGCACGTGAAGATGTAAAGGATTTTATCGAACATGTTAGAACCTGTATCAAAGAGAAGAGAGCGTTGGAAAATGCTGGATTAGTAATTCCTGAAACGATGTTAGAATTATTAAAACAGAAGGTGACGGAGACATCTAAGCTTATTAACAGAGTAAATCTTAGACCAGTTGCAGGAACTGCACGCCAGCGAATTATGGGAAACATTCCAGAAGCAATCTGGACGGAAATGTGTGCAAAATTGAATGAGTTGGATCTTAGCTTTTCAGATGCAGAGGTTGACGGATATAAAGTAGGCGGATTTTTCGCTGTATGCAATGCCGTAGCGGAAGACAACGATGTCAACTTGGTTTCCGAAATTTTAAATGCATTAGGAAAAGCAATTGGAAAAGCATTAGATAAGGCTATCGTGTATGGTACAGGCACCAAGATGCCATTAGGTATTGTTACAAGATTGGCGCAGGAAACAATGCCGTCCAATTATCCAGCAACAGCAAGAGCGTGGAAAGACCTTCATAAGACCAACATTATTCAAGGAACAGGAGCAACAGGTATTAATTTGTTCAAAGAAATTGTTGGCAACACCGGAGTTATCGAAAATGACTATGCGGAAAGCGGATTAATTTGGTTAATGAACAAGAAGACCCATACATCATTAACCGTACAGAGCATGGATAAGAATCTAAATGCTGCTATTGTTGCAGGAATCAGTAACACAATGCCTGTTATTGGCGGCGACATCATCGAGCTACCATTCATTCCAGAAAACAATATCATATTCGGATACGGAGAAATGTATCTGTTGGCAGAAAGAGCAGGAACACAGCTCGGACAGTCAGAACATTGCAGATTCATTGAAGACCAAACAGTATTCAAAGGCACTGCAAGATATGACGGTATGCCGCTAATTGCAGAATCCTTTGCGGTTATGACAATTGATACAAGCGCGCCAGTTACGTCGGTAGAATTTCCAACCGGAGTCACTAACGCTGAATAGAAAGGAGATAGGCAGTCTTGGATAAAGAAACTATTTTAGCAATTTTAAAAACAGACTTAATGATAAGCGCAACGTGTTACGACAAATATCTAGAGAGTCTAATCAGCCTTGCCAAGGCTGCCATCGCTCGTGAGGGTATTGTTCTGGAAGAGACCGAAGAAGACGGTATGCTCATTGAAATGTATGCGGCATATCTCTACCGCAAGCGTCGTGAGGAGTGTGTTGCTATGCCTAGAATGTTGCGATATACGTTGAACAATCGTCTGTTTAGTCAGAAAGCTGGTGAAAAATAATGGATGGAGTTGCTTATTTAATCACAAAAAGTCATTCGCAGGATGCAATTGGGCAGTTTATTGAAAAAGAAAATAGTAATGAAATTTTTGTCAAAATCAATAATATTGGCCGAAACGAATGGGTTGCAGCAGGGAGAAACGGATTAACACCAGAGATTATGCTTGAAACGGCAGCAGTTAATTATACGGGAGAAACAGAAGCGGAATTCCAAGGAACGAGATATAGCATCTATAGGACGTATCAGGGACCGAATTCGGATAGCGTAGAGCTTTATCTGGAGAGAAAGGCGGGGGTTCAAAATGGCAGCAGTCAAGATTGATAACATGGCAAATGCAATAGCACAAGTCCTTTCGGAGTACACGGATGAAGTCGCTGAAGTGTTGAAAGAAGATGTGAAAGAGGTAGCAAAAGAATGCGCATCAAACATCAAGACGAATAGCCCTAGCGACAGTGGGAATTATAAAAAGGGATGGAAGACAAAGGTTGCTTTTGAAAATAAGAACAATATTCGTGTCGAAGTCTATAATGCGAAAAAACCACAATTAACACATCTGTTAGAATACGGTCACGCAAAGGTTAATGGAGGCAGAGTGGAAGGACATCCACATATCCGACCAGCGGAAGAAATGGCAGAAAAAGCTCTTTTAAAAAGAGCAGAGGAGGCGGCGCAATGAGTATAAAAGAAATCATGGATTTACTTAAGACAAGCGGATTACAAGTCGCATATCGCTCGTTTCCCGAGGAGGAAGCACCGCCGCTTCCATACATCTGCTTTTTGGTCGCTGGTTATGATAATTTCGCGGCAGACGGAATCGTGTATTATGAAGCAAAACAAATCACGGTTGAGCTTTATACAAAGCATAAGGATATTTTGATGGAGGAAAAGGTTGAAAAAGCCCTTTCCTCTTTTTATTGGGAAAAGTCAGAAGAGTATATCGATGACGAAAAATGCTATCAAATAACATATGAATTGGAGGTATAAAAATGCAGAATAAAGTACAATTCAACTTAAAAAATGTGCACTATGCAGTGCTAACACCAGCTGACACAGAAAATGGAGTGCCAACATTTAGTACACCGATTGCTGTTCCTGGTGCTGTAACTCTTACATTAGATCAGCAGGGAAGTGTTACACCGTTCTATGCTGATGGTATAACATATTATCAAGCAGTAGCAAACAATGGCTATTCTGGAGATTTGGAGATTGCACGTTTTCCAGACAAAATGCTACAAGATGTTTGGGGATTTGAGATTAATACTGATAATGTCATAATGGAAAATGCAAACGTAGAACCTAAAGCATTTGCTTTATTGTATCAGATCGACGGAGATGTTAATTCAGATTATTATTGCTTGTATAATTGCACCGGTACAAGACCAGGTATCGGCGGCACAACAAACACGGATACAAAAACACCACAGACTCGAAAAAGCACTATATCAGCAGTTCCGTTGATGGATGGAAAAGTTATGGGTAGAACAACAGAAAAAACAACAGAAGCAGTTAAGAACGCATGGTTCAAAAATGTTTATATTAAACCTACTGCGGCTTAGTCTGACAATGTAAATAGAAAGAGGTATATATGGAGAAATTAGTTAAAGTCGGAGAAGATGAGCAAGGGAACCCGATCGAAATAAAAATGAAAGCATCAGCATTAGTTCCAAAGTTATATAGATTTCGTTTTGGTAGAGATATGATATCTGATATGACGTCACTTAAAAAAGCATATAATAAGGCGACATCACTACCGAAAGATGCTACAGAAGAAGAAGTAGAAGAAGCACAATTATCAGTGTTGGACTTGGTTTTGTTTGAAAACTGTGCATATATTATGGCAAAACATGCAGATCCTTCCATACCTGATACACCAGATGAGTGGTTAGACACATTACCATGCTTATCCATATATTTTGCACTGCCAGATATTTTGAAACTCTGGCAACTGAACAATCATACAACTTCTATTCCTAAAAAAAAATAAAGGAAACGATTAGGGAACCAAATGCATCTATATTTATGTTACGTTGTGCTGAATTACATTTAACTGATAATATGCTTTGTACTATGACTATGGGTATGGTGTACGACATGCTGACAGAAAAAGCGAATGACCAGGAAGAATACCCATACAAAGCAACGCAAGATGATATAGATGCTTTTTTTCCGGCATAGGAGGGACGTATGACAAGTAGTAGAGTTAAGGGCATAACTGTCCAAATAGGCGGAGATACAACTGGTTTAGATAAAGCACTGAAAGGTGTTAATAAAGAAATAAGTGCTACATCTTCAAGTTTAAAAGATGTTGAACGCTTGTTAAAATTAGATCCGAAAAATCCGGAACTACTAAGGCAACGGTTTGTATTATTGTCAAAAGAGGTTGGACAAACAGAAAGCAAGTTAAAAGCGTTAAAAGAAGCGGAAAAGCAAGTACAACAACAATTTGAGCGTGGCGAGATTGGAGAGGAGCAGTACGACGCATTAAAGCGAGAAATTATAGCAACAGAAGGCAATCTTGATAAGTTAAAAAGTTCAGCTCGCGATGCCGAAAAAGCAATAGCTGGTATTGATGAAAATCAAATTGATGATGTTGCTAAGGCTGCTAAAGACGCAAAAAGTAACTTGGAAGACGCAGGAAAGGAAGCTTCCAATTTTGGCGATTATCTAAAAGCAGAGGTTATAGTTGAAGGTGCAAAGGCAATTGCTGGAGCGTTAAAAGATGTTGCAGAGGAAACAAAAGAGTATCAAAAAATTATGGGTTCTCTTGAAATATCGTCGCAAGAGGCAGGATACACAGCTGAGGAGACGGCTTCTACATATAAGCAATTATATGGCGTTCTTGGCGATGAACAGACCGCCGCAACAACGACAGCAAATCTGCAAGCAATAGGGCTAGAGCAAAACAAACTAGTTGACATCACAAACGCGACCATAGGTGCGTGGGCAAAGTATGGTGATTCTATACCAATTGATTCACTATCAGAGGCTATTAATGAAACTGTTAAAGTTGGAAAAGTCACAGGAACATTTGCAGATGCATTAAATTGGGCTGGAGTCAATGAAGATGAATTCAATGAAAAACTAGCACAGTGTACAACGGATGCTGAAAGAGCTGATTTAATATTGAATCAGCTATCGAACCAAGGTCTTGTTTCGGCCGGTGAAGCGTGGAGAAAAAACAATGAAGCACTGGTGGAGAACAATGAAGCAAATGCTAGTTTACAAGAACAGCTTGCCTCATTGGGTGAAACTGTTATGCCAATAATAACATCAGTTACTGGAGGATTAGCGTCAATATTAGGATGGTTTAATGGACTCAATCCGGAAATACAAAATTTTATATTAATAGTAATCGCACTTGTTGCGGCTATCGGACCAATAGCCGGATTAATTCAAGGAATAACAGTTGTCCAACAGGCTCTTAACGTTGCTATGGCCGCAAACCCCATCGGAATAATTATAGTATTAATAGCTGCACTTGTTGCAGCTTTTATCTATTTATGGAACAACTGTGAAGAATTTAGAGAATTTTGGATAAACCTATGGGAAAACATAAAAGAGGTTTTTTCTATCGTATGGGATGCCATTGTATCATTTTTTACAGAAACAATACCAAATGCATGGCAAAAAATCGTAGACATGTTTAACAAAGTAAAGGATTGGTGGTCTGGGCTTTGGAATAGCGTAAAAATGATTTTTTCAAATGTATTTAATGGACTGGTTGACATTGCAAAGAGACCTGTCAATGCAATCATTAGTTTATTCAATGGAGTTATTAAAGGTATAAATAAGCTTATCAAAGGTATTAATAAGATAAAATTTAATGTTCCTGATTGGGTGCCTAGTATAGGTGGTAAGGAGTTCGGATTCAACATTAAAGAGGTTGGGGAAATTGCTTATCTTGCAAAAGGCGGCTCTCTGGTTAATGGAACAGCAGTTATTGGAGAAGCAGGACCGGAGATTTTAACTGTCAGTGGAGGACGTGCAATGGTTCAACCGTTAAGCGGTAGTGCAACCGCAGGGAAAGGTCTTGGAGAACTGCTAGGGCTGCTTAATACATATCTTCCATATCTTGCTGCAGGAACATCAATAGTTCTTGACAATGGTGTTTTAGTAGGAGAGATTGCTCCAGAAATGAATGATGAGCTTGGACGTATTGCAGAAAGGGAGAAATACAGATGAGTGAAACATTAACGATAAGCGCAAAGATAACGGTAGAGTCAACCGGATTAGAATTCGACACTCTGGCGGATTGGGGATTGGCGGTTGGCAACAATAATTATATTGGTGACCCTGTACAGGAAACATCTTATGTTACGGTTCCGGGAGCTTCTGCAATGATTGATTTGTCGGAGGCTATAACAAATAGACCAATTTTTAAACATCGTCCCATCAGCGTTTTGTTAGGAGGAAAAAATAACAGGCTAGATTGGGATACCATTATATCAATCTATCGTAATGAAATCGAGGGAAAAATTGTGCATGTTACTTTTAGTAATGATCCTAATTTTTTCTGGAAAGGAAGAGCCAACATAGCAAATTTTGACAGAGCAAGAGAGCTTGGCCAATTTGAATTTAAAATACCTATGGCAGACCCATATAAATATGATGTTTTCAATTCAGAAGATAATTGGCTATGGGATCCGTTTGATTTCGAATATGGAGTTGTCAGATATATAGGTCCCGTCTCATTCAGTAATAACTCAATAACAATCCCTAAAGGGAATATGCTGACCGTTCCAATTTTTGATATAGAAACTGTAAATGGAACGCTGAGTGTAACTGCCAACGGAAATACATATTCACTAGTTGTTGGAGAAAACAGATTTCCACAATTATTGGTCGCCGGTCGGCAAGAAGTTATGATGCAGTTTAATGGCCAAGGAACAGGGACAATTAAATACAGAGGAGGAAGCCTATAATGTACGAGGTTTACTTAGACGGAAAAATATTGTATTACCCGGGTGATCAAATTAATGCAATAACAGTAGCTGTTCTTGCTTTAAAATTAAACGAATCAGGAGAATTTAATATAACAGTTCCACCATCCAATCCGTTGTTTAATGCATTTTATTTAAGGGTGTCAGAGTTAGCGGTTAATAAAGATGGTCAAGAAATTTGGTGTGGAGAGGTAAGAAACTGCAAAGGAAACATAAGAAACGAAAAAATGTTTTATGCAGTTGGGGAGATGTCTTATCTTAATGCATCTTCCCAGCCGCAAAAGGCATACAAACACGCCACACCGGAACAGATGCTATCATATGTATTAGCTGAGCATAATTCAAGGGTAGAGAAGCGAAAACAATTTTCGGTGGGAATGGTTACTGTAGAAAATCAAAATTATGATTGGATTACTAATTTTGAAAATACATTAGATTATATTCGTTCAGAAATGTGCGAAAAATTAGATGGTTATTTAAGAATTAGAAAAGTAAATGGGGTAAGGTACCTTGATTTAGTACGATTGCAAGATTATGGAAAATCTTGTGAGCAACCCATAAAGTTTGGGAAAAACATGATAGATTATACATCAGGATTGGATGCAGATAGTATTGTTACGGTCATCAGACCATTAGGAGCAAAATTAGAAAACAGTGTGATTGATGGGGTAGATGCCTACGTAACTATTGAATCTGTTAACAAAGGAATGGATTATATTGAAAATGTAGATGCAATTAATTCTGGTATAGGTTATGTGTGGAAGACGGTTTATTTTAATGATATAACAGACCCTAATGATCTAATGGAAGCTGGACGAAATTGGCTACAGTCAAATCAATTCGAAAACATGTCAATTAATGTTACTGCAGTTGACCTGTCCTTGTTAGATAGTAATATTCAGTCATTTGATTTAGGTGATTCAGCCAGAACAGTTGCAAAACCATTTGGAATGGATAAGTGGAGTTATATTACAGAAAAGAAACTAGACTTACTTAATCCAGCGACCAACCATAACATAACTATAGGAGAACATGTAAAAAAATCATACACTCAGCAAGTCCAGAGAGAACAAGTTAGTTTGAAAAATCAAATACCACAACAAACGGCGATATTAGATCTCGCAAAGGAAAATGCATCGCAAATTATTAAAAATGCAACAGAAGGAAACATTTATTTCATTAATGACGAAAACGGAACCCCAAAAGAACTTTTGATTATGGATACTCCAGATATTAACACAGCCAAGAAAGTGTGGCGGTGGAACATTAATGGATTAGGTTATTCGTCCACCGGCTACAACGGAACATTTGGGCTGGCAATGACGATGGATGGTAGGATAGTTGCTGATTTTATCACGGTTGGAATTTTACAAGGAATTACTATAAAGGGCAATACAATCAAAGGTGGAACAATCGATGGTAGTGAAATAACTGGTGGTAGTTTAAAAATCCATGGCGATTTGTTCAGGGCTAATATTGTAGCGTATAATACAAATTACAATTCTACATCTCAGATAAGAGCCGATGAAATAGATTGTTTTCAAGCTAATGGTGGGTGGGTTGGATTGACTCCGAGGGGCTTGGATTTAGGTCGTGTATCTGGTAACAATCTATTGGATGTAACCGGGAATACATACTCAACCACAAGCTATTTTTCATCAAATGGAAATATATTTGCTGCGGGTTCGCTTGAAGTATCAGGAGAAAAATCTAGAGTAGTCCACACGCCAAATTATAATAATAGATTGCTGTATTGTTATGAAATGCCTTCACCGATGTTTGGAGACATAGGAGAAGGTATACTGGATGAAACAGGGAAATGTTTTGTATTTATTGATGATGTATTTGGAGAAACCATAGACAAAGATTGCCGTTATCAGCTATTTCTTCAATCATATGGTAAAGGCGATTGCCATGTTGCCGAGAGAACATCCAGTTACTTTGTTGTCGAAGGAACACCGGGCATGTCATTTGGATGGGAAATTAAAGCGATTCAAAAAGAATATGACACTATGAGGCTAGAGTTATCAAGAGAAAGAGAAATTATGGAAGATAACATAAGTGAAGTTTATTCATATCTTGAAACTCTTTTATATGACGTTAACAAGGAGGAAATGTAAATGAAAAATATTAAAGGATTAGCAATAGCGAGTGATGGGAATATGAAAAGAATGGCTGTCACTTACGATGAAATTGACGAAAGCGGAAAGGTTATCAATGGAAACGTAAAGGTCAATCGCGTTGTGACGGATAACGAGGCAGTGAGCGCTATCAATGCATTGGAGAGCTACGCTCAGACGGTGGTTGATGCAGAGTAGGAGGCTACATGGCGATACAGGAACTTCTAAAACAGATATTGACCGCCAGATACGGAAGGGACGTTCGGCAGTCGATTCATGATTCGATTGAAACGTGCTATAACGATTCGAACGCGTATATTGAGAATTTTGAAGACTTATTAGACCGTGAAGCAGAGTCTATATCTGTGATTGAGGAATTCGAAAGAAAAGTCGAAACGGGAGCCTTTAACGGTCCTCAAGGTCCAACCGGCGAACAAGGACCGAAAGGCGATAAAGGTGATAAAGGCGATAAAGGCGACAAGGGCGACCAAGGACCGCCGGGAGTAAGTGGCGTGACGATTCCGTCAAACGGCTTCTTTACAATGGAAGTCGATAGTGAATCGGGGAATTTGTTTTGCGTAACAAACGACGAGACAGAAACAAGTCCTTTTGAGCTCGATGCGAATGGCGACTTGTTCTACAACGTGGAGGGATAAGATGGCAAGATTTTTGATTGGTAACGTAAAAGGTCCGGCAGGAGAGCGAGGACCTAAGGGAGACCAGGGTGAAAAGGGAAATACAGGAATCCGTGGTAGTAAAATATTTACAGGAAATGCGATAACCGGAACATCAACGACCGCGACAGTGTTTAGTGGAAGTGGTGTATCAAGTGAGGCAGACGACTTATATCTTAACACTTCAACCGGCAACATGTATCGATGTACCGTTGCCGGAGCTCCAAGTGTAGCAAAGTGGATATATGCTTGTAACATAAAAGGACCGCAAGGAAGCACACCAAGTTTATCCGGATATCTAACAACGAATGGTGATTCTACTAACAACAAGGTGACATTTAATTCGCACGACGCGGAGTCTGAAGAATGGGAAGACGTTGAAGTCCTAAGTTCTGGAGAAAAGCATAGTTCATTGTTTGAAAAAATTTCACTAATGTTTAAAAATATTCGGTACTTACATGGCATATTGGGAGAAACTGATATATCCACGATTGAAGAGGGAACGGTAACTGACATACTCCCCAAAATATATAATAAACAAAAAGAGTTAACTAAGTGGAAGTTCATTAGTGGATTTTACGGAACAAATGGATGTTCTGTCGAAGAATATAAAGATGTAGCAAATGAATTTAGAATCGCAGCAACAGTAAATGTCTCTGGATCCACAAAAGCAATAATTGACGTTATAATTCCAAACAGCAATGCAGCGGAAATGCTGAGAATGGCTGGTTATTACTACGACGAAACATATAATGGAAATCTTGCATATTTATATGATTATGACAAATCGGAAATTAACTTATATGAATCATGGTCAAAATTTTCCGGCGGAGGATCTTCCATTTCGTCCATTCTTACAAATGTTTATTATCGTTAACTATAATTTTAGAGCCTAAGAGCCTAATATCAGTTTATTTCTGGTATTGGGCTTTCAAATTTTATAAGAAAGAGAGGAAAATAAAAATGAAAGGAATGAAAGTAAATATGGTTTACGGATTTATCGCAACAATTGGCACTGCTATTTTTGGAAAATACTGGTTTTTATTTGCTGGTTTTTTGTTGCTAAATTTAGCTGATTATATCACCGGATGGATTAAGGCGAAGTTCTTCCAGAAAAATGAATCAAGCTCGATAGGAGCTAAAGGGATTCTTAAAAAAGTGCTATATTGGGTTGTTATTGGAATAGCCTTTTTCGTATCGCATTGCTTTGTTTATATGGGAGAAATAATAAGTGTGAATCTGGCCTTTGTTACGTTTTTTGGTTGGTTTACATTAGCTACATACCTAATTAATGAGATACGTAGCGTTCTGGAAAATTTGGTGGAAATGAATGTAAAAGTACCAACCTTTCTTGTGAAAGGCATGGATATTACCCAGAAATTGTTAGATGCAAAAACAAAAGTAAAAGAGGCGGAGGAAAAATAATATGGAAAGAAGAGTGATTGACGTATCAAAGCACCAGGGAGCTATTGACTGGGCAAAAGTAAAAGGACAAGTGGATGGTGTGATCATCCGATGTGGATATGGCAAGGACATCGTTTCACAAGACGACGCCCGATTTAAAGAGAACGTAGATGCGTGTATACAATATGGAATTCCATTCGGAGTGTATCTGTATTCTTATGCAAAAACAGTGGAAGATGCTAAGAGCGAGGCTGAGCATGTGCTTAGACTTGTCGAGCCATACAAGGGCAAGTTATTATATCCGGTGTATTTGGATTTAGAGGAGTCCGGAACTGAGAGTGGAGCAGTAGAGAGAGCGCTTGTTTTTGGTGATCTTTTAGAAACAGCTGGGTTTTGGTGTGGAGTCTATGCAAACCAGTATTGGTGGACTTCCTATTTAAAGGATGGACTTAACCGATTCACAAAGTGGGTGGCAAAATACGGAACAAACAATGGACAACCACAAACAGAACCAAGTGTAGAAAACACTGATATGTGGCAGTACACCTCGGTTGGAGTCGTTGATGGGATTAAAGGTAATGTTGATATGAATATCTGTTATCGTGATTTTCCGGCAGAGATCAAAGGTATTACATTTCCAGCAAGGAAATCGAATGAAGAAATTGCCGCAGAGGTACTAGCCGGCAAGTGGGGAAACGGAGCTGAGAGAAAAAGCCGTCTTACTTCTGCTGGATATAATTATGAAGCGGTTCAAAAAATCGTAAATGCAAGGTGCGGCAAAAAAACTCTGTCGACAAAAAAATCAAACGAGGAAATCGCGAAAGAAGTTGTGCGAGGTAAGTGGGGCAATGGCGCCGAAAGAAAGAACAATCTTATCGCTGCCGGATATGACTATACTACTATCCAAAATTTGGTTAATAAAATGTTGCCATAGTATAATATTAAGGGCGGTAGGAGTTGAATCTTACCGCCTTTTTTAATGTAAAATGGTGCCTATACAAAATAAACAAAAGAAAAATAATTATTGAGTAATTATTGAGTAAAAGTAATTTTAAGCTCGGAAAGTATTGATTTTAGCGGATGTAATAAATTCGATATGAGCACTCGTAATGCGTAGGTCAGGGGTTCGAATCCCCTTATTGGCTTTTTTCCTTTTTATAAAAAAGGATGGCGGGAAACCTTAGGTGCACAGGGGGTTCCCGCTATTTTTTATAAATCGATACAAATCGGGTTGTTCTTTTGCTGAGAAATTGATATAATTGCCTCAGAATAATGAAAAAGAGGACAAGACTAGCATGAATAAGATTCATTTGAATAAAGAAATGTTGATGAAATTGAAGGATAATAAGCAGTTACTTGCAATGATTGGGTTTGCTATTGTAGCACTTGTGATAGCGATTTTAGGTGTTGCTGTATTAAAAGAACCTGTTGTCGCTGTTTGTGTACTTATTATCATAGAGACTGCAATTGCAGTTATGCTTCATCAGGTAGAGCTTTGGATTCATGGCATTTTTATCTTGGCAGAAATTATTGCCGGAGTTTTGATGGACAGACTACTTCTTGTGATTTTCTGTGCAATCATTTATGTAGCAGCGACCATGGCATTACGATTTATTAATATAGGAGAAAAAACAAATGGATAGTGATAGTTATAGTCAACGTCAGTTGGATGATTTGTGTGAAAGTATGATTGCCTACTACGCCGGTGATCCCCTTCGCATTCAGCACTTTTTGAAGGTCCACAGCTTTGCTAGGTTGATTGGTCTTGGCGAAGATTTGGATGAAGTTTCTTTGTTCATTTTAGAAGCAGCAGCGTATACGCATGATATCGGAATTCGTCCGGCAGAAGAAAAATACGGAAAATGTGATGGGGAGCTTCAGGAGCAGGAAGGACCAATTGTAGCACAACAGATGCTTTCTGATTTGGGATTTGAGAACTATATGATAGAGCGTATATGCTATCTTATAGGACATCATCATACTTATGACCAAATTGAGGGAAATGACTATCGTATTTTGGTAGAGGCTGATTTTTTGGTGAATTTGTTTGAGGAGAATCAGAGCGAGCATCATAAAAAAGTTGCGTATAGGGATATTTTTCGTACAAAGACAGGAAGAAAAATTTTTTGTCAGATGTTTGGATATGAAGAAGAATAATGCAAAGGAGCGCACATTGCGCTCCTTGTCTGTGTATAGCCAGAGGTGTTTATGAATACAGTGAATTATCAAAAAAAGATGGAAGAAATAATTGCGAAGTACTGTAAAGGCGGAAAGATTCCTCGATTGTTGTTACACAGTTGCTGTGCACCGTGTAGTTCTTATTGTTTGCAGTATTTAGCAGAGTATTTTCATATCACGGTACTTTATTATAATCCCAATATTTTTCCGCCGGAAGAATATACGATGCGCGTGGCGGAGCAAGAGAGATTTATCCATGATTTTTCTACAAAGTATCCGGTTTCTTTTGTGGAAATAGATTACAAGCCGGAGGAATTTTATCATATGGCAAAGGGAATGGAAGAGTTACCGGAAGGTGGAGAGCGTTGCTTTGCGTGTTATGAATTACGATTGAAACGCACAGCGGAATATGCCGTGGAGCATGGATTTGATTTTTTTACGACAACGCTTTCTATCAGTCCCATGAAAAATGCTAAGAAATTAAATGAAATCGGAGAATTATTAGAAGAACAATATGGCGTAAAATATTTGTTTTCTGATTTTAAAAAGAAAAACGGATATAAAAAATCCACAGAAATATCCAAAGAATATAATATGTACCGACAATATTATTGTGGGTGTGTTTATTCGAAAAGACAAAGAGATTTGGAAATAAAACAAAAAGAAGAAAGAGAGGAAGAATAAAATGGCACAATTATGGGGAGGACGCTTCACAAAAGAAACCGATCAGTTGGTGTATAATTTTAATGCGTCTATTTCATTTGATCAGAAATTTTACAAACAGGATATAGAAGGAAGTATTGCTCATGTGAAAATGCTTGGAAAACAGGGCATTCTTACGGAAGAAGAAATGAATGCAATTATTCATTGCCTGGAAGAAATTTGTGCAGATGTAGAGTCAGGTAAACTGGAGATTTCCGATACATACGAAGATATTCATAGCTTTGTGGAAGCAAATTTGATAGATCGTCTGGGAGATACCGGAAAGAAATTACATACCGGAAGAAGCAGAAATGATCAGGTTGCATTGGATATGCGTCTTTATACAAGAGCTGAAGTTCAAAAGACGGATGAATTGTTAAAAGAGTTATTACAAACAATTCTTCGTATCATGAAAGAAAATACCGATACCATTATGCCTGGATTTACCCATTTGCAAAAGGCACAACCAATTACGTTAGCACATCATATGGGGGCATATTTTGAGATGTTTAAGCGCGATCGTTTGCGTTTAAATGATATTTATGAGCGTATGAATTATTGTCCGCTTGGTTCCGGAGCGCTTGCAGGCACAACATATCCATTGGATCGTAATTATACAGCCGAGTTGCTTGGATTTTATGGACCGACATTAAATAGTATGGATGGCGTATCTGACAGAGACTACTTAATTGAGTTCTTGTCTGCATTATCTACTATCATGATGCATTTGAGCCGTTTTTCTGAGGAAATTATTATTTGGAATTCGAATGAGTATCAATTTGTAGAAATTGATGATGCATATAGTACGGGAAGTAGTATTATGCCACAGAAAAAGAATCCGGATATTGCAGAATTGGTACGTGGAAAAACCGGACGTGTATATGGAGCACTTATTTCTATTCTCACCACCATGAAAGGAATTCCGCTTGCATATAATAAGGATATGCAGGAAGATAAAGAGCTGTCTTTTGATGCATTCGATACCGCAAAAGGTTGTATTGCACTCTTTAACGGAATGCTCCATACGATGCGATTTAATAAAGAAATTATGAGAAAAAGCGCGAATAATGGATTTACAAATGCAACAGATGCAGCGGATTATCTGGTGAAAAATGGTGTGCCTTTCCGCGATGCACATGGAATTGTTGGGCAAATCGTTCTTTATTGTATCGAAAAAGAGATTGCAATTGATGATATGTCATTAGAAGAATTACAGGCAATTAGTCCTGTATTTAAAGAAGATATTTACGATGCGATTTCCATGGAAACATGTGTAAATACGCGTTGTACAATCGGTGCTCCTTCAAAAACTTCCATGGAGCAAGTCATTGCAATTTGCGAGGAATATCTTTCGAAATAGCACCTTGTGCAATAGTTACAAAAAATGATGAATTTATCTATTAAATTGTGATATTTTGTTTCTTGTATTTTGGGCTAATTTCAAGTAAGATATTTCCCATAAAGACAGTTGTTTGCGGAGAACGGACATGGCGGCAAATGACTTATTTGAATAAAAGAAGAGGAGAATTATGAAATGAGTGAAAGATTAAAAGTTGGTATTCTTGGTGGAACCGGAATGGTTGGACAGAGATTTATTTCTTTATTGGAGAATCATCCATGGTTTGAGGTTACTACCATTGCTGCAAGTCCGAGAAGTGCCGGAAAAACATACGAAGAGGCAGTTGGTGATCGTTGGAAAATGACAACTCCAATGCCGGAAGCAGTAAAAAATATCGTTGTAATGAACGTTAATGAAGTAGAGAAGGTTGCTGCAGATGTTGACTTTGTATTTTCTGCAGTAGATATGACTAAAGAAGAGATTCAAAAGATCGAAGAAGATTATGCAAAGACAGAGACTCCGGTTGTGTCAAACAATAGCGCACATCGTTGGACACCGGATGTTCCGATGGTTGTTCCGGAAGTGAATCCGGATCATATGGATGTTATTAAATATCAGAAAGAAAGACTTGGAACTACCCGTGGTTTTGTAGCAGTTAAACCTAATTGTTCTATTCAGTCCTATGCGCCTGTTCTTACCGCTTGGAAAGAGTTTGAGCCATATGAAGTAGTGGCTACAACTTATCAAGCAATTTCTGGAGCAGGAAAGACCTTCAAAGATTGGCCTGAGATGGTAGAGAATATCATTCCTTACATCGGTGGCGAAGAAGAGAAGTCAGAAAAAGAGCCACTTCGTATCTGGGGCCACATTGATCCTGAGAAAAAAGCAATTGTACCGGCAGAATCACCGGCAATCACATGTCAGTGTATCCGTGTTCCGGTATTAAACGGACATACAGCAGCTGTATTTGTTAAATTCAAAAAGAAACCTACCAAAGAGCAGTTGTTAGATGCTTTGAAGAACTTTAGAGGTGTTCCACAGGAATTAGAACTTCCAAGCGCTCCAAAACAGTTCATCCAGTACTTAGAAGAGGATAATCGTCCACAGGTATCTTTAGATGTTAATTATGAAAACGGAATGGGTGTATCCGTTGGACGTCTTCGTGAAGATAGCATTTATGATTGGAAATTCGTTGGACTTTCTCATAATACAGTTCGTGGTGCTGCAGGTGGTGCTGTACTCTGTGCAGAATTACTTAAAGCACAAGGATATATTACAAAGAAATAATGAAAAAAGGTTTAGGTGTCGAAATTTATTTTCGGCACCTTTTTTCTTGTGTAAAAAATTAAAAAATGATATAATTTTTGTTATCTAATTTGAAACGGGAAAACGAAGGAGAAACTATGGTAGCAAAAAGCACAGATATGAAAAAACTGGAAGATTTATATGCGTTATCGGGAAATCAATTAGTTGTTTTGTATGGAAAAAAAGAAAGTGAAAAAAATCAATTAATAAAATCATTTCTTTCCGGGAAGAAATTTTTCTATTATCGATGCCGTCAGGCTTCTGCACAAGAACAGAATCGCATGATGGGAGAAGAAATCGAAAGACAATTTGATGTAAATCTACAGAAACATACGTATGATGAATATTTCAATCGTATCAAGAGCGGGGACCCAAGCAAGTTAATTGTTGTAATTGATGAGGCTCAGTATGTTTTAAAAAAGGATGAAGAGTTTTTGAAAAGTATTATAAAGCTTAAAATGAAACGTCTTTATCCGGGGCCGGTATTTATTGTTTTGGCAAGTTCTTCTACTGTTTGGGCGGAACAAGAATGTAATTCGCTTTTTGGCGAAGAGGCAAAACGAATTGATTCTTATATTAAAATTGAAGATTTAAAGTTCTTAGATATCGTGCGTTATTTTTCCGAATTTCCGGTTAGTGAATGTATTAAGATTTATGGCGTTCTTGGTGGGGTTCCGGGATATATGGAACGTTGGAATCGCAAGAAAACATTTAAAGAAAATATCTGTGATTTGGTTTTATCGGAGAATGGCTATTTATTTGGAATGGCAGAGACCTTGATTTCTTCGGAACTTCGAGAATTATCCGTGTACAATACCATATTATCTGCGATTGCACAGGGGCATAATAAGTTAAATGATTTATATTTAAAAACCGGATACTCAAGAGCAAAGATTAGCGTATACATGAAAAATTTGAGTCATTTTGACATTGTTGAGAAGGTAGTTTCTTTTGAAACAGGTGGATGGGAAAATGCCAAGAAAGGTGTTTATCAAATACAAGATACATTTGTTAATTTTTGGTTTAAGTTTGTCTATCCGCACTTGTCAGATTTGTATTTGCTAACACCGTCAGAATTTTATGACCGCTATATTGCAGACGAGTTGGATCGTTATTTGAATCGATATTTCCGCAATGTTTGTATGGAATATTTACTTTTGTTAAATCAAATTGGAAGATTACCGTTTGCAATTCATAAAATGGGAACATGGGTTGGTAAAGAAGGAAATATTGATATTATTGCCCAAAATAGTGTGCGAGAGAACATCATTGGTCTATGTAATTGGGAAAAACCGATGCTTACAATAGATATGTGTGAAGAAATGGATGCAATGATGAAGCGGGCAAAACTTTCTTCCAATCATTATTTTTTGTTTTCTGCAACTACGTTCCAGCCGGAATTAGTAGAGATAACAAAAAATGATCAACGTTTTACATTAATTGATATGAAGGAATTATAAGGATTATATGGGAAAATCATTGATTATTACAGAGAAACCATCGGTGGCGAGAGAATTTGCAAATGTTTTGCATGTCAATGGACGGCAAGATGGTTATATCGAGAATCAGGAATATGTAATTACTTGGTGTGTGGGGCATCTGGTGGGATTGGTATATCCGGAATCGTATGATATAAAATATAAGCAATGGAAGTTAGAAGACCTTCCGTTTTTGCCAAAGGATTATAAATATGACGTCATTAAAGATGTAAAGAAGCAATATGACATTGTACATGGAATGCTTCAAAGAGAGGATATTGACTGTGTTTACTGGGCAGGTGATGCCGGAAAAGAAGGTCAGACCATCGAAGAAAATATCCGTAATTTTGGTGGTGTTCGAGAAGGGATGAAAGAACTTCGTGTATGGATTGATTCCCAGACGGAAGAGGAAATATTGCGTGGGATTCATGAAGCAAAACCGATGTCGGATTATGCAAATTTAGGATATTCCGGAATCATGAGAACCATTGAAGATTATGCAATGGGAATTAATTTTTCGCGTGTCATGTCCGTAAAATACGGGAATTTATTAAATGATGCGGCCGGAACAAAGTCATATACAGCAATTGCAGTAGGACGCGTAATGACGTGTGTTCTGGGAATGGTTGTTATTCGGGAGCGTGAAATCCGTAATTTTAAAGAGACACCATTTTATCGTGTTGTTGGCAAATTTACAGATGCAAGGATTGAAGGCGAATGGAAAGCAATCGAAGGCTCTAAATATTTTGAGTCGCCGTTATTATATAAGGAAAACGGGTTCAAAGAAGAAAAAGATGCAAATGCACTTATAGAGGAGCTTTCCCCAAAAACGGCAAAAGTTCTTTCTGTTGAGAAGAACATAACCAAAAAACGGGCACCACTGTTGTTTAATCTTGCCGAATTACAGGCAGAGTGTGCCAAACGCTTCAAAATCAGCCCGGATCAGACATTGCAGGTGGCACAGGATTTATATGAGAAAAAGTTGACAACCTATCCTAGAACCGATGCCAGAGTATTATCATCAGCAATTGCAAAAGAAATTTATAAAAACATAAGTCGTCTAAAGGGATTTGAACCAACTGCTTCTTTTGTTGAGAATATTATAAATAAAAAACTTTATGCCAATATTGCAAAAACACAATATACAGATGATAGTAAAGTAACCGATCACTATGCGATTATACCAACCGGACAATTGACGGAATTAAATTCCTTAAACGAATTGCAACGTATGGTATTTGAATTAATCGTACGACGGTTTTTAAGTATCTTTTATCCGCCGGCGGAATATCAGAATGTAAAATTAACCGTTGGTGTAGAAAAGGAATCTTTTTTTGCATCTGCAAAAGTATTAAAAACACCGGGATATTTGGAAATTGCAGGAATCCCGAAGAAAAAAAGTCCAAATTCAACAACAGAAACTGCGGATGAGAATGAGGAGGATTCCTTTGCGGATCCGACTGTCTTATTGGAACTTGCGGATAGATTACATAACGGAGACGAAGTTTCTGTACAGGGATATGAAATAAAGCATGGAAAGACATCGCCGCCGAAGCGATATACATCCGGTTCTATGGTTCTTGCTATGGAAAATGCGGGTCAGTTGATTGAAGAAGAAGAATTGCGCGAGCAAATTAAAGGATCCGGTATTGGAACTTCTGCAACACGCGCAGAAATTATAAAAAAATTGGTACGTATTGGATATTTGAATTTGAATCAGAAAACACAGGTCCTTACTCCGGAAAATTTGGGAGAGATGGTTTTTGAGGTAGTTCAAATGACGGTTCCGGCGTTATTAAATCCGAAAATGACAGCGTCATGGGAAAAAGGATTAGAGGGAATCACGCAAGGAACAGTGGATTTTTGGGATTATCGCGGTAAATTGGAAGAGTTTATCCGCACAGAAACCGAAAAGATGATTGCACAAAATATTCGCCAGCCATTGGCAGAGCGGATTAGCGAGTTTGCGGGAAAAAATGCAAAAGGTGCAGGAGCCAGAAGAAAGATAGGGATAAAATGTCCGATATGTGATGGCGAAATTGTCACAACTCCATTTGGCTTTGGGTGCAGCAATTATAAAAATGATAAATCAGGATGTAATTTTAATATTGGTGAAATCGCAGGAGTATCATTAACAGAAGAACAGGCAAAGGCTTTGATTGAAAAGGGGCAAACGGAAACCATTCGTGGCTTTAAATCAAAAGCAGGCAAGCGATTTGACGCAATGTTAAAATTAATAAAAGAAGAGGATGGGAAAACCGGAATTCAATTTGATTTTTCAGAGGTGGAACCGGAAATTATAGAAGATGTAACCTGTCCTTCTTGTGGAGGAGCAATTAAAAAGACTTCATTTGGTTATGGTTGTATCAATTACAAAGCAGAGGATGCAAATAGTTGTCGGTTTTCCGTTGGTACAATTGCAGGAAAATCTTTAAGTGCTGCAAATATCAAACAATTGTTGATAGATAAAAAGACAGATACGTTGCGTGGTTTCAAGTCGAAAAACGGTAAGAAATTTGATGCATGTCTTATTCTGGAGAAAGACGAAGATGGAAAAGATGTCATTCGTTTTGACTTTGAGCATGTAGAAGCAAAAGTTGTAAAAGATGTCAAATGTCCGCTTTGCGACGGAGAAATTGTGGTAACACCGTTTGGATTTGGATGTGCGAATTACCGACATGAGGAAGAAAATAGCTGTCGTTTTTCGATTGGAAAAATGGCAGACAAGAGTTTGACGGAGGCTCAAGTAAAAGAACTTCTAACAAACGGAATTACAAGTACAATTCGCGGATTTAAGTCAAAAGCCGGTAAAAAGTTTGATGCCAGAGTTGCATTGGCAAAAGATGAAAACGGAATCATCACAGGATTGAAGTTTGATTTCAATGATTTAGAACCACAAAAAGTCAAAGATGTTCATTGTCCGATTTGCGGTGGTGACATTATTGTGACACCGTTTGGATATGGCTGTTCAAATTATAATAAGGAAAAGGAAGATAGCTGCCGTTTTGTAATTGGAAAAATCGCCAGTGTGAAATTAAAAGAAGCACAGGTAAAAGAACTATTAACAAGAGGAAAAACCGGTGTAATTGAAGGGTTTGTTGCAAAAACGGGAATGAAATTCGATGCTCCTTTAAAGCTGACCAAAGAAGGACAGATTACATTTGATTTTCCGGAGAAACCAAAACCGGTAGATTCCAATGTTCCATGTCCAAAATGTCAGACGCTTATGAAAAAAGGACAGTGGCAATATGAATGTGAATGTGGATTTAAATTATGGCATACGGTCGCAAAAGTGCCGCTTTCCGAAGAGATTATTATCGAATTATTAACGACCGGAAAAACCCGACAAAAAATTCAAGGGTTCACATCAAAAGCAGGAAACGTATTTGATTCGTGTTTAAAATATGAAGAAGATACCATAAAATTTGATTTTGATAATCCGGGTGAAGAAATAAGCGAAGAAGCAATTAAGAAAGACGAGGAAATATAAGATATGGAAAATGCAAAAATCAGTAATTTATATACACTTGAAGAAACAATTGCAGGTGAGTATCTGTCGCAATTTACCTATCCTTGGGAGGCGCTTTTGGGGATTTCTGATTTTATCCGTAAAATAGGACCGACATTGGATGCCGATAAATTTGAACAAAGAGGAGAGGATATTTGGGTTGCCAAAAGTGCGAACATAGCTCCGAGTGTATCACTTCATGGACCGCTTATCGTTGACGAAGATGCAGAGATACGCCACTGCGCATTTGTTCGTGGAAGTGCTATTGTGGGAAAGGGTTCTGTTGTAGGAAACTCTACGGAACTAAAAAATGTAATTCTATTTAATTGTGTTCAAGTACCTCATTATAATTATGTAGGCGATTCCATTTTGGGTTATAAATCTCATATGGGTGCAGGTTCAATTACTTCAAATGTAAAATCAGACAAAACACTTGTTGTTGTTAAAGATTGTTATGATACAAAAGAACAGATTGAAACCGGACTTAAAAAATTCGGGGCAATGCTTGGTGATTTTGTGGAAGTAGGATGCAATTCCGTATTGAATCCGGGAACCGTAATTGGGCGAAATTCCAATATTTATCCCCTTTCAAGGGTTCGAGGGGTTGTTATGTCAAATTCCATTTATAAAGATATGGAGAATATTGTTATAAAAAAAAAGTATTTTTGCACTAGACTTATTAAGGAAAATATGCGAAAATAGACGCGGTATGTTGCCGAAATAGGTTGAACATTGAAAACAATCATGCGAAAGGAGTTTTATATGATTTACACAAAGGAAGTTGAAAACATGTGTCCTGTTGCAAAGGGCGCAAAACATGAACCGGCTCCTATCCCGGAAGAAGGAAAATGGGTTCATTCCAAAAAAATTGAAGATATTTCAGGTTTTACACATGGTGTTGGCTGGTGTGCACCACAGCAGGGTGCTTGCAAGCTTTCTCTTAATGTAAAAAATGGTATTATTGAAGAAGCATTGGTTGAGACAATTGGTTGCTCCGGTATGACTCACTCAGCAGCAATGGCAGCTGAGATTTTACAGGGCAAGACAATCTTAGAAGCTTTAAATACAGACTTAGTATGTGATGCTATTAATACTGCCATGAGAGAATTGTTCTTACAAATCGTTTACGGTCGTACACAGAGTGCGTTCTCTGATGATGGTCTTGCAATTGGTGCAGGTCTTGAGGATTTAGGAAAAGGACTTCGTTCTCAGGTTGGTACTATGTATGCAACAAGAGAAAAAGGTGTTCGTTACCTCGAGATGGCAGAAGGTTATGTAACCGGTATTGCACTTGACGCAGACAACGAAGTAATTGGATATCAGTTTGTATCTCTTGGAAAAATGACTGACTTCATTAAAAAAGGTGATGATCCTAATACTGCATGGGAGAAGTCAAAAGGACAGTATGGTCGTGTGGCTGACGCAGTTAAGATTATCGACCCACGTCACGAGTAATTTTAGGAAGGAGATACGATAATGGCTTTATTTGAATCATATGAAAGAAGAATTGACCAGATTAATGCTGTATTAAACAGCTATGGTATCAGCTCTATCGAAGAAGCTGAAAAAATTACAAAAGATGCTGGACTCGATGTATATAATCAGATTAAAGGTATCCAGCCAATCTGTTTTGAAAATGCTTGCTGGGCTTACATTGTAGGTGCTGCAATTGCAATTAAAAAAGGATGTAGACGTGCTGCAGATGCAGCTGCTGCAATCGGGGAAGGACTTCAGTCTTTCTGTATCCCGGGTTCTGTTGCTGACCACCGTAAAGTAGGTATCGGACATGGTAATCTTGGAAAAATGTTATTAGAGGAAGAGACCGAATGTTTCTGTTTCTTAGCAGGACATGAGTCATTTGCAGCTGCTGAAGGTGCAATTGGTATCGCTGAGAAAGCAAACAAAGTTCGTCAAAAACCTCTTCGCGTTATCTTAAATGGTTTAGGAAAAGACGCAGCTCAGATTATTTCTCGTATCAATGGATTTACATTCGTTGAAACCAAATACGATTACAAAACAGCACAGTTGAATGTTGTATATGAGAAAGCTTACTCAAACGGACTTCGTGCAACTGTAAAATGTTACGGTGCAGATGATGTTCAGGAAGGTGTTGCAATCATGCATCATGAGAACGTTGGTGTATCTATCACAGGTAACTCCACCAACCCAACACGTTTCCAGCATCCGGTAGCAGGTACATACAAAAAAGAATGTATCGAAATGGGTAAACAGTACTTCTCAGTTGCATCCGGCGGTGGTACAGGTCGTACCCTTCATCCGGACAACATGGCTGCAGGTCCAGCTTCCTACGGTATGACCGATACTATGGGACGTATGCACTCTGATGCACAGTTTGCAGGTTCTTCATCTGTACCGGCTCACGTAGAAATGATGGGTCTTATCGGTGCAGGTAACAACCCGATGGTTGGTATGACTGTAGCTGTAGCTGTAGCTATCGAAGAAGCAGCTAAGGCTGGTAAATTCTAAGGAATTTGCGTATAATCATTCAAAAGAACAATATTATAAATAATAAAAATGCCGCGTTAAAGAAAATGCGGCATTTTTAAAATGAATTATTATATAAAATAAGTGCATAAATTGTTAAGTCTGTATGACATAATGTGTTTAAAGTACTGAACAATAAAGGTTGTGTACATTAAACATTTACACCATCCGCATGTACTGTGGACGGATAAAAAGAATCATTGCGGTGTTGATTTTTCTAAGGCGGTTGTAATTAAGGATGATAGTTACATTGATTTATCCGTTGAACCTCACTTAAGACAAAATGAATTTGATGCCCTTAGAGGTAAGGATTAATATTGGATTGGTATCCAGACAAAATAGTTTTACAAGAGACAGGGGTGAGAGAACGATGAATGATATTATGGTAATAAAAATTGTATTTGGCATTTTATTAGCAATTGGTGGAACGGTGTTACTGTTTATAGCCTTCAAGGTATACTATAAATATTTAGTTCTACAAAAAAAGTGTACAGAGCGGACAGAAGGAATTGTAAAAAAATATACTATGGTTAGTTATGGCGGTGAAAACAGTAATATTCATTTACCAATCGTGCAGTATATGGTTGATGGAAAAAAATATAAGGTTGTAGGTCCGGAGTATAAAGTTTATATTACTCTTACGAAAGAATCATTAAATGAAAAAAATGAAATGGAACATACAGAAAAAGATAACCAAATAATGATGGTTAACAGAAAGGAAAATGCTTTTATTTCTATTAAAGAAAATCCTATAAAAAAGATGTATCCCATTGATTCTACAGTAGATGTTTACTATGATCCGCAAAATCCTAAATTATCCTATGTATTAAGATATTGTAATAAAAAATGGGCATTTTATCTTACGTTTATTAGTGGAATATGTGTCTGGGTATTAGATGTTTTGATTCAGGTGTTATTGTAATTAAAAAAATCAACCATAAAAAAGGGAATGTTTGATGCTACATCATGAACATTCCTTTTTTAAAAATTAAACTTTACATTTTCGCTTGAAATGATTATAATTTAAGCGAGAATGTAAAGTGGGTGCATTTTATGAGCAAAAAACAGATTTTAGAAAAATTAATTGAAGAAAATAATGGATACTTGATTACATCAATGGTAGAAGATAAAAACGTATCTAGAACTTTTTTGTCACAGTATGTAAAAGAGAACAATATGGAAAAGGTTGCTAGAGGTATCTATATCACAGATGATATATGGCCAGATGAACTTTATATTATGCAAGTAAGAAATTCTGCGGTTGTGTTTTCAGGAGAGACTGCGTTATATCTGCATGGATTAATTGATAGGGAATACACAGATATTTGTGTTTCTGTTCCAACCGGTTATAATGCGACACATTTGAAAAAGGATAGCAAAGTACATGTAAAGTATGTACCTAGAGAACTGCACGAGATGGGTGTCTGCTATGTTGTTTCTAGTAGTGGAAATTTGGTAAAGGCATATGACAAAGAACGCTGCATTTGTGAATTAATTATTGAAAGACATAATGTTGAAGTACAGAATTTCCAGTCTGCGATGAAAGTCTATATGCACAGCAAAGATAGACAGTTATCAAGATTGGTAGAATATGCAGAACAACTTGGAATTAGAGACGAAGTAATGAAATACGTGGAGGTACTTGGATGATTCAAACATCAAAACAGTTAAAAGATAAAGTGCGTAATGTTTCGAAAGGAGATAATGATATCGCAAAAGTGCTTATTCGAACATTTATGATGGAACGTTTTTTAGAGAGAGTATCATTATCAAAATATAGAAACAATTTTATTTTAAAAGGTGGTATGTTAGTGGCCTCTATAGTTGGTGTAGATATGAGAGCTACAATGGATATTGATACTACAGTAAAAGCATTACCATTGAATGAGATAGATGCTGAAAAGATTGTGTCTGAAATTTGTGAAATAGAAGTTGATGATGGCGTCCGGTTTAAAATTGCTTCTGTTATTACAATTATGGAAGATTCTGAATACCGAGGGATTCGAATGATGCTTGAAGCAACGCTTGATCGAATGCGTCAGCCAATTAAATTGGATATTTCGACAGATGATGTTATTACTCCAACTGCAATAGAGTATGAATATAAGCTCATGTTTGAGGAAAGAACTATTTCACTTTTATCATATAATACAGAAACATTGCTTGCAGAAAAGATGCAGACAATTTTATCTAGAGGAATTGCGAATACAAGAATGCGAGATTTTTATGATGTATATGGTATCATAAAGATGAATGAAGATAAAATAGATAAAGAAATTTTACTTGAAGCATTTCGCGCAACTTGTGGAAAGAGAGAAACGGTATTTAGTCACGAAGAGATTGCATCTATGCTGAATAAAATTAATGAAAATGAAGCAATGGCGCAAATGTGGGAACAGTTTAGAAAAAAGAATTTTTTTGTTGGAGTTTTATCTTGGAAAGAAGTATTAGCAGGAGTAATAAGTAAAATAGAACAATACATAATTGTGTAAAATAACAAACGTGGTTTTCCGTTCATTTATCTGATATAGTTTAATGAAGAAGGTTGGAATATACCTTCTTTTTTTGTTGTTTTGGGGATGATTATGGCCGAAATGCACTTCGTTTTGATTATAAATGTTAGTACTTTTATTACAGTAAGCCTTGTTGGAGTTTTCAATAAATGATAAGATAAGTTTAGTTGTCAATTTTTGTAATAAAAGGTGGATGATTATGGGAACATATCCGTATTTGGATGCTGTTGTATATCATAATTTTTATGAGATGTTATATGGTGTATATTCAAGAACACCAAAGGGGATAGCAATTCGATTTCGTGAAAATGAAATAATAAAAAATATTACATATGAACAACTCATTCATGAGGTTGGCAGTATCTTTTTTTTCTTGAAAAACAGAAATATAGAAGGGCAAAATATAGGAATTTTATCCGAAAACAGATATGAATACATCACGATTTATTTGGGAACTTCTTTTTCTAATGTTATTGCTCCAATTGATAAAGAGATTGTGGCGGTAGATTTATGGAAACAGATAAAAGATTTTGATATTTCTATGCTTTTTTATACCAATAAGACAAAACATTTGTTGGAACAATATCAGCAAGATACAGATGTAGAATGTATTAATATTGATGATATGTATTCTGTAATTTTAGAAGAGAAAACATCGATAGAGCGCTTTTTTGAAGAAGTTAAGGATGTTGATAGCGATAAATTTTCTGTACTTGCTTTTACTTCCGGTACAACAGGTGCGGTAAAAGGTGCGATGTTGTCTCAGAGAAATGTTACAGCTTGTCTAAGAGGAGCGTTGCAGAATAATGTATTAAAAAGTCCTACACTTGCTGTTTTACCAATGAATCATACATATGGCTTTAATCCGGGCATTTTGTGTACCCTTTATAATGGCGGAACCGTTTGTTTGACAATGAATTTAAAGCATTTTCAAAGAGACTTGCAGGAATATAATCCGTATTTTGTTAGTCTTGTTCCAATGATTGTGGAAGGAATGTATCAAAAAATATTATCGGAAGCCAAGCGAACCAATAAAGAAAAGCTCTTACAAAGAATGATTCGTCTTAGCAATTTTCTTTTGAAATTCAGAATTGATCTTCGCAAAGTATTGTTCGGGAATTTGTTAAATAAAAGATTGAAATTTATTTCTTGCGGAGGAGCACCATTAAATCCTTATTATGTAGAACGTTACAAAGAATTGGGAATCTATTTGTTGAATGGTTATGGTTTGACGGAATGTTCGCCACTTGTTTGTATCAATCGTGAATTTGATATGGATGAAAATAGTGTAGGCACCCTTATCAAAGAAGTTGATGCTAAGATTGCGGAAGATGGGGAAGTTCTGATTAAAGGTCCGAATGTTATGATGGGCTATTACCATAATCCCAATGAAACTGATAAATGTATGCAGAATGGTTATTTTAAGACAGGAGATTATGGTTATCTGAAAGAAAGAAAACTATATATAACCGGCAGAAAAAAGAATTTGATTATTCTGGATAATGGAAAAAATGTATCGCCTGAGATTTTGGAAGAAAAATTAAATGTGTTAAGTTGGGTAAAAGAATGTATTGTTACGACCAGGAAGGTTCATAAGAGGCGGATTTTAATTGCTTTGATTTATGCAGAAGAACCGGTAGAACACATGCAGGCAGATATTGATAAAGTCAACAAGAGTGTTCCGGACTATATGCAGATTATGGATTATGAGCTGGTAGATACAGAGTTTGAAAAGAACAGTAGCAAAAAAATATTAAGAGAGAAGTACGAGGAACAATAAGGCAATGTTAGAAGAATTAAAAAAAATAATGGCAGATACCTACGGAATTCAGATTATAAGAGGAGATGCTAATTTCAAAAAGGATTTTGGACTATCTTCCTTTGATTTTATCAATTTAATTTGTTTACTTGAAGAAAAATTTCATATCGAAATTGAAGAAAAGGAATATCGGGATTTAAATACAATCGATGAATTGGTTCAATATTTAGAGCAAAAAGGGGCGATTTAATGAAGATAATAGAGGTTAAATCAAAACAAGAACAAAAAAAGTATTTATCTTTTCGAAGAGAAATATATGGGAAAAATTCCCCTTTTGTCGACAACGATTTATTCATGATAAAAGAATTATTTTCGGGAAAGACTTCATTTACTCAGAATAAAAGTGTGATTGTGGTATATGTAGAAGATGATACACAAATTTTGTGTGAAGGTATGATTGTATATACCAATGCACTAAGTGATTATATTCAGTTGAGTTTTTTTGTTAGCAGACCCAATGCGGACGAAGCTGTCAAAATGCTTATGGACAAAATTACCGAAATAGGAAAAGAATATGGCTGTAAGCGCATTGTGATTGGTTTAAATGGTCATGTTAATTATGGTTTGGGATGGTTGGCATCTAATTACAACGAACGTAATTCTTTTGCAGCCGGTATAAATCCCGATTATTACCATACTTATTTTCAAAAAATGAATGTGAAAACCATTGGTCTTAATACATATCGAATCGATCGTATTCATAATCAATTAGAACGATATGATGCATTTTTACGTAAGATAGAACGTAATTATACATTTCGATATTTTGATAAAAAACAGTTTGAGAAATATGCAAACATATATACTGACCTTAATAATAAGTGTTTTAACAAGCATCGGTATTATTATCCGCGAACCTATCAGGAAGATATTGAGATGCTAAAAGAGCTATTTCTTTTTATGAAAGAAGATTCGCTGATTTTTGCGTTTGACGGTGATAAACCGGTTGCTTTTATTATGTGGTATCCGGATTTTAATGAATTAGCGAAATCAGGAGAAGCATTTGGAGCAAAGCATTATGTGAAAAATCTTTTCCTTAGAAAAAAAATAAAAACAGCTAAGGTTATGGAATATGGTGTATTAGAGGATTATCGAAAAGAAGGAATGCCGCTTATTCTGATACATCAAGTGTTTTTGGCAATAAAAAAGTATGCAATTACAAAAGCGGAGACTTCTTGGATTTTAGACGAAAATACAGATTCGGCAAGTTTTTGCGAGCAAATTTGTGATGGAAAGTATAAAAGATATGTGGTCTATGAAAAAGAAATCGAATAATCATATGAAAGTATATCATACAGAATGTTTTGAAGAGCTACCGATATCAAAAGAGTTTGCATATCCGTTTAAGCAGGAACTGTTAAATCTTTTGAAAAGGCAAAACAAATGCAAGCAGGAATATTATTACTTGGAAGATGGAGAGTCATATGCCTTTTTTGTGTTATATCATAATCGCATGAATATTTTTACATTTGGGAAAGTGACGCTCTATTATCCACTAAAGGTTATCGGATTTCCTTGTTCGTTAAGTTGTCCCGGCTACGTGACGAACGATATGGATTTTTTGTTAGACTATGTTGCCACGATAAAAGGCGCAAAACTAATATTAAATGTTTCAACACCAACGAAAAATCAACATTATGTACTCGGAGAAACATTGCCTACCTGCATTTTGGAGCTTACATATGGAACAATCGACCAATACATGAATAGCTTAAGAAGCTCCTACCGGAGAAGGATGCAAAAAGCAATCAAAGCGTGTGTGGATGTACAAGTAAAAAACAATGTCAATGATGCAAGAATTCATGATTTGTATTTAAATACTTACAATAAGTCTGATTATCAATTAGAACGCTTGGAAAAAGGCTTTTTTGATGAGGTTGATGCCGATAAGCTGATTTTTTATAGAGAAGATAAGCCAATTGGTTTTGTATTGTTAAAAGGTAATGATGAGCAACTGATTTTCATGTTTTGCGGTATGGATTATACAAATGATACGACAGATTTATACTACTTTATGATTTATCATATTGTAAAATATGGCATTGAACATCATTTCAAAAGAATTGATTTAGGACAGACATCGGAAGAAACAAAAATGAAATTTGGATCATGCTTGGAGAAAAAGTTCTTTTATGCAAATCATACGAATAAATTCATTAATTTTTTGATTAAACACGGGAAAGGACTTTTGGAATATCATTATTCATTTCCTGAATTTCATGTATTTAAAGACGAGGAACAAAAAAATGAAGGTATTATTGTTTAGGCCTAAGCCACATAAAGAAACAATCGGATTGCAGAATGTTATGATATGTGAACCATTGGAGTTAGAATATATTGCATCCAATATTGAAGCAGAAGGACATGAAGCAATTATTGTTGATATGATTCTGGAGAAAAAGCCGCTGGTATATTATTTGCAAAAGCACCAACCTGATGTAGTAGGATTAACAGGATATATTTCGCATGTTAATGTGATTAAGGATTATGCAAAAGAAGTAAAAAAGTATAATCCGCAATTACCTGTAATTGTGGGTGGGGTTCATGCGGAAGTAAATCCAAAGGATTTTGTATCAGAATACATAGATTATATTATACGCGCAAATGGAATTCGCACATTTACAGAGATTTTAAATGCAATAGAAAATCCGGATGACATGGCACCAATAGAGGGTGTGTATCGTGGGGAAAATGGCGTAGTTTTAAAAGAAAATGAGTTTTCATACCTCTTTCCGGACCGAGAGAAAGTAAAGCAATATCGAAAAAAATATTATTATATGTTTCATAGAAATTGCAGTTTGATAAAAACCAGTTTTGGGTGCCCATATCAATGTAAGTTTTGTTTTTGCCGTCAGATTACAGATGGTCAATATTTTACAAGAACGTTGGAAAGTATTGTAAAAGAGTTAGAGGAAATGAAAGAAACAGAGATTTACATTGTGGATGATGATTTTCTGGTGAATCGCGAACGATTACTTCAATTCTGTGATATGTTGGAAGCAAAAAATATCCGAAAAAAATATTTGATATATGGAAGAGCGGATTTTATTGCGAGTAACGAAGATGTGATCCGACGGTTTAAGGAAGTGGGATTACGTGCGGTTATTGTAGGGCTTGAGTCATGCGATAGTAACGAATTGTTGGATTATAATAAGAAAACCAATGTAAAAATCAACGAAGAAGCGGTATCGATCCTAAAAAAATATGATGTGGAATGTTACGGAACCTTTATTTTAGGTTTGGATTGGAAGAAAGAGGATTTTCGTGCACTTGGCAAATGGATTAAAAAATTAGGTCTGGTTTTTGTGAATCTTCAACCACTTACACCGCTTCGTGGAACGGAATTATATGAGCAGTACCGCAAGTCGTTTATTGTAAAAGAAGAAGAGTACGAAAAATGGGATTTGGCACATTTGGTAGTAAAGCCTACCAATATTTCTGTAAGAAAATATTATTGGTATACAATGGTTTTGTACTATATGATTACTGCAAATCCGAAAAGTGCCTGGTATATGATAAAACGATATGGATTTCATGATACTTTTAAATTAAGCATAGGGGCATTTAAGGTAAACTTACAATATTTGAAAAAATTAATCAGCGGTAAATAGCTGATAATAGAATGGGAGAAGTTATGAATCAGAAGATTAAAATATTATTGGTAAGACCGAAGTTTACATCTATAATCGCTAATCTGGAACCACTTGGTCTCGAATATATTGCAGGACTTTGCAAGGATTTGGATGTAGAATGTGAAATTTTTGATGAGTTTCAATATCCGTGGATAAACCGCTTTGGCCGATTGGTAAAAAAGATAGAACAAGGGAATTTCAATTATATTGGATTTAACGCAAACGCAAATACCGTTGATTATATTATTCAAACTTCCCAAAGGCTGAAAAATCGTTTAAACAATATCAATATCTGGGTAGGTGGTCCGGAAGCAGAGATGAATTATAAAGATTTTTGTACTGATGCAATTGATATGGTTTATTATGACAATGGCTTAATGACAATGAAGAATTTGATTCTGGGCGGTTTTCAAGAAGAAGTTATGGAACAGCAAACCGGAATCTGTTTTAAGCAGAATGGCAGTTGGGTGTATCAACCGAAAGGACCGGCGGTTTCCGATTTTATTTGCAAACCGGATCGAACAGCGTTTTATAAGGGATTAAAAAGAAACTTCATTTTCTTAAAAGGAAGTTTTGCATTAAGTAAAGCATCCTTTTCCTGTCCGTTTCAGTGTAGTTTTTGCTATTGTACAAAAATGAATAGTGGTACATACACGGAAAGAGACATTATGAAAGTTGTTGACGAGATAGAAGAGTTGGATCATCCAAGAATCTGGTTTGTAGATGATACTTTTTTTGTAAATAAAGAACGTGTCAGATTATTTTGCGAGGAAGTTATCCGCAGGGGAATAAAGAAACAATTTATGGCATACTCGAGAGCTGACTTTTTAGCTGAAAATCCTGATATTTTGCCGTTGGCATATCAGGCAGGATTTCGTGATATGATGGTTGGATTAGAGGCGATTAGTGATGAGCAGTTAGATGAATATAACAAGCAGACTTCGCGCAACGAAAATATACAGGCAATTAAGAATTTACATGATAACAATTTAGTATGTAATGCGCTTTTTGTAGTAAGTCACACTTCTACCAAAAAAGATTTTAAGAATCTAATCAAATTTATCAAAGACAATAATTTGCTTTGGGTGGTATTCGGAATATTTACGCCATATAAAGGAACGGATGCATACGATGAGTATAAAGATCGTGTGATTCATTTTAAATCCAAAAGACTGGATGGTCTCCATATTACGATTAAGCCGGAACATATGTCTTCGTTTATGTTTATGTTTCGGGTGTATTGGTTACATGTGTTGACCTATCCAAAAGTAATTTGCAGGTCCATATTTAAGACGGCATATGATACGAAAAGAAAAGGTTGGTTTTAAGGAGAAGATGAAAGAAGAAAAATATTTATTAGTAAGAGTGCATTATGATAAAAGAGTGGCTGCATTAGAACCATTGGGGTTGGAATATATTATGGCAGCAATAAAAGCAGAGGGCGCATTTTGTATGATACACGATGAAGGTTTGTATGGTCCTTTTTTCCGATTTCGCCGCCTTTTGAATATCATTGAAAAAAATAATATCACATTTATTGGGTTTTCAGTGATGTCCAATATGGCGTGGTATGTGCTTGAAGTAATTCATAAGCTTAAGAAGATTAAACCGGATTTAAAAATTATGGTTGGCGGAGCAGAAGTGTTTATCAATCATGAAGATTTTTTGCTGGATGATATCGATTATGTATATTATGACCATGGAGTGGATTCTTTGCGATATGCCGTTTCTAAGCAATTTCATGCAAATGAATTAGGTCCTTGTAGCGGAATTGCTTACAAAGAAAATGGAGAATGGGTACAAAAGGAAAAAGGCGAACCTATTTGTGATTATGGAATTCTTCCGGACAGAAGTCTGTTTTATGAGAATCGCAAGAAATATAAAGTTTTGGCAAAAGGCACGTTTTCGGTTTTAAAGACTTCTTTTTCTTGTCCGCAAAAATGTAATTTTTGTATTTCCAGACAATTCAACGGATGCTTTTATGCAGAGCGTAATGTTGATGATGTCGTAGAAGAGATAGTAGCTTTGGACAATGATAAAATTTTTATTATTGATGACGACTTTTTGGTCAATAAAGAACGAGTTTTAGAAATCTGTAATAAATTGATAGAGAAAAAATGTTATAAGACGTTTATGATATTTGCAAGAGCAGATAGTATTGTAAAATGCAAAGATATTATGCCGCTTTTATATCAAGTAGGATTTCGTGATATGTTAGTAGGATTGGAAGCGGTTAATGATGTAACGCTGGATTCCTATAACAAAAATTCCAGTGTTGCGCTAAATAAAGAAGCGGTAAAAATACTTCGTGAACATAGAATGCTTTGCGTAGGCTTGTTTGTTATCAATTATGATTTTACCCATAAAAATTTTATGGAGATTAATCGTTTTATAAAAAATGAAAAATTAATTTGGGTCCTATTTAGTATTTTAATTCCATTTAAAGGTACAGTTGTTTATGAGGAAAATAAGGAAAATTTGTACAAATATGAATATAAGAGAACTGATGGGACTTATGTTTTGATGAATCCGAAATATTTGCCAAAATGGATTTTTAAATTAGAGTATCATTTTTTGTATTATGTAAATTATCCAAGAATTTATTTGGCGGCATTAAAAGGTACCTTTGATAAAATATACAAGAATAAGGAAAATAAAAATGAGAGTCTTACTGATAAAACCTGAAACAACAGGCATCTTTTCTATGACCAATCAGGTGGACCATGAGCCGTTAGAACTTGAGTATCTTTATACTGTATTGGTGGAACAGGGGTATGAAGCTGTAATTTATGACAGAAGGCACGAAACCACTTCAATTGTAAAGAAACTGAAAGAGGTAAATCCGGAAGTTGTTTGCATTACAGGATATATTACACAAGAGCCAACAATGATAAAATTGACGAATGCGATAAAAAGGTATAACGCAACAATCAAGGTGATACTTGGTGGAAGTCATGTAGAACTTAATTATCAGAATTTTTATAAGTCGAAAGCGGATTATCTTTATCATTTAAGCGGATTGAAAAATTTTATGCTGTTAATGAGCTATTTGAACAATGAAAATAAAAGCATAAAATTAGAGCAAATCAAAGGAATTTGCTATCGATTGGACGAAGCGTGGGTTTGTAATGATAAAGAAGTAGAAAGTCCACAAGAATTGCCAATTCCAAATCGTTCTTATTTCTATAGGAATATGCACAGGTATGGATACTTATCATTTAAACCGTTAGCACTGGTTAAAAATTCTTATAGCTGTCCCAATGCGTGTACATTTTGTTATTGCACAAATCGGAATAGTGGGAGATATCGTTGTAGAAGCGTCGAGAGTTTGATAAATGAAATTGCATCTTTAAATGTGCCCAATATTCATATAACAGATGATAATTTTCTGGTCAATCGGGATTATTTGCTTGAATTTGTAAATCAGATAAAGAGCAAGCAGATGAAAAAGAAATTTCTAATCTATGGACGGGCTGATTTCATTGCTCAAAATGAAGATATTATAGCAAAACTGGCTGAGGCCGGTCTTGCATTGGTCATGGTGGGCTTGGAAGCTACAAATAACAGTGAATTAGAATCCTATAATAAACATACTACGTTATGGCAGAATGAGGAATGTGTTCGGATTCTTCATAAGTATCATATCATTTGTGCAGGTCTATTTATTGTGCATCAGGATATGTCAAAACGGGAGTTTAGGGAAATGTACCACTGGATTTCAACGCGACCAATCATTCCGACTATTTCGATATTTACACCGATGCAGGGAGCGAATAATTTTAAAGAATTTGCATCGAAATTGTTAACAAAAGATATCCGTAAGCAGGACTTGTTTCATTGTATTATAAAACCTAAATATATGAGTGTTTTTGGATTTACATTGCAATATTACAAAATGTCAATCAAATTAGCGTTCAAAAATAGGCGTGCGGATTTATATGCAGATATAGGTGTGAAAGATATTTTGTTTATTCTAAAAACAATGTGTTTAAAAATAAGGAGATGTATTGTCCTATAGAATAAGCAGGGGGATATTATGAATAAGAAAATTTTATTAATACAACCAACACCATATGATCAATATGGTGAACTTGTGAAAAAAAGCAGACTTTATTTTGTAGGACTTGCATTGCCTTTGTTGGCTGCATTGACACCGGAAGAATATGAGATAGAGTTATGTTATGAGACAATCGAAGATGTACCATTTGATACAGATGCTGATTTGATTGGCATCAGTAGTATGGGCCATGCAGTGCATCGTACCATTGACATTGCAAAAAGGTTTCGTGAATTAGGAAAAACGGTGGTTTTAGGTGGATATATGGTAAGTCTTATGCCACAGGAAGCACAAAAATATGCGGATTGTGTGATGATTGGGGATGCAGAAGAAACGTGGGCCCAAATGCTATACGATTATTCAAATGGCGAATTAAAGAAAGTTTATCAAAAGAAACTGACCAAATTAGAAACTCCACTTCCAAAGTATGAGATGCTTTTAAAGAAGAAAATTGGAAATTTTTTGCCTGTTCAAGCCGGCCGAGGATGTCCGAAAACATGTAGTTTTTGTTCCGTCTATTGTTTGTATAAGGGGCATTATTTGAAGAGAAGTATTCCGGATGTGATGCGTGATATCAGACGAGTAAAAGAGTTGGGATTTAAACAGTTTTTACTATTAGATGATAATATATTTTCGGATAGAGCATATGCAATTGAATTATGTAAAGAAATTAAGAAATTAAAAATGAAGTGGATGACTCAATGTTCCATAGACATTGCTAAGGACGAAGAATTGCTGGACATTATTGCAAAAAGCGGATGTTATGTATTGAGTTTTGGACTGGAGAGTATAACAAGAGAGAGTCTGGTTAGTATGAATAAGGCTTGGGCGCATCCGGACAAATATGCGGAACAAATTCGCATTATTCAGAAACATGGGATTGATATATCTACAGAAATGGTGGTGGGTGCTGACGGTGATACCTTACAATCGATTCGGGATACGGCTAAATTTATCGCAGATAATCATATAGCAGTTCCGAGATTTTATATACTGACACCGATTCCGGGAACCAAATTTTTTGATGAGATGGAGGAACAGAACCGAATTTATAATGCTGATATATATTCATATAATTCTTGCGAGGCTGTTCACATACCAAAAAATATGACGCCGGAGGAATTGACAAAAGCATATTGGGATTTATACAATGAGGTATATACCATGAAAAATATATGGAAACGAACGATTTTTACCAAGACATTTTTAAAACGTCCATTGTATGCAATTTTCTATTTTGGTGTAAATGTGTTTTATCGTTCGCAAATAAGAAAAGGGATTGTTCCCAATATTGTTTAACAATGAAGAGGAGGCATATAAAATAAAAAAAAGAAAATTAAGTGCACTATTATTAATGGAATGTATGGTAAGGCCTTTGCAATAAAGCAAGGGCCTTTTTGTGTTAAAAATGTATAAAAACATTGAAATATGCTCTTATAAATTGTATAATTATAACAGAATTTTCAAAAGAGGGGGGCGACTTGAATGGGAGCAAAAACACAAACGAAAAAGGGATTTTTCAACTTTAGCGAGATGCGAATTCAAGAAAGGTTAAAAAGGGCATTTTTGATTGTGACTTGTATTACAACGATTGCATCATTGATTGGATTAATTGCAATTTTTGTAATAACAGCAAATTACAAAAAAGCAATGCGCAACTACGCATTACCGCAAGGTGATATCGGTATGTTAATGAATGAACATGCGGAATGTCGTTCTGCAATGCGCGGTATTATTGGATATGAGGATCAGGAACAGATAGACCTTATGGTAGAAGCACATGCACAACATAAGGATAGGGTTTATGAATTAATTGAGGTGATTCGTCCGACGTTGGTGACAGATGCCGGTGAATCGGCTATGGCGGACATTGAAACTGCATTAGAGGCTTATTATGAAAAAGAAGCAGAAGTAATTGAGCTTGGTGCAACAACAGACCAGGATAAATGTCGAGAAGCACAAGAAATGGCAATCGAAGAAATGACACCATTATACGATGCAGTTGATAAAGCGATTGTTGCATTGATGGATGTTAATGTCGAAAAAGAACATGAGATGGAAGTTGTTCTTGCAGCATTGGAATATGGTGCGTTAATATTGGTATTTCTTTTGATTGTAGCAAGCGGAATTCTTGTAACACGCATAAGTAGTGTTATTGCAAAAGGAATTGCAAATCCTTTGTCTGAATTAGAGAAGCGATTTATTGGATTTGCAAATGGTGATTTAACAACGGAGTTTCCAACTTCCCATGCAAAGGATGAAATTGCAGGCTTAATGTTTGCATCAAAACAAATGGGAGAAAAATTAAATACCATTATTTTTGATGTAGAAAAACTTTGTCGCGAAATGGGTGCCGGTAATTTCGATGTACAATCAGAGCATGAAGATGCTTATATAGGAGATTTTAGACAGTTGCTCCAAGCAATTGGTACAATGAATGATAATGTTAGCATTACATTAACTGAGGTTAATGAAGCGGCAGAACAGGTTAATATTGGTGCGGTGAATCTTGCAGAAGCTGCACAAGAGTTGGCAGAAGGTGCTACGGATCAGGCTGCATCTGTACAGGAAATGGTAGCAACAATGAATACTCTTTCAGAAGGATTGAAGGGTACTGTAAGCGGTGTGGATGAGGCGTACCGTCAGGCAACAAGATGTTCGGAAGATGCACAGCTTAGCCGTGAAGAAATGGGAAATATGGTTGCTTCTATGAATCGTATCAGTGAAACTTCCAAACAGATTAAAAACATCATTGCCGAGATTGAAGATATTGCAAGTCAGACGAATTTACTTTCTTTAAATGCATCTATTGAAGCAGCAAGAGCAGGAGAAGCAGGAAGAGGCTTTTCGGTTGTTGCTGACCAGATTCGTAACTTGGCAGATCAAAGTGCAAAATCTGTTGTGGATACCAGAACATTGGTTGAAAATACACTCCATGAAATTGATGAGGGAACGAAAGTTGCTCATCGAACTGCGGAAGTGTTAGATGGAGTAGTAGAAGCGGTACAAAGAATTGCAGAATCATCTAAAGTTTTAAGTGAGGAATCCGAACAACAGGCTCTTGCAATGGAACAGGCAGATGCGGGAATTGAACGTATATCAGATGTTGTTCAATCAAACTCTGCTGCCGCACAACAATCGTCTGCAACCAGTCAGGAATTGTCAGCGCAAGCAATGTCAATGCATGATTTGGTAGGAAGATTCCAGTTAAAAACTGAATAAATGAGGTGACCAATGCATTATTTAAGCATGAAACATCTGCAACCGGGAATGGTTCTTGCAAAGCCGATTGTTGGAGAAAATGGCTTTGTTCTGCTGAATAAAAACAAAGAAATTACGGAAGCGAATTTTAAGCGAATTGCAGATATGGGATTCCAAGGTGCATACATTGATAATCCTTTGTTTGATGAAGTGGAAGTAGATGATATTATTGATAACGATTTAAGGCTTGATGCTTTTACAGCATTAAAAGAGTGGAATATTCCCAAGGTGGTTTATGTTGCTAAAAAAATTGTAGATGCCTTAAGATATAAAGATGTTCTTAAATTGGATTTACTCGATATTAAAAACGATAAGAATTATATTTACAAACATTGTATTTCTGTGTGTATTTTTTCTGTTGTACTTGGGATGTCCATGGAGATGACAAAGGACCAATTAGAAAATCTTGCAATTGCAGGATTGCTTCATGATATCGGAAAAACAGAAATCAAGAAAAAAGTACTGAATTCCAAAAATCGTTTTTCGAAAGCAGATATGGATGAGATGAGAAAACATCCGATGTACGGATATGAATTATTGCGAGACCAACCCCTAATTAGCAGTGTTAGTCGTAATGCAATTTTGTTTCATCATGAAAATATTGATGGAAGCGGTTATTACGAAATCTCAGAAGAACAGATTGGGATTTTTCCTAGGATACTTCGGGTTGCAGATGTATATGATTCATTGACTTCTATGAAGAAATATCGAGATGCACAATCGCCGGCAGAAGCCATTGAGTATTTGATGGCGAATGCAGGTACGCTTTTTGATCACGAGGTGGTTGAGGTGTTCACCAGAAAATTTCCGCTTTATCCGGTTGGATTTACAGTACGATTGTCCAATGGAGAAGCAGCTGTTATTTGGAGCAATGAGGGGAGTGCGATGCGTCCGAAAGTGAAATTGTTTGATGGTAAAATTGTAGATTTGGGAATGGATTCTGCTTATCGAAGTGTATTAATTGAAGAAATTATGTAATTATAGCATGTTTTTTTGCAAAATTGCAAAAAACACTTGTTATTTTGGATAAAATCAGATACCATATACAAGAAAATATTTTTACATTTAATGGAGGAAAAGAGAATGTTTTGTAAAAACTGTGGACAGCAATATGTATCAAACGACGCCATCATGTGTGTAAAATGTGGCGCACAGAAGGGAACTGGAATGAACTACTGCCAGAATTGTGGTCAGCCAACACAGCCAAATAGCATGGCTTGTTTGAACTGTGGAGTTTCATTACAAGGTGGAGCTGGCGGAGACGCTAAGTCTAAAATCGTTGCAGGTATCCTTGGTATTTTCCTTGGCGCATTTGGTGTACATAACTTCTACTTAGGATATACAAGCAAAGCGGTTATCCAGCTTGTATGTACAATCGTAGGATTTGTTTTATCATGTATTGTTATCGGAGCATTTGTGGTTTTAGGTATTGAAATCTGGGGATTGGTTGAAGGTATCATGATCCTTTGCGGTAAGATTAACGTTGATGGTAAAGGTATGCCACTCAAAGACTGATTTTTTACAGTATTTTATTAAAATGATTCAAAAGGCACAGAATCAAATGATTCTGTGCTTTTTTAGGAGGTATCAAGAATGGTTTGTAAATTTTGTGGAAGAGAGATTCCGGATGAAGCTGTTCTTTGCGGCTATTGCGGTATGATGCCGAATCAAGTGAATCAGATGCCAAATGGCGCGCCTGTCTATCAAAGTAATCCGGCAGTTTATCATGGTTCGTCGTATCAAAGTAATTCCTATCAAAATACTTCGTATATGGTATATCCAAATTCCGCTTATCATTCGAACAATAATTCTAATATGGATGGTGGAGCCAATGGAATGGCCATTTTGTCGTTGATTATGGGGATTATTTCATTGTTGTGCGGATGCTGTTTCCCGGGAATAACGCTTTTATTGATTGTAGTAGGTGTTGTTATGGGGATTATTTCGCTTGCGAATTCAAAAGAGGCAAATCCGATGGCAATTGTTGGTTTGGTTTGCAGCGGTGTTGCAATTATTCCGGCTATATTGGGATTTTTCCTATATTAATCGAACTTTCTTGACAAAGTATTGCGTTCGAGATATTATTTTGATTAAGTGAGTGAATAAATATATTGCAAAGAGGAAGGTTTTCGAATGAAAAGATTAGTATTATCTCTTTTAGTTGAAAACAATCCGGGTGTTACAAGCAGAATATCCGGTCTGTTTAGTCGTCGTGGATATAACATCGACAGTTTTTCCTCAGGGGTAACGGCGGATCCACGCTATACGCGTATCACGATTGTTGCAAGCGGAGAAGAACAGATTTTAGAACAGATTGAGAAGCAGCTTGAGAAGCTTGAAGATGTACTTGATATCAAGAAATTAGAACAGGGATTATCTGTAACAAGAGAATTGATTATGGTAAAGATTCGTGCAACTATGGAGCAGCGTCAGCCGCTTATTAATGTAACGGACATTTTCCATGGTAAGATTGTCGATGTTACGATGGATTCCATGATGATTGAATTGACAGGTCATCAGGAAAAGTTAGAAGCATTTTTGGATTTGTTGGAAGGCTATGAGATTTTGGAGTTGGCTAGAACCGGAATTACCGGTTTGACAAGAGGCTCTGAAGATGTTCGATTTTTAGATTAAGATTATTATTTAGGAGGAAATAAATAAAATGTCAGAAGCAAAAATTTATTATCAGGAAGACTGTAACTTATCATTATTAGAAGGAAAGACTATCGCTGTTATCGGTTATGGTAGCCAGGGACATGCACATGCACTTAATGCAAAAGAGTCAGGATGCAATGTTATTATCGGTCTTTATGAAGGAAGTAAATCATGGGATAAAGCTGTAAAACAGGGATTTGAAGTATTTACAGCAGCTGAAGCAGCTAAGAAAGCTGATATTATTATGATTCTTATCAACGATGAATTACAGGCTAATATGTACAAGAAAGATATCGAGCCAAACCTTGAAGCAGGTAACATGTTAATGTTTGCTCATGGTTTCAACGTTCATTTCGGTGCAATCAAAGCTCCGGCAAATGTTGACGTAACCATGATTGCTCCAAAGGGACCAGGACATACTGTTCGTTCTGAATATCAGGCTGGAAAGGGTGTTCCTTGTTTAGTAGCTGTTGAGCAGGATGCAACCGGAAAAGCATTAGATATGGCTTTAGCTTATGCTGCAGCAATCGGTGGAGCAAGAGCCGGTGTTCTTGAGACTACATTCCGTACAGAGACAGAGACAGACCTTTTCGGTGAGCAGGCAGTACTTTGTGGTGGTGTATGTGCATTGATGCAGGCTGGTTTCGAGACATTAGTAGAGGCTGGATATGATCCAAGAAATGCTTACTTCGAATGTGTACACGAAATGAAACTTATCGTTGACTTAATTTATCAGTCAGGTTTTGCAGGAATGAGATATTCTATTTCTAACACTGCTGAATACGGCGATTACATAACAGGACCAAAGATTATTACAGAAGATACTAAGAAAGCAATGAAGAAAGTACTTGCAGATATTCAGGATGGTTCTTTTGCAAAAGAATTCTTACTTGATATGTCAGATGCAGGACGTCAGGTTCACTTCAAAGCTATGAGAAAAATCGCTGCTGAACATCCGGTAGAAAAAGTTGGTGAAGAAGTTCGTAGCCTTTACAGCTGGAACAACGAAGAAGATAAATTCATCAATAACTAATCATTATGATGCTTTGCCCTCTGTTTTCAGGAACAGGGGGCTTTTTGTTGACAAATTCCTTTCTAATGTGTAAATTGGAAAGTAACGGTGATTTAAGGAGGATGTTATGTCAGAAGTATACAACCATAAGGTCGTTGAGAAAAAATGGCAGAAAGTCTGGGATGATAATAAGGCTTTTGCAGCTACCAACGATTTTTCAAAACCAAAATATTATGCATTGGTAGAATTCCCATATCCATCCGGACAGGGACTTCATGTTGGTCATCCAAGACCATATACAGCACTTGATATTGTTGCGCGTAAGAGAAGAATGCAAGGCTACAATGTTCTTTATCCAATGGGATGGGACGCATTTGGTCTTCCAACAGAGAACTTTGCAATTAAGAATAAAATTCATCCAAAGGTTGTAACAAAGAACAATGTTGCTCGTTTTAAAGAACAGCTTCATTCTTTAGGCTATTCCTTTGACTGGGATCGTGAAGTAAATACAACTGATCCGGAATATTATAAATGGACGCAATGGATTTTCCTTAAATTGTTCAAAGAAGGCCTTGCTTACAAAAAAGAGATGCCAATTAACTGGTGTACTTCTTGTAAAGTAGGACTTGCGAACGAGGAAGTAGTAAACGGATGTTGTGAACGTTGTGGGTCTGAAGTTGTCCGTAAGGTAAAATCCGAGTGGATGTTAAAGATTACCGAGTATGCGGACAAATTAATTGATGATTTGGATGGTGTTGATTATATTGAACGCGTAAAAGTATCTCAGAAGAATTGGATTGGACGTTCCAATGGTGCGGAAGTTGATTTTTCAATTGCCGGAACAGAAGATAAACTTCGTATTTATACAACGCGTTGTGATACCTTGTTCGGAGTAACATATATGGTTGTGTCTCCGGAACATCCTTATTTGGATAAATATCAGGATCAGATTGCCAACTGGGATGAGATTGTAGCGTATCGTGAAGCTGCATCCAAGAAATCTGATTTCGAGCGTGCTGAACTTGCAAAGGATAAAACAGGTGTAGCGATTGATGGATTAAAAGCGATTAATCCGGTAAATGGAAAAGAAGTACCAATCTGGGTATCAGATTATGTTCTTATGAGTTATGGTACCGGTGCTATTATGGCGGTACCGGCGCACGATGATAGAGATTGGGAGTTCGCAAAGAAATTTAATCTTCCGATTATTCAGGTTGTAGCAAAAGACGGAGAAGAAGTTGATGTTAATGAAGCTGCTTTTACCGATGTTGCAACCGGAACACTTATTCATTCCGATTTCATTAATGGTCTTGAAGTAAAAGATGCACAAGAAAAAATGATTGCATTTTTAGAAGAAAAAGGAATTGGAACAGCAAAAACCAATTACAAATTAAGAGACTGGGTATTTTCCCGTCAGCGTTATTGGGGAGAGCCGATTCCGATTATTGAATGTGAAAAATGTGGATTTGTTCCGGTAGATGAGAGTGAGTTACCATTACTCCTTCCGGAAGTAGATAGCTATATGCCGACTGACAATGGAGAGTCACCACTTGCGGCAATGACCGATTGGGTAAATACAACTTGTCCTTGTTGTGGCGGACCGGCAAAGCGTGAGACTGATACAATGCCACAGTGGGCTGGTTCTTCTTGGTATTTCCTAAGATACTGCGATCCGACCAACACAGAAGCATTGGCAAGTAAAGAAGCTTTGAACTATTGGATGCCGGTAGACTGGTATAATGGTGGAATGGAGCATACCACACTTCATCTTTTGTATTCACGATTCTGGCATAAATTCCTTTATGACCAGAAGGTAGTAAATTGTCCGGAACCGTATCAGAAGAGAACATCTCATGGTATGATTTTGGGAGAGAATGGCGAGAAAATGTCAAAATCCCGTGGTAATGTTGTAAATCCGGATGATATCGTAAGAGAGTATGGTGCAGATACTCTTCGTACTTACGAGATGTTTATTGGTGCATTTGATCTTGCGGCTTCTTGGTCAGAAGATGGCGTAAAAGGATGTCGTCGTTTCTTAGATCGTGTATGGAAATTACAGGATTTTGTTACCGATGAAAACAGCTATTCCAAAGATTTAGAGACAAAGATGCATCAGACCATTAAGAAAGTATCAAGCGACTTCGAAAGTTTGAAGTATAATACAGCAATTGCTGCAATGATGGCTCTTTTGAACGATTTCTATAAAAAGAACTCTATCACAAAAGAAGAGTTAAAGACGTTGATTATTCTTTTAAATCCGGTAGCTCCGCATATAACAGAAGAAATGTGGCAGGTGCTTGGATGTGAAGGTTATGTATATCTGCAGACTTGGCCGGAATATGATGAAGCTAAAACGGTAGAATCAACGATTGAAATTGCAGTTCAGATTAATGGCAAGACAAAAGGTACGCTTGCAATTGGTAAAGATGATGCAAAAGAAGATGTTCTTGCAAAAGCAAAAGAAAGCATCGCAGATAAATTGACCGGAAATATTGTAAAAGAGATTTATGTTCCGGGAAGAATTGTTAATATTGTAATGAAATAATAAATGAAATCCCTCATAATTGTGTTATGAGGGATTTTTATAAAAATCAATAAATATTTGTAGCGATTTGGAAGGTTTTCGATTTTCCTTATATGCAAATCCGACTTCGCGTTTATGAATTGGAATTCCAAGTGGGATTTCGACAAGATTTCCTTCCGCTAACTCATTTATGACAAAGTTTTTGATTACACAAGCAACACCAACACCGATTTTCGCAAAGTCAATCAGTAAATCCATGTTAGAAATATCAATCGAATCAGCGACTTTAATTTGGTTTTGTTGTAGATAGTCATCAATGTATTGACGTGTCATATTCTGTTTGTCCAAAAGCATAAGTGTAGAGTTCTCTAAGAGTTTCTCCTGGGAGATTCCGCGCTTTTTTTGATTGTTAAGATAATCTTTTGTGGCAACAAAAATATCTTCAATATTTTCTAAAAAGTGAAAATGGATGTTCTTGTGGTTGTCAGGTTTTCCGATAAGGCCAATATCAATCTTGTTTTCTTCTAGTAGTTGCAAGGTTTCATTAGTGGATTGGCATTGGATAGAAATTCGAATATGCGGATTTTGACGAATGAATTCTTTTAGGTAGGGGAGGAGTATGTATTTGCATAAAGTGGCACTAACGCCAATCTTAAGATGGCCCATGCCAAGTTCGATGGAACGTTTTAACTTATCTTCACCAACAGTCAACGTTTCAAAGGCATCTTTGACATGACCAAACAAAAGCTGGCCCTCTTCCGTAAGAGTCACACCTCTGGAACTTCTGGAAAATAGTTTACAGTTTAGGCTTTCTTCCAGTTTTTGAATCGATTTACTGATGGCCGGCTGGCTGATGTATAAATCTTTTGATGCTTTGGAAATGTTACCGGCGTTAGCAACGGTGTAAAAAATCCAATAAGATGATAAATTTTGATTCATATGCCCTCCTTGTAATTATATTTAATTTATTGTATCATGAAATTTAGTTATGGTAAATATGTGTATTATGTATTTTCATTATAGAAACACTTGTGTTAAAATGGCAACAGTGAATATGAATGCGCATTTGTGTCAAATTCACTCACACTCACTTAATTTGTAGCAGATAGCATTCTATTATTATATAACTAGGAGGAACAATTGCATGGGAATGACAATGACACAAAAGATTCTTGCGGCACATGCAGGTTTAGATTCAGTAAGTGCAGGACAATTGATTGAAGCAGACTTGGATCTTGTACTTGGTAATGATATTACATCTCCGGTAGCAATTCATGAAATTGAGAAGATGAATGTGGATGGTGTTTTTCATAAAGACAAGATTGCGTTAGTTATGGATCACTTTGCTCCGAATAAAGATATTAAATCTGCACAACATTGTAAATGTGTGCGTGAATTTGCTTGCAAGCATGAGATTAGCAATTATTTTGATGTAGGAGAAATGGGAATTGAGCATGCGCTTTTACCGGAGAAAGGACTTACAGTGGCCGGTGATGTTATTATTGGTGCAGATTCTCATACTTGTACCTACGGTGCACTTGGCGCGTTTTCTACTGGTGTGGGAAGTACGGATATGGCTGCCGGTATGGCGACAGGAAAGGCTTGGTTTAAAGTTCCGTCTGCTATTAAGTTTAATATTACCGGTAAACCGGCTAAATGGATTAGCGGTAAAGATGTAATTTTACATATTATTGGTATGATTGGTGTAGATGGAGCTTTGTACAAATCAATGGAATTTGTTGGAGATGGTATAACATATCTGACAATGGATGATCGTTTTACAATTGCGAATATGGCGATTGAGGCCGGTGGTAAGAATGGTATTTTCCCGGTGGATGATTTGACAAGAGCATATATGAAAGCGCATTCCATACGTCCGTTTGTAGAGTATGAAGCAGATGAAGATGCTGTTTATGATGAAGAGTACACGATTGATTTAAGTACATTAAAACCAACGGTGGCATTTCCGCATCTTCCTGAAAATACTAGAACAATCGATGAGGTTGGGGATGTGTCAATTGATCAGGTTGTGATTGGTTCTTGTACCAATGGTAGAATGGATGATTTGCGCATCGCAGCATCGATTATGAAAGGGAAAAAAGTTGCAAAAGGTCTTCGTGTCATTATAATTCCTGCAACTCAGAAGATTTATTTGGATGCAATGGAAGAGGGACTTCTTCGTACCTTTATTGAAGCTGGTGCAATTGTAAGTACACCAACTTGTGGACCGTGTCTTGGCGGTTATATGGGAGTCATGGCGGAAGGAGAACGATGTGTTTCAACAACAAATCGTAACTTTGTAGGTCGTATGGGTCATGTAGAGTCAGAGGTATATCTTGCAAGTCCTGCAGTAGCAGCAGCAAGTGCAATTACCGGTAAGATTTCAGGACCGGATGAAGTAATGTAGGATTGGAGGAAAGAAAATGAAAGCAGCACAAGGTCATGTTTTTAAATTCGGGGATAATGTAGATACCGATGTTATTATTCCGGCAAGATATTTAAATTCTTCCGATCCAAAGGAGCTTGCAGCTCATTGTATGGAAGATATCGATAAGGAATTTGTAAATAAAGTAATGGAAGGCGATATTATTGTGGCAGATAAGAATTTTGGCTGCGGTTCATCCAGAGAACATGCGCCAATAGCAATCAAAGCAGCTGGAGTAAGTTGTGTTATCGCGGAGACATTTGCCCGTATTTTTTATCGTAATGCAATTAATATCGGACTTCCAATTATTGAATGTCCGGAGGCGGCTGCCGCAATCTCTACAGGAGATGAAGTGAAAGTTGATTTTGATTCCGGTTTGATTACAAATATTACTACAGGAGAATCGTTCCAAGGTCAGGCGTTTCCGCCATTCATGCAAAAGATTATTGCGTGTGAAGGTTTGGTAAATTACATTAATCAGAAATAAAAAAGGGGACTTCCGTTAATTTGGAAGTCCTTTTAGATAGTCAATGTACTTTTGTGAGATTTTGATGCGCATATAGATGTCAGCATATTCCTGCGCAGAAAGTGAATCGATATAGTTTTCGGAATAATTTTTGTTGATTCCGGCATTTTTGGCAAAATCAACTGCTTTGTTATATGCAATAGCAGCCTTGATTTCGGAAGAGTATGTACCAATGGTATAGTTTCCGTTGATGTGGATTTTTACACGATAAAAAGTTTTTCCTTTTCGACTAAAAGAAGTAACGCCAAAGTAGCGATTAATCACAATGATGTTGGAGTAGCGCATATCGGTATTGTCTCCGTTGGCGAAAGTGTAATCTCGTCCGCATACAGAATAACTTTTAACGCCATAGCGGCTAAGTAAGGTGACTTGCATACCGTAGTCGTTGACAAATAAATGACCTTGACGGCGCATAATCTTGTGGCTTGTATAATAAAAAAGGTCATCGATATCAAATTTCAGTTCCTCGGTACATGAGAGGTAATAGCTGAAATAGTTTTTACGAAGATAAATGGGATTTGTGATATATAGTTTGTTATCACGAAAATTCATAAGGGTTATGCATTTTTCAAAGGAAAGTGTTAGCGGATCCTGATTGGCGAATAGAGTACAAAGTTCTTCTAATAAAAGATTTCCATAAAGTAATTGTGAGGCATCTTCATATGCCGTATTTGCCTCTTGCTCGGTTGGAAAACTACCTAAGCTGATATGCTTACTTTTATATGTAATGTTGGAACGATAGTATTTTGTTCCATCTTTTTTTGTTGCCTGATAAACTCCGGGTAACATAATTTCTCCTTTGTAGTTTGTATGACTTTGAGGTTATAATGCATAAATGTGTAAGCTGATTATAACACATGCGCGTTATATGAGTAAAGAGTTGACACATTCCAAGCTTTTTCCTATAATGATGATGATTTATTAAAAAACAGAAGAATGAGGTTAAGAAAATGGGTGTAATGTATTCAAGTACCAGAAATGAAAATGTGAAATTTACAGCATCTGAGGCTATTTTGAAAGGATTAGCAGATGATGGTGGTCTATTTGTTCCGGATTCGATTCCGGCATTAGAAGTAAGTATGGATGAGCTTGCCAAGATGTCTTATCAGGAAACCGCATATGAAGTTATGCGATTGTTTTTGTCCGATTTTACGGAAGAAGAGCTGAAAAACTGTATCAACAAGGCATATGATAGTAAATTTGATACTGAGGAGATTGCTCCGCTGGTTCAGGCGGATGGCGCTTACTATTTGGAATTGTTTCATGGTTCTACCATTGCATTTAAAGATATGGCATTGTCCATTTTACCTCATTTACTTATAACTGCAGCGAGAAAGAATCAAGTGAAGAATGATATTGTTATTTTGACCGCAACCTCCGGTGATACAGGGAAGGCTGCGCTTGCTGGATTCGCAGATGTTGAAGGAACAAAGATTATTGTTTTTTATCCAAAGAATGGTGTTAGCCCGATTCAAGAGAAACAGATGGTGACACAGAAAGGAGACAATACCTTTGTTGTTGGTATTCATGGGAATTTCGATCAGGCGCAGACAGGTGTAAAGCAAATGTTTTCTGATAAGGAATTGGAAAAACAGTTAGATGTTGCCGGATATCAGTTTTCATCAGCGAATTCTATTAACATTGGTCGTCTTGTTCCGCAGGTGGTTTATTATGTATATGCTTATGCGAAATTATATGAGAATGGAATTATTGCAAAAGATGAGATTATAAATGTGGTTGTTCCGACTGGTAACTTTGGTAATATTTTAGCAGCATACTTTGCTAAAAATATGGGTATTCCGATTGGGAAACTTATTTGTGCATCAAATGAGAATAAGGTTTTATTTGATTTCTTCCAGACAGGAATCTATGATAAGAACCGCAAGTTTATCTTAACCAATTCACCATCTATGGATATTTTGATTTCCTCAAACTTGGAGCGCTTGATTTATCGTATTGCAGGAAATGATGCGGTTAAGAATGCAGAACTTATGAAAAGTTTAACAACAGATGGTAAGTATGAGATTACAGATGATATGAAAGCGCGGCTTGTTGATTTTTACGGGAATTATGCAAATGAGCAGGAAACAGCTGCTGTTATCAAGAAGGTTTATGAGAATACAGGTTATGTGATTGATACACATACTGCTGTTGCAGCCGGTGTTTATGAGAAATATAAAAAGGAATCCGGTGATGCAGAAACGAAGACAGTTATTGCATCTACTGCAAGCCCGTTTAAATTTACAAGAAGCGTTATGAATGCCATTGATACCAAGTATGACGCAATGACAGATTTTGAACTTGTAGATGAGCTTAGTAAAATTGGTAATGTTACAATTCCAAATGCAATAGAGGAAATACGTATCGCAGATGTATTACATGATACTGTATGTGAAGTAGAAGAGATGCCTGTGGTTGTAAAACAGTTTTTGGGTATGTAGAATAAAAGAGTTCCGCTTTTGACAAGCGGAACTCTTTTGGTTTAATGTGTTTTTACATCTTCTAATAAGATTTGTACCATACCAAATGGATAGAGCACAGGGAATTGATATGTATTGTGATTGAAATCCAAAACAGGATTTTCCACTTGCTCCGGTGCAGTAATGGTAAGTTCAACAGAAGTTGCGTTTGATACATTGACAATGAACAAGCCATTATGTAAATTTAAGAAATCTTCCATAGCGGCACGTACATATTCGTTGAACTCAGTGAATGTTTCTCCGGCATAACGTGATGCAAATGCAATAGCGGTTTCTTCGGTCATATTGATATATGAAGAAATTTCGTATTCACCAAGTACTCTCTGACGAACACAGATTTCAATTGGAAATGCTTCACATTGTGTAGTATTAAGTGGAGTAAAATCTTCGCCGATGAATCGAATAAAGTTATTGAACAATAATTCGAGATACATCTGACCGTTCTGTGTAAGCGGCGTCTCAGAAGTAATGAAGAAGTTGTCCAATAATTTAACGATGTTTGCATGGCTATCCTGCGTCATATCGAGATCAATCAATTCGTTCTGTGAACGATAGTCGGCGATAACATTCTCTAAATCAGAATTGGAAAGAATGTTTTCGTCTACAAGAATTTGTCCCAGTAATAAAAAGTCAGGGCTTTGTGATTTCAAAAGTTCGATTACTTGTTCGTTGGTAAGGTATCCGAGTTCAATTGCTAATTCTCCAAATTTCTTATCTTGTCTGGTCTGTTGAAGACAAGTGGAATCAACTTCCGATGCTGTCATATAACCTGCGTGGATGGCAAGTGTACCGAGTTTCATGTGAGCATCCGATTGTTTTTGCATGGCTGAAAATAGCTGCTCTTGAGTCACATAACCGTTGGAGAGCAAGTAATTGCCGAAAAATTGTGTATACATAATAATTATCTCCCTTCAAGGAATGTGTTAACTACTTTAATTACCTGTTCTTTTTCAATTGGTTTTTGAACAAAATCTTTTGCTCCTGCTAAAAGTGCACTCTTGAGCTGAGATTGGGTTCCAACTGAAGATACAATTATAATAGTGGCAGATGAATCGTGGCTGATGATCTCTTCAATAGCAGCGTTACCATCTTTCTTAGGCATAACAATATCAAGAAATACAAGATTAGGATTGTTCTCTTTGTATTTATCAATTGCATCCTGACCATCGGTTGCTTCGATGATGGTTGGATTTCCCAAAGTAAGAACGATGTCTTTTAATTGCTTTCTTGCAAGAATTGAGTCATCACAGATTAAAATCTTCATTTCGTCAATCTTCATGCTTCTAACTCCTTTACAAAATTATAGTTGTATTAATTTTACACTAAAAATACAAATTAATCAATGATTTATTGTGAATTTTTACTATTAAATATTATAGTATAATAAGCAAAAGAAGCAAAATAGAAAGGAATTGTTATGTCGACTGATTTGATAATAGATATCGTAGCAACCGCTTTTGGTCTATATTTAATTTGGGCATCCATTTACATGTGGAAAAACAAAAAGATTAATTCTATGATTGTAACAGAAACAGAATTAAAACGATGTAAAGACTCGGCTCCATTTGTTAATTATCTTTCGCCACGTATGTTAATATTTGCAATTATTACAATGCTTGTCGGAGGAGTAGGAATTGTATCGGATACGATTATTGATATTGGATATTGGAGGATTCTTCAGTTAGCAGTGTTTTTAATTTCGTTTACTGTGTTTTCCGTTCAATTAAAAAAAGCACGAACCGAATATTGTTCTTAAGTCTTTTGAAAAAAGATTGACAATAAAACGACTTTGTGTATGATAAATAGTGTGTTAAATTGGTGTAAATATAATTTACATATATAATTAAAGGAGGATTTTTTATGTCAACAAAAGCGTATTATCCGCTGAATGAAATCGGTGCAGGAAAAGTTGGTTTTTCTAAAACCCGTTCTATCATCGAGGCTGCTTTCTATGGAAATAATGTAGTAAAGGTTAATACATTAAAGGAAGCATATGAATTAGCAAAGAATTCACCGGGAACCATTGTAACAGATATGCCGGTAAAAGATGGTGAGACATTTGGATTAGAGAAAGATGCAAAAGTTCTTTTGTTCAATGACGGTGCCGTTACAGGTCGTTATGCTGCAGCTCGTCGTATCAAAGGTGAGCCGGGCGTAGATGATGCAAAATTAGATAAAGTTGTTATGGATGCTGTGTATGAGACTCGTTGGAAAACATTATATCATGCAGAGTGTTTCATTGGATTGGATCCGGAATTCATGGTAAAAGCACACCTTCTTATTCCGGAAGGCGAAGAGAATATCCTTTACAATTGGATGTTAAACTTCCAGTATATGTCAGATGAATATGTAAAAATGTACAAAAATTCCAAACCAATCGGTGATGGTAATGAACCGGATGTTTATATCTTCTCTGATCCGCAGTGGGCACCACATGACGCTCCGGATGTTGATTATAGCTGCTTAAGCGATCCGCTTACTCTTTGCTATTTTGATACGGATCAGAACTGTGCGGCAATCCTTGGTATGAGATATTTTGGAGAGCATAAAAAAGGAACTCTTACTATGGCTTGGGCACTTGCTAACAGAAATGGTTATGCATCTTGCCATGGTGGACAGAAAGAGTACACCTTAGAAGATGGTTCTAAATTCGTTGCATCTGTATATGGATTATCCGGATCTGGTAAATCTACTTTGACTCATGCAAAACATGATGGAAAATATCCTGCAATCAAAGTTCTCCATGATGATGCGTTCATTATTAACACTGACACTTGTGCATCTATCGCATTAGAGCCTACTTATTTTGATAAGACATCTGATTATCCTACAGGATGTCCGGATAATGAGTATTTGCTTACAGCTCAGAACTGTTCTGCAACAATGGACAGCGAAGGTAAGATTCAGTTAGTAACAGAAGATATCCGTAATGGTAACGGACGTGCAATCAAGTCTAAATTATGGTCTCCAAACCGTGTAGATAAGATTGATGCACCAGTTAATGCAATCTTCTGGATTATGAAAGACCCTACCATTCCACCGGTAGTTAAATTAAAAGGTGCTGCATTAGCATCTGTTATGGGTGCAACTCTTGCAACTAAGACATCAACCGCAGAGCGTGTAGCTGCAGGAACCGATTTGAACGCGCTTCGTATTGTTCCATATGCAAACCCATTCAGAACTTATCCGCTTATCAATGATTACGAGAAGTTCAAGAAATTAGTAGAAGAAAAAGATGTAGATTGCTACATTGTAAATACCGGCGATTTCATGGGAACAAAATGTAAACCGGCAGATACCTTAGGAATTCTTGAGACGATTGTTGAAGGAAAAGCTAAATTCGAGAAATGGGGACCATTTGAAGATATCGAAATCATGTATGACTGGTCAGGAAAAACAGCTGACTTTACACCAGACTTAAATGATAAAGAGTATGTTGCTGCACTTAAGAACGCAATGGAGAACCGTGTAAAAGCAGTAGAAGATTTCTCAGTGAAAAAAGAAGGATATGATAAACTTCCGGATGAAGCTTTAGCAGCATTGAAGAAGTTAGTAGATGCCTTAAATTAAGATTTTAGTAAGAAGTGTGATTCTTTGTGAATTGCACTTCTTTTTTGAAACATTAAAAATTTGGTAAAATGTAACTTGAATTAGTGATTGAAAAGATGCACATATTAAAGTATAATATAAATATCTACAGAAGATAAATTTGTGCAAAAGAGGAATCAATGCCTGGGATGTGCGACAATCCTGTTATTTAGAACCTACATTTATTTTTCATGGGATTCCTATATGACTTGCCGGATGTCAGGCCGCCTCGTATCAGCGGAAGGCAGAAAGTAAGCTGCGGTCACCCACCTAGCTTTGCTAGGAGTCTAAATTGCAGGGACCGGCATTTTGGGTTTACAAAAGAGAAATAAGTTAGGAACAAAAGAGTCTACGGATTACAATACAAAAGAGAAAAGAAGCTGCTTTTTGAGCAGCTTCTTTTTACTTAATAAGATATTGATAGAAAGAGGAACAAGTTGTGAAAAAACTAGCTGTTGTAATTGGAATTATTATTGTTATTTGTGTGATTTTTACTTCTTTGATTGTTGTGGGATTAACAAAAAAAGGTTCGAAAGAAGAAACTGTATTTTATGAAAATGCATATATTACTGAATGCACAGAAAAACAAATTACATTTTTGCATGATAAGGAATTGCATACCTTTTTAGGTACATTAGAATCAGATTATCGAGGTCTTGCAGATGTTGAAATTAAAAATCAAAAGATAACAAAAGTATATGCAAAACAGGAGTGGATTGAAGGTGTTTTACAAAGTTATAACGAAGAACAAATTGAAGTAGAAGGATATGGTTATTTGCCTCGTGCCGAAAAACTAAAGGTTTATTCTGATTATAATAATCAGATAAAAGAAATTGAACCAAAAGATCTCATTGTCGGAAGTTCTAATTTGCAATATATTATGGCTAATGACATGGTTTGCGGAATTATAAAAAAAGAGGCAACAAATGCTACGAATATTCGTGTGTTATTAAAAAATCAGGACTCGATTTATTACAATCAGATTTTTGTGAAAGGAACCTTGGATTGGAAGCTTGATTCTGTAGTTCAATCCTCAAATACCTATATAGATGTAATTGCCTATATGAACGAACACTCTCTTCAAAAGGTAATCATTGATGGGGGAGATGGACTTTTGCATTTATGCGATGAAAACGGAGCAAGTAATGGTAATACATATGAAGGAAAGTTTATTATTAGACGAGAAGAGGACGGTTTTGTTCTTGTTAACGAATTGCCGATAGAAGATTATGTCCGTTACGTTTTGCCATCGGAAATGCCGGATTCTTTTTCCGCAGAAGCACTAAAAGCACAAGCAGTTTGTGCTCGCACATTTGCTTATTCGCAAATGAAAAATGCAACTTATGCATCTTATGGTGCAAATTTAGATGATAGCACTGCGTATCAGGTATATAATTCGGCTGGAAGCAAAAAGGCAACAGATCGTGCAGTAAGGGAAACCGTTGGAGAAGTAATAACAGCAAATAACGAATTGATTACCTGCTACTATTTTTCCACCAGTCCGGGTTTTACAACAGATATGCAAGTATGGCAGAGTGAGACACCCTTATATATTAAGAAACAAAACACCACAATGGAAGAAAATCTGGATTTAACCACAGAAGAAGCGTTTTTGGAATTTATTAATGAAACCCCCAATTCTTATGATAAAACATCGCCTTTTTATCGATGGGATGCAACGCTTGATATTTCAAATACAGTAGATGAATCTTATGGCCAATTGAAAAATGTTACAGTATCCGAACGTAATAGCTCGGGTTATGTAACTGCATTAACAATTACATATGAAAATGGTTCCGTACGAATGAATCATGAGAATGAAATTCGTCAATTTCTAGGTACATATTTAAATGAACTTGTATTATCAGATGGTAGTAAAAGAACAAACTTTTCTATGATACCAAGTGCATGTTTTGCGGTTACCAATACATCTGAAGACTGCATTACGTTAAGAGGTGGTGGATTTGGTCACGGAATTGGAATGAGCCAATATGGTGCGGATGCTATGGGTGATGCAGGGATGAATTATAAGGAAATTATTAAGCAGTATTATGAAAATGTAGAGGTTGTAAAAATGTCTGGAATAGATGGGTTTTAATTTCTTCGCGTTGACACGTTTTTTGGGGTATGATATTATGTCAAAGAAAAATATAAAGTAGTATTTAGAAATATAATCCAATTATATTTTCTTGGAATCCGGTTAGAGTCCGGAACAGTTTATCCCTGCTGTAAGAGCAACGAACAGGATAAGAACCACTGGAATGTTTTCTGGGAAGGTATCCTTAGTAGGTATCAGTTGTCTTGAGTCAGAATACAAGGTACTATATTTTGCAGTCATCCGAAGGCATAGAACGGGTGTCTGTTTTTTGTGTTAACAAAAAGAGAAAAGAGGAACGATTATGAAAAAACTTCTTGTAGTTGCATTAACATTATCGTTAATGTTCACAACCTTTGGTCAAACAATTTTGGCGAATGAAACAACAGAAACCGCAGAGGTGTATGTAACCATTTCTGATGGAAATGGAGATTTGGTACTGACACAGGAAAAAGTGACGGTAACAGATATGGACGATGATGGTGTACTCACAATCAATGATGCACTTTATGTTGCACATGAAAAGAAATTTGAAGGTGGGGCTGTGGCAGGATATGCTTCCAGCATGACAAGCTATGGAATGTCTTTGGATAAATTGTGGGGTGTTGCCAATGGAGGAAGCTATGGATATTATTTAAATCATGAATCCCCATTGAGTCTTTTAGATGTTGTAAAAGATGGTGATTATGTGAATGCATATGCCTTCATGGATTTAGATACATGGTCAGATACCTACTGTTTTTTTGATACAAATACAGTTCAAACGAAGGTAGGACAAACGGTTGAATTAACTTTAAATGCATATGCATACGATGAAAACTGGAATATGATGCTTGTTCCGGTAAAAGATGCAACTATTACCCTAAATGGAGTAGCAACGGAGTATCAAACAGATGCAAGTGGTAAAGTGACAGTAACTTTAGCAGAGGCCGGCACTTGTATGATTAGCGCAACAACTAAGACGCAGACTTTGGTACCTCCAGTATGTGTTGTGAATGTTACTGGAGAGGTGCTGAAAGAGGATGATACTACACAAAATAATCACCCATATATAATCTTCGTTGTTGCGCTTATAGCAATTGGATGCATGGCAGTGATTCTTTTAAGAAAAGGAAAAACATCATATGAAAAATAATTTTTTTGCTGGTTTGATATGTATAATAACTGTTTTTCTGTTTGTTTTTGGAACAGTTCCAGTAGAAATTCAAGCGAATACCGTTGATGAGGCGCAGAGTCTCATTGACGGTATCGTTGTGTTAAAACAAAATGAATCAGGAGCTTCCAGCGTACAGAATTGGATTGACGAGGAATTATCAAATGGAGCCGGAAATACATCGGAATGGTATATACTGGGATTGAGTCAATATGGGAATTATCAGTTTTCTTCCTACCAAAATGCTTTAAAAGCCTTTTTAAATAATAATACTGTGCATTCCGCATCTTCTAGACAAAAATATGCATTGGCTTTTGTTGCAACAGGAAGTGCCGATTCCTATATTTCTTCGGTTATGGAAGATTCGATAGGAAAACAAGGGGTAATGAGTTGGGTATATGGTTTACATTTGCTGAATAATGGTTATGTAAGCACTTCTTATACTACTGCAAGCGTAAAACAAAAACTACTATCATTACAGCTTTCGGATGGAGGTTGGGCAATATCCGGTAACAATGGAGATGTTGATGCTACCGCCATGGTGATACAGGCTTTGGCCCCGCATTATCATAATGATTCAACGGTAAAAACTGCAGTTGACAAAGCGTTAGTTCTTCTGTCCACCCGACAGTTGGAGGATGGAGATTATGCAAATTATGGAGTGGCAAATCCGGAGAGTACGGCACAGGTACTTACGTCATTAGCATTACTTGGTATTGATGGAGCAACGGATAGTCGTTTTATTAAAAACGGAAATACATTATTCGATGGAATAAAAAAATATCAGCTATCTGATGGTGGCTATAGCCATACCTTGGGTGGCTTCTATAGCGATACTGCAACATCTCAGGTGTTTTATTCAATGATTGCCTATGTGCGAATGGCAAACGGAAACTCTTCTTTTTATATATTTGATAAAAGGAATCCGTCAGCGTTACCTATGAATCCTCATTCATTAGGAACAGAAGAAATGGATACGACGGAAACAACAGAAGCAGAATCCGAAATAACAACAGAAACTGTGGATACTTCTCAAGAAACAGAATCTCAGGAACAAAAGGATTCTAAAGAACAGGAAAATTCGGATTTTAAGAATGAGAGCAAAAAAAACGGAAGCTATAAACCGTGGGTAACGCTTATTATTGTTGTTTTAGCCGGAGTAATATCTTTGATTTTATTTATTCGTAAAAAAAGGAATAAGAAAAATTTTATTGCTATAGCAGTCGTTTCTATAATAGCAATAGTATTTGTTTGGATGACTGATTTTTATTCGGCAGATGCGTATTATCATGGTGAACAAACACAAAAAGAAAATGCTATCGGAACGGTAGTGCTTTCGATTCGTTGTGATACCATTGTTGGGAAATCAGATTCTTCGTATATTCCGAAAGATGGAATTATTTTAGATGAAACAGAATTTACAATACAGGAAAATGATACCGTTTATGATATTTTGACGGAAGCAGCTAGAACGTATGAAATTCAAATGGAGAATAACGGAACAGAAGAACTGGCGTATATTACAGGTATCAATTATCTATATGAGTTTGATTTTGGCGATTTATCAGGATGGACATACATGGTAAATGATCAAAAGACATCCATTGGTTGTGGAGAATATATTTTAAAAGATGGAGATGTCATTGAATGGCACTATACATGTGAGCTTGGAAATGATTTATAATCGCTAGAAAGGAGAAGAAGGATGCAAACATTTGATAAATTAAATCCGTTAGCTATTACAATTTACATATTTTTAGTTGCCGGAATTGCAATGTTTAGTATGAATCCGATTCTCCTTGTGATTTCTCTTTTGGGAGTACTTGCGTATTATTTTGTTAGAAACGGAAGTAAAGATGGAAAACGACATTTGTTTTTGTTTCTTTTATTCGTTATTCTAACTTTGATAAATCCATTGATTTCTCATAATGGAGTTACTGTTTTATTTGTAGTTAACAATAATCCAATCACGCTTGAAGCGCTTATATATGGAATGTTTGCGGCAATAATGATTGTTGCGATATTTTATTGGTTTAGCATTTTTTCACAAATTATGACCAGTGAAAAATTACTGTATATTTTTGGTGCTTTTTCGCCGAAACTGGCTCTTATTTTGTCGATGACCTTACGTTATGTTCCAATGTTCACAAGACAGGTGAAAAAAGTAAATACAACGCAGAAAGCGCTTGGTATGTATAAAGAGGATAATATTATTGACAGTATCAAAGGTGGTATTCGCATTTTTTCTATTATGGTCACATGGGCTTTAGAGAATGGGATTATTACAGCAGATAGTATGACGGCAAGAGGATATGGAATTGGAAAAAGGTCACAATTTTCTATTTTCCGTTTTTGCCCAAAAGATATTTGTTTTCTTGTAATCAGTATTATTTTATTTTGTTTAACATTATTTGGATTACAACAAAGTCATTTTTCATATTATCCGTCATTTTTGATTTCTAAAATCACAGGACGTGGATTACTGGGCTATATTTCTTATGCACTACTTGTTTTTTTGCCAATTATCGTAGAAGGGAAAGGGGCACTACAATGGAAATACTTAAAATCGAAAATCTAACATTTACCTATCCGCTTTGCGATAAGCCTGCCATAAAAAAAATATCTTTTGCAGTAGATAAAGGTGATTTTATAACGGTATGTGGTGCAACAGGAAGTGGCAAATCAACACTTCTTCGTCTATTAAAAAAAGAATTGATGCCACTTGGTGAAAAGTCGGGAAATATTTTTTTTGAATCAACATTACAGGAAGAACTATCTGAAAAAAAAGCAGCAAGTGCAATTGGCTATGTTATGCAAAATCCAAAGCAACAAATTGTAACGGATAAAGTGTGGCATGAATTGGCGTTTGGACTGGAAAACATGCATTTACCGCAGGATGTGATTGCGCGTCGTGTTGCAGAAATGGCTGCTTATTTTGGAATTGAAGATTGGTATGATAAAAACGTAAACGAATTATCCGGTGGACAAATGCAGTTGCTGAATCTGGCTGCGGTTATGGTAATGCAACCAAGTGTGTTGATTTTGGACGAGCCGACAGCACAGTTGGATCCGATTGCGGCATCTGATTTTATTGCAACATTAAAGAAGCTAAATCGTGAGCTTTCTCTTACCATTATTATTATTGAACATCGTTTGGAAGAAGTAATTCCTTTGTGTAATAAATTATTGGTTTTAGAAAATGGAGAAGTTTTTGATTACGATACGCCACGTGTTGTGATTGAAAAAATGAAAGATTATCACAAGCTTTTATGCGGGATGCCGGCGGCTGCCAGGTTATATCATAAATTAAAGGCAAGTGGACGTTGTCCATTAGATGTGCGCGAGGGAAGAAATTTTATTGAAACGCATTATCAAAATAAGATAAAATCGGTTCCATTAGAACCTTACTCACATTCTAAAAATCCGGCATTAGAAATATCGAATGCATTTTTTCGTTATGAAAAAAATACACCGGATGTTCTTAGCGGTTTAAATCTTACAGTTTATGAAAATGAGATTTTTTGTATACTAGGTGGAAATGGTTCTGGAAAAACAACCACACTTTTAGCGGCGGCTGATTTGTTAAAATTATATTCCGGTCATGTGAAGGTATTTGGAAAAAAATTAAAAGAGTATAAAAATCAATCATTATACAGAGAATGTCTTTCGATGTTGCCGCAAGATGTGCAGACCGTTTTTTTGAAAAATACCGTGCGTGAAGAGTTAGAAGATGCAAAAGCAGAAACACAGATGCTCCCGTTTGATATATCGTATCTTTACGAGAAACATCCATACGACTTATCGGGAGGAGAGCAACAGTTGGTTGCACTTGCAAAAGTTCTTGCTACAAAGCCGAAGTTACTTCTGTTGGATGAACCAACGAAAGGTCTTGATGCACATGCAAAAAATGGGATTATTTCTATTATAAAAAAATTAAAAAAAGACGGACTTACAGTAATTATTGTGACTCATGATGTGGAGTTTGCAACAATCTGTGCAGATCGCTGTGCAATGTTTTTTCGTGGAGATATTGTTTCACAAGGACTTTCGAAAGAATTTTTTGCGGAAAATAATTTCTATACGACTTCAGCAAATCGGATGTCACGAGGTTATTTTGAGGGAGCGGTCACAGTAGAAGATATTGTAACATTATGTCAGATGAATGAAACAAAGAAGGAATTTGAACATGATAGTCATTAAGAATCGTACAGTAAAAAACATATTAAAAATAGCGATTCCATTTCTGGCAATTCCATTACTTGTAGTTTGTGGCGGAAAGTTATTTGGAGGAAAACAGCATCTGTTCCTTTCATTTATCGTTGCGGTGTTAGCAGTAATTTTCTTTTTGACCGGATTTGAGAAAAAAAACGTGGGCTCCAGACGAATTGTGATTGTAGCTGTTATGACAGCGCTTTGTATTGTAGGACGTCTGATTCCTTTTTTTAAACCAATTACAGCAATTACGATTATTACAGCCATGTATTTAGGAGCAGAATCCGGATTTTTGGTTGGAGCACTTGCAGCGCTAATTTCTAATTTTTATTTTGGACAAGGACCTTGGACGGCATTTCAGATGCTCGCATGGGGAATGATAGGACTTGTTGCGGGTTATTTAGCAAAACCATTGAAAAAAAATAAGATTTTTCTGTTGTTGTTTGGACTGTTATCGGGTATTTTATACTCGTTTGTAATGGATTTGTGGAATGTTCTTTGGTATAACGGAAGTTTTCATATGGGGCTCTATTTGTCCGCAATTATAACAGCAATTCCTCATACGATTTTATATACAGTATCGAATGTTGTTTTTATATGTTTATTTGCAAAACCATTTGGTGAGAAATTGGAACGTATCAAAATTAAATACGGAGTTTGAGTTTGGGCTTGCAGATTTAAATACCTTGTGCTAGAATATGCTTTGTGTAAAAGGCTATGAATGTGTTTAGTAGGGCATGTGGCTGCTAACAGAGAGAAGAGACCAATGGCTGAGAGTCTTTTTAAGAGAAGTACATGTGATGAATTTCCCACAGGAGCTGCACAGATGAACCGGATTTTATAGTAGTTTGTGACGGATGCTGCACGTTAAGCAGAAATGAAGTGCTTGCGACAATAGTTGTAAGAATAAGGGTGGTAACGCGGAATTAAGGTTTCGTCCCTAGAAATAGGGCGGAGCCTTTTTTGAATGCTTGAAATGAATGAAATAATGCAAAAGGAGAATTAGTATGAAAGAGAAATTGCAAAAAATTAAAGAAAATGCAATCAACGAAATTGAGGCAGCATCCAATTTAGCCCAATTAAATGATGTACGTGTTGCTTATCTTGGGAAGAAGGGTGAGCTTACGGCAGTATTAAAAAGTATGAAGGATGTTGCACCGGAAGATCGTCCAAAGGTTGGTCAATGGGTAAATGAGACTAGAGAAACCATTGAACTGATTTTAGATGATAGAAAAACAAAGTTAGAAACTGCGGAGTTAGAAGCAAAATTAAAAGATGAAGTAATTGACGTAACACTTCCGGCAAAACGAAATCAAATGGGACACAGTCATCCAAATGTTTCTGTTTTAGAAGAAGTGGAACGTATCTTTATCGGAATGGGTTATGAAGTAGTGGAAGGCCCGGAAGTAGAATATGATTATTACAATTTTGAAGCATTAAATATTCCGGCAAATCACCCGGCGAAAGATGAACAGGATACGTTTTATATTAACGATAAAATTTTGCTTCGTACACAGACATCACCGGTTCAGGTTCGTGTTATGGAAGAAAAGAAACCGCCAATCCGCATGATTGCACCGGGAAGAGTATTTCGTGCAGATGAAGTAGATGCAACCCATTCTCCTTCTTTCCACCAGATTGAAGGAATGGTAATTGATAAAGGAATTACATTTGCAGATTTGAAAGGAACACTTGCAGAATTTGTAAAGGAACTTTTCGGAGAAGAGACAAAAGTAAAATTCCGTCCACATCATTTTCCGTTTACAGAACCATCCGCAGAAGTTGATGTTTCCTGCTTTAAATGTGGTGGAAAAGGATGTCGTTTCTGCAAAGGCGAAGGATGGATTGAGATTCTTGGCTGTGGAATGATTCATCCGCGTGTTCTTCGTATGAGCGGTATCAATCCGGAAGAATATTCCGGTTTTGCATTTGGTGTAGGTTTAGAGAGAATTGCTTTGTTAAAATATGAAATTGACGATATGCGTCTTTTGTATGAGAATGATGAACGTTTCTTAAAACAGTTTTAGTTAAAGGAGAATGACATGAATACTTCATTAAAATGGATTAAAGATTTAGTGCCGGGACTTTCTTGTACGGCTCAGGAATATACAGATGCAATGACGCTTTCCGGTTCTAAAGTAGAAGGATACGAAAAGTTGGATGAAGACCTTGAGAAAATTGTAATTGGACAGGTTAAGAAAGTAGAACGGCATCCGGATGCAGATAAGCTGGTTATATGTCAGGTTGATGTAGGTGAAAAGGAACTGATTCAAATTGTTACGGGAGCTCCGAACGTATTTGAAGGAGCAAAGGTGCCGGTTGTTTTAGATGGAGGACGTGTTGCGGGCGGTCATGATGGAAATAAAACACCGGGTGGAATCAAAATTAAAAATGGAAAACTTCGCGGGGTGGATTCTTATGGTATGATGTGCTCCATTGAAGAACTTGGTTCTAATCGTGACATGTTCCCGGAAGCTCCGGAGAATGGATTATATATTTTTGGTGAGGAAGCTCCGGTTGGAGAATCAGCAATCGCATATTTAGGATTGGATGATACCATTGTTGAATATGAGATTACTTCCAATCGTGTAGATTGTTTCTCCGTGCTTGGAATTGCAAGAGAAGCTGCTGCAACATTCCGCAAGGAATTTGTTCCGCCGGTTGTGAAAGAAACCGGTAATAGCGAAGATGTCAATGACTATATTAAGGTTACCGTAAAAGATGCAGATCTTTGCTCACGCTATACGGCAAGAGTGGTGAAAAATGTAAAATTTGCACCATCACCGAAATGGATGCAGGAACGTCTTCGTTCTCATGGAATTCGTCCAATTAATAATTTGGTAGATATTACCAACTATGTAATGGAAGAATACGGTCAGCCGATGCATGCGTACGATTTGGATACGATTGCCGGCAAAGAAATAATTGTAAGACGTGCAGCAAATGATGAAAAATTCACAACATTAGACGGACAGGAACGCACCATGGACGATTCTGTGCTTATGATTTGTGATGCGGATAAAGCGGTTGGAATTGCCGGAATCATGGGTGGAGAAAATTCCATGATTACTGAGAATGTACAGAATATGCTCTTTGAGGCCGCATGTTTTGATGGAACCAATATTCGTCTTTCCGGAAAGAAAATCGGACTTCGTACAGATGCATCTGCCAAATTTGAAAAGGGATTGGATCCAAACCTTGCAATGGAAGCCATGAATCGTGCTTGTCAATTGGTAGAAGAACTTGGTGCGGGTGAAATTGTTGGTGGAGCTATTGATGTATATCCGGTAAAAAGAGAAGGAATTCGTCTTCCGTTTGAGCCGGAAAAATATAACGCATTACTTGGAACCAATGTTTCGAAAGAAGATATGCTTGCATACTTTGAGAAAATTGAATTGGGTTACGATGCTACAACCAATGAAGTACTTATTCCATCATGGAGACAGGATTTGTTATGTGATGCCGATTTGGCAGAGGAAGTAGCAAGATTTTTCGGATACGATAATATTCCGGTGTCTTTACCAAGCGGAGAAGCAACAGCAGGTGGTAAAACATTCAAACTTCGTATGGAGGATATGGCAAGAGAAGTTGCACAGTTTTTCGGATTTTCTCAAGCAATGACATATTCGTTCGAAAGTCCGAAAGTATTTGATAAATTGTTAATTCCGATGGATTCAAAATTACGTGATACAGTTGTGATTTCTAATCCATTGGGAGAGGATTACTCCATTATGCGTACATTGCCGTTGAATGGTATGCTGACATCCTTATCTACAAACTTTGGTCGTAGAAATAAGAATGTACGTTTATTTGAATTGGCAAATACCTATTTGCCAAAACAAATTCCGGTAACTGAGCTTCCGGAAGAACGTATGCAACTTACCTTTGGTATGTATGGAGATGGTGATTTCTTTACCATGAAAGGCGTAGTAGAAGAGTTCTTATACAAAGCAGGACTTCGCAAGAAACCGGAATATAACCCAAATGCAGAAATTTCTTTCTTTCATCCGGGACGCCAAGCAAATTTAATGTACGATGGCATAAAAATCGGATATATCGGAGAGGTTCATCCGATAGTTGCGGCAAACTATGCAATCAAAGATCGCGTATATGTTGCAGTTATCGATATGCCGGAAGTGATTTCTCGTGCTTCTTTTGATTTTAAATACGAAGCAATTACGAATTTCCCGGTATCGACACGTGATTTATCTATGGTAGTTCCAAAATCCGTTCTTGTTGGTGATATTGAAAAAATATTCGATCAACGCGGTGGAAAATATCTAGAAAGCTATGAATTGTTTGACATTTATGAAGGAGAACAAATTCAGGTGGGATTTAAGTCAGTTGCTTATTCGCTTAAATTCCGAGGAAAAGATAAGAACTTAGAGGAAAATGATATTGCAAGCGCAATGAAGAAGATTTTAAATGGTTTAAGTGACCTTGGAATTGAGCTTCGCGCATAATGTAAGGAATTAGAATGAACGTAAAAGATTTTAGCTATGAACTTCCACAGGAATTAATTGCACAAGATCCATTGGAAGACCGCTCCGGTTCTCGTCTTATGGTGTTGAATAAGACAACCGGAGAGGTTGAACACAAGATTTTTAAGGATATTATAAATTATTTAAATCCGGGTGATTGTCTTGTGATAAACAATACAAAGGTTCTTCCGGCACGTCTTTTTGGTGTAAAAGAAGGTACTTTGGCAAAAATTGAATTACTTCTTTTAAAACGCAAAGAGAATGATGTCTGGGAAACTTTAGTAAAGCCGGGAAAAAAGGCACGACCGGGAACCAAAATAATTTTTGGTGATGGAATCTTGACGGGAGAAATTATTGATGTTGTAGACGAGGGGAATCGACTTGTTAAATTCCATTATGACGGGATTTTTGAAGAGATATTGGATCAACTAGGTCAGATGCCGCTTCCGCCATATATTACGCATCAATTGCAAGATAAGCAGCGTTATCAGACTGTTTATGCCAAATATGATGGGTCGGCGGCAGCTCCAACTGCAGGGCTTCATTTTACCAACGAGTTGTTAGAAGAAGTAAAAGCGATTGGCGTAGAGATTGCCGAGGTGACACTTCATGTAGGACTTGGTACATTCCGTCCGGTAAAAGTAGATAATATTTTAGAACATCATATGCATTCTGAATTTTATATGGTTTCCAAAGAGGCGGCAGATACTATAAATCGTGCAAAAAAAAGTGGACATCGTGTAATTGCTGTTGGAACCACAAGTACAAGAACATTGGAATCTGCTGCAGATGAAAATGGTTTGTTACAAGAAACCAGTGGTTGGACAGAGATTTTTATTTATCCTGGCTATCAATTTAAGGTGATTGATGCGTTGATTACGAATTTTCATTTGCCGGAATCCACACTTGTTATGCTGGTTTCTGCGCTTGCAGGAAGAGAAGAGGTATTGGGTGCTTATCAGAAGGCTGTTGAAGAAAAATATCGTTTCTTTAGTTTTGGAGATGCGATGCTGATTACCGATAAGTAGCTCTTGTCAAACGGATTTTTTTGTAATAAAATAATAATATCTTTTTTATGGGGAAATATGTTGAATAGGGAGTAGAGAGCATGGAAGAGAAGAGAAAACACAAACGCTTGGATATTGATGTTAATATTCAATTAGAGCGTTTGGATCAGGATGGTGTAACCACATTAAAGTATGTTCATGTTGATGTTACGGATATTTCCAGAAGTGGAATTGGTTTTAGTTCTAAGCAACTGTTAGAGACAGGTACTTATTATGATACCAAGATTCAGATTTGGACAAAAGAAGTCATTGATGCAGTAATCGAGGTAATTCGTAGAGAAGATAAACCGGGTGAGTATCATTATGGCGGTATTTTTATCGGAATGACGGATACGGATGCATTGAAGATTGATATTTATCAGATTTTTAATGATTTATAGAAATAAGGAGGTTCTAGTAACCTCCTTATCTTTTTTCAGTACGAATTTTTAAAGTGAGGAATAGTTATGTTAGAAGATGTTTACGAAGTGCCGAGTGTAGAGCGTAATCGACCAATTCAAGTATATGTACCGGGATCAAAAAGTATTACAAACAGAGCTCTTTTGATTGCTGCACTTTCCAGTGGAAAAAGTAGACTGTCCGGAGTATTGTTTAGCGATGATTCCAGACATTTTTTAGGGGCTTTACAGGATTTGGGGTTTCCTGTAGAAATATCAGAAGAACATAGAACGGTTGTGATAGAAGGAGTTGGCGGCAAAATTCCATGTGTGAAAGATACGCTAACAGATGATTCTGTAGTGACAATCAATGTAGGTAGTGCCGGAACGGCGGCACGTTTTTTAACAGCATTATTAGGATTGTCCAAAGGTCGTTTTCGCATTACTTCTTCCGAACAAATGAAAAAGCGTCCGATGAAGGAGTTGTTACTCGCGTTAGAAGAACTTGGCGCAGTGATTACATATGAGGAAGAAAAATATCATTTTCCGTTCATTATAGGAAATGATGGATGGAGCGCAAAAAGTGTAATCATTGATGTGGAAAAAAGCAGTCAATTTTTAAGTGCACTTTTGATTTCTTCCGTTTTATCCGATGAAGACTTCTCTATATCTGTAAAAGGAACACATGGAATGGCTTATGTGAATATGACAATTGCCATGATGAAACAATTTGGTGTTGATGTGGAGAAAAAAGACAATGAGTTTCGCATTTTAGGAAGTGCAGCGTATACCGCCAGAGATTATGTGATTGAACCGGATTTGTCTGCTGCATGTTATTTCTATGCAATGAGTCCGATTTTAAATGTTCCTGCAAAAGTATATGATGTACATACGGATTGTCTGCAAGGGGATATCCAATTTTTATCTGTACTAAAAAACATGGGTTGTTATTTAGTAGAGGAAGAAGATGGAGTAAAAGTAGAACCACCAAAAGGGAAACTGCAAGGCGGAAAATGGGATTTGTCCGGTTTTTCAGACCAGGCGCTTACATTGGCTGCCATTGCTCCATTTGCCTCTCAATCGGTGGAAATCGAAAATGTAGGGCATATCCGTTATCAGGAATGTGACCGAATTGAGGCAATATTGCGCAATTTAAAAGAGATGGGCATTTCTTGCAGTGAAGAAAATGGGACGATATCCATAAAGCCGGGTGTTCCAAAAGGTTGTACAATTGAAACATATGATGATCATAGGGTGGCAATGGCATTTTCAATTCCGGGATTAGTGACAAAAGGAATTCGTATCATGGATCCTGCCTGTTGTCGAAAGACTTTTGAGAATTATTTTGAAGTATTGGAGAAAGAAGTGATTGGGAGTCATTTATGATAAAATGTAAAAATTGCGGTGGGAAATTGATATTTGACATATCATCACAAAAGTTGATTTGTAATTATTGTAACAATAAAGTGAATCCATATGATTTTGATATAAAAAATAATCACGCTGAGGAAAAAAATGATTTAGAGAACTTTGAAATAACAATGTTTACTTGTTCGCAATGTGGTGGAGAGATTTTAAGTACAGATGATGATGCGATAGGATTCTGTAGTTATTGTGGTACATCAACAATTCTTTATAGTAAAATAATTAATCAAAAGAGACCGGCATATATAATTCCGTTTCGAAAAACGAAACAAGATTGTAAACAAGCGTACTCATCTATGATGAAGCGCGCAATTTTTGCGCCAAAGGAATTGAGAGATGAAAAGTTCATTGATGGCTTTCGAGGAATTTATATGCCGTATTGGACGTTTGACATTAGCCAAGAAGGTCCCATTGCGTTAGAAGGAATAAAAACATATACAAGCGGTGATTACTATTGTAAAGAATATTATTCTTTAATTGGAGATATTGATACATATTATCATGGTTTGGCTTATGATGCATCTACTTCTTTTTCTGATGATATCAGTGCTTCTATCGCACCATTTGATGTAAAGGGGATGAGAAAATTTACACCTGCATATTTAAGTGGATTTTATGCAAATATTGCAAATGTATCACCTGATGTGTATAGAGAAGATGCAGAATTAATTGCGTTTCAAGAAACATCAAAAATTCTAATTAATTATCCGGATTTTAATGACTATGAGGTATCACCTCCGGAACATTTTTCACTTAACACTCAAACAGAGGAAGTTAATCTAGCATTGTTTCCGGTTTGGTTTCTATCTTATCGTAATGGGAATCGAATTGCATATGCAACAATTAATGGACAGACAGGAAAAATTGCTACCGATATTCCTGTTGATATGAAAAAATATTTGTTTGGATCAATTGTTCTTATGTTGCCACTTTTCATCCTGTTGAATCTATTTTTAACGGTTATTCCTTCACTATTAATAAAAATTGTTGCAATAATTACATTATTTGCCACAATTATTTTGACGAGTGAAACAATGAAAATTGCAAAGAAGGAGAATTTTGAATTAAACAAAGGATATCTTTCAAAGTATAATCCAGAAAAATTATTGAGTAAAAAGACAATAAAACAAAAGAAAAGAATTTCTATATTACAAATAGTGATGTTTCTTTTTATTATTATAATACTTACGCTTCCAATTTGGGGCAAAAAATTCTTTGAATTAGTGTTAGCTGTTATTTCTGCACCGATTGACTTTGTATGGATAGCTGTTGTGCTTTGTGGCATTTTGATAGCTGTAATTTCTATTCGAAAAATCAATAATGTACCGAATAAAAAAGGATTATTAGGGTTAATTAGTGCATTTGTTGGAATTTTTGGGTGTGCTGTTGTTGCATTTATTCGTCCAGTTTCAGATATTCACTATTATGGAATGGCAATTTTTACCCTTTTTGCCGTGTTTTTAACTATAATAGGAATTATAGAGCAATACAATATTATATCAACAAGAAAACTTCCTCAATTTGATAAAGAAGGGGGGGATAATGATGCATAATACATCTTCTTTCAAAAAAGTAATTGTTATGTTGTTGTGTATGTTATTAATCGTATTATTTTGTGCAGATATTGTATTTGGTGAAGAACGGGTTATAGAACTTACATCATACAACGAAACTACAGGATATAGTGCTTTTATAAAAGATAATGCCAATATATTAAATGAAAATGAAGAAAAACGTCTTTTGGAGCAAATAGAACAAATTACTCAATATGGGGATGTTGTTTTCATTACAATATCAGATAATCCTTATCCTTCTACTGATTACTGTGTAAAACAATATGCGAATAACTATTTCACTCATGAAAATGGTATACTTTTTATGATTGATATGGATTATCGTGAAATATATATTTTTTCAAGAGGTGAAGTTGAACGCTATATATCATCTGCAAATTCTCACATTATTACAGATAATGTTTATAGTTATGCTACAGATGGTGAATATTATCTGTGTTGTTCAAAAGCATTTGATCAAATTTATACATTACTGAAAGGGGGACGTATTGCGAAACCGATGAAATACATAAGTAATCTTTTACTTGCATTTGTTGGTGCATTATTAATAAATTATTTTGTAGTAATGCTTACATCGAAATCTCGTATTGTTTCTAGGTCGGAAATTTTAGCAGGTATTTCTAATAAATTTTCTCTCAAAAACATTAAAACTAGTTTCACATATAAAACAAGTGAATATAGTGGAAAAAAATCGAATAACAAGTATTCATCCAGCAGTGGCAAGGGACAAGGAAATTATTCCGGTAATATGAGAAGCGGCTCTGGCGGAGGACATCGTTTCTAATTTATGAATTATTTAAGAACTATTTGAATAATGGGAGATGTATAAGGAAGATGCAAAGGTAATGTTTTATTACTATTATGAGGAGAATCTCGCGAGCGAGATTCTCCTTTATCTTTTATGTATCATATAATTTTTATCTGTAAGCAATTGAATGGAAAGGTCACGAGCCTTTTCATCATAAAACTCAATTCGAAGAACACCTTCTTCAAATTCGCGATTGTTAATAATTCCAATGTTTTTGATATTAACACCTTTTCCTGCAAGAATGGTAGCGATTGTTGCAATTCCACCGGCTTCATCAATTAAGTCTAAGTAGATTTCATAAACGGCAGATACTGCTTTTCTGCTAGGGATTGAAATTGAGTCGCGATAATCCTTAGCAGATTGGAAGAAATCAAGCATCGCTTGCAAATTGTTGTCATCAATATAATAACGTAATTCTGTAAGCTTTTTTATATACAAGTCCATGAGCTGTAGTAGTGGCTTGCGGTTAGAAAGACAAATGTTTTGCCACATAATAGGAGAAGAGGAGGCGATTCGTGTAATATCGCGGAATCCTCCGGCTGCAATGGTCTTCATGGTTTCCTTTTCATCATCAGCTTCCTTTACCAGATTTACTAAAGTGTAAGCAATCATATGTGGAAGATGACTGATCGAGGCGGTACTGTAATCATGAGTTTTATAATCTAATATTAAAGGGATGGCACCAAGTGATAAAATAAAATCGCGAAATTCATTAATTACTGATTGCGGTGTAGTTGCAGTTGGAGTAATAATATAGTAAGCGTTTTCTAACAAGTATTCGTTTGCATTTGTAATACCTGTTTTCTCGGAACCGGTCATAGGATGTCCGCCAATAAAATTATTTTCTAAACCTAGCTCGATTACTTTTTCGTGGATTTCTGTTTTGGTGCTACCAACATCTGTAATATAGCAGTCTTTACAGATAATATCCTTTAATTGGCAAAGATAATCGATGTTACGTTGTACCGGTGCACATAAAAATATATGGTCACATTTCTTAAAATCTTTAAGCGGAAGAGGGTTACTATTTGCAATTAGCCCATCTTGATATGCTTTTTTTATTGTCACTTCATTGCTTGTAGTAGCATATATCGTTACATTTGGATTATTTTGTTTGATTTTTTTTGCAATAGATCCACCAATTAACCCTAGACCAATAAATCCAATTGTTTCAAATTTCATAATAATTCCTCCAAATTTTCATACGTATCTATTGTACATTATTTTTTTATTTCGTCAAATTGTTTCGCATTTTGCATAAAAGTGTTGTAAATAGAAAAGAAAATTAGTACAATATAACCATATAATGACTATAGGAGGGGCACATATGAATGTTTACACAACGGACAAAATTAGAAATGTAGTTCTATTGGGTCATGGGGGCTGTGGAAAAACTTCCTTAGCAGAGGCGATGGCTTATCTTGCAGGCGTTACCAACCGCATGGGGGTAGTTGCGGATGGTAATACAATTAGCGATTATGACAAAGAAGAGACAAAGCGGCTTTTTTCCATTCATACATCGCTTATTCCAATTCCTTGGCAGGATGTTAAGATTAATATTCTTGACACACCGGGGGGATTTGACTTTGTGGGAGAAGTGGAAGAAGCAGTATCTGTTGCAGATGCAGCGATTATTGTTGTATCCGGTAAGGCTGGAATTGAAACAGGAACTAAACGCGCATGGGAAATTTGTGAGAAATACAAACTTCCACGAATAATATTTGTTACGGAAATGGATATTGACAATGCCAGTTACCGTCAAGTAGTAGAAGATTTACAAGCATTATATGGCAAAAAAATTGCACCATTCCATCTTCCGATTCGTGAAAATGAGCAGTTTGTTGGATATGTAAATGTAGTACAACAGAAAGCAAAACGTTGGAATGAGAAAGGGACAGTTGATAAATTTGATGTGCCAGAATATTCTAAAGAAAATTTAGAGATTTGCCGCGAAGCGTTGTTAGAGGCGGTTGCTGAAACAAGTGAAGAATTTATGGACCGTTATTTTGGTGGGGATGAATTTTCTGAAGATGAGATTCGTCAGGCACTTCGTGTGAATGTAATCGATGGTTCGATTGTTCCGGTTCTTATGGGCTCAAATGTGTTAGCAAGAGGTATGTATACTTTAATGGCAGATATTGTAAAATATTTCCCGAGTCCTGACAAAAGGTCTTGTGCAGGTATTAATACCAAGACAAATGAAGTATATGAAGCGGATTATGATTTTGCGAAACCAAAATCAGCCTATGTCTTTAAGACGATTGTTGATCCATATATCGGTAAATACTCGCTGATTAAAGTGAATTCCGGTGTTATCAAAGCAGATGATGTTTTATATAATTATCATCGCGATTTTGAAGAAAAACTCGGACGTTTATATGTTTTGCGTGGAAATAAGACAGAAGAAGTGCCGGAACTACATGCCGGAGATATTGGTGCGTTAGCTAAATTACAGAAGACATTTACAACAGACTCTTTGTCCACAAAGAACAATCCAATTGCTTATATTCGCGCAAATATTTCTAAACCATATGTTTCAATGCGATATAAAGCGAAGAACAAAGGTGATGAAGACAAAATATCCCAATCCATCCAGAAACTTCTTATGGAAGATTTGACATTAAATCATGTTAATGATAGTGAAAATGGGCAGACTTTGTTATATGGAATGGGTGATCAGCATTTAGAAGTGGTGATCAGCATTTTGAAGGATAAATACAAGGTTGAGATTGATTTGATGCGTCCAAAGGTTGCATTCCGTGAGACAATCCGAAAGAAATCCGATGTAGAATACAAATACAAAAAGCAGTCCGGGGGACATGGACAGTACGGTCATGTGAAAATGACGTTTGAACCATCCGGTGATATGGATACTCCATACACATTTGAACAATGTGTTGTAGGTGGTGCTGTTCCAAAGAACTTCTTCCCGGCGGTAGAAAAAGGAATTGCAGAAGGCGTAAAGAAAGGACCATTAGCGGCGTATCCGGTTATTGGAGTAAAAGCAGTATTGTATGATGGCTCTTCACATTCCGTTGACTCATCTGAAATGGCATTTAAATTAGCTGCAAAACAAGCTTTCAAAAAAGGTGTGTTGGAAGCGAATCCGATATTATTAGAACCGATTGCTATTTTAAAAGTTGTAATTCCAGAGGAGCATACCGGGGATGTTATGGGTGATTTAAATAAACGTAGAGGCCGTGTAATGGGAATGAATCCAATTGAAAACGGCTATCAGGAAATTGTTGCTGATATTCCGTATCTTGAATTATATGGTTATAACACACAGCTTCGCTCTATGACAAGTGGAAGCGGAACATTTTCCTATGAATTTGCAAGATACGAGCAGGCGCCGGATGATGTTGCAAAACGAGAGATTGAAGAAAGGGCAAGTAAACTGATTGATGTTGAAGAATAAACAATGAGGAATATCCGTAGGCGATTATTTTCTGTATTTTGCATATGTGTATTTGGAGGAATGCTTTTTTCTGTTGCATTAGACCACTTAGTGGAACATATGCAGCATATAGCAGAGAACCCAATTCAAATTGATAATGTGGCAAATGTAGAAAATTATACTTATCATACGGATTTCTTGTCAGATATGAATACCATTCCATTAAAAGATTGTGAGTATACTTTTTGTGAAGATATTGCAATTCCGGGAATGCCAATGACACGTGAAATTGACTATTTGAACCGTTATATTTTTAGTGAGTCGCAATGTCCGCAAGGAATATGTTTTACCGATGAATTTGTGCTTGTCACTTCATATTCGGAAGAACAGGATCGAATGGGCGAACTTATGGTATTTGATCGCAAAACGGGCGAATACCTTGTTACATTAGGAATGGATGCAAAGAGTCATTTGGGAGGAATTGCATTTGATGGTAAAAATGTCTGGGTATGTAATTCTGATAAGAAGACAATTGAACGGATTTCCTATGATTTTATTCAGGTAATGGCAATTAAGAATCCCCAAGAAGTGGTTGATGCGACTGCGGTGGTAGATGTTTATCCGGTTGAAAACAAACCATCTTGTATTACGTATTATGGGGGAAGACTTTGGATAGCAACACACACGCGCTATTTTAATTCAAAAATGCTTGCCTATCATTTAGATGAGGAAAATGATAAACTTGTTGCGCTTAGTAAATATAAGATTCCAAGTAAAGTGCAAGGAATTGCATTTGATGATAGCGGATATGTATATTTAAGTACTTCATATGGAAGAAATAAATCATCATATATAAAAGCGTATACATCAGTGGTTGCGCTATCTACAAAACCAAACAATCCGAAAAGAATGGTTGAAATGCCTCCAGGGTCGGAAGAGGTGGATATTGATGAGGATTCTTTATATGTAATATTTGAATCTGCCGGTGAAAAATATTTAGAAGGAACTGATGGAAAGGGAAAGAGTCTTTTTCCACTTGATCAAATCTTAAAGATAGAAATTTCTTCTATTTATGATGAATAAGAAAGAGCTCGTTTTCAGATATGAAAACGGGCTCCTTTTTTTACATATTTCCCATCATTGTAAGCATTTTTTTGACTTTTTCCTGCTCTTCTTGAGGAAGATTTTTGCAAAGAAGTTCTGCAATCAATTGAATTTCAGGATGAGAAAAGTTTAAATTTTGTTTTTTTGCAAGGTTCATATTTGCAAGAAGAAATGGCATTGCATCTTTCATGTTTGTAGGCTTATCTTTTTGTGCAAATGATAAAATAAATTGCAACTTTTGAGGATCCATTCCTTTTAATGCAGGATTATTCATAAAGATATCATCAATCATAAGTCACCATCCTTTTGATTAAAAAAAAGTTCGTAATTATCCAACATACAAAATAGATTTAAAACAGTGTCGATTGTTTCTCTTTCTTTTGGAGTACAGTAATTTTTTAGAGCCATGAGCAATGCGCTTTTTCGGTCACTTCCTTCTGGAATTTCACAAGCTGAAAGGGCGTTGTTGTTACTGGAAAAAAGTTGCATCGTATGGCGAAATTCCAAGTATTGAATGATCATGGCAATCTGGCGTTGGTGTCTTGTGTCTATAAACGGAACAACTGTTTTTAACATTTGAAGTTCTCTGGTTTGCATCATTTCATCGTAAGGTGTAAGGTAATTTTTCTCTTCCAATTTTAAGCCTTTTTTATAAATCTTATGAAAAAAAAATCACAATATGATGCGTAAACTCATAAAGTAAAAGAAAAAGAGTAAAAATGGGTAGATTGATAATTGATGGAAATAGTGTTTATGAAATTGATGAGGATTGTATAAAACAAGGGGGAATTCCAAAAGAATGTCAGATACACGAATACCTACAAGAGAGCGAGAAAGAAAAGAATAAAAAACTTGTAAATAGAAAGGAGGTATGATACCATATTAAGCTGAAAAAAGAAAAACGGGAGGGAAAATATGGATAACAACAACTTTTATAATGTACCAAATAATTATGTCATGGGGATGTTTGATGATAATGGAAAACCATTAAAGAATCGTTTTGGAATGAAATTAATATTCTCGATTTTGGAAATGGTAACTTTGTTGCTTTGTAACCTTCCTGGCTTTATTCTAGGATTAGTAGCATGTATTTTTACTTGTAAAGCAAATGCATCTTATAAATCAGGCGATAAGTATGCTTTCAAATCTGCAGCAAAAACATCAGCAATTTGTTTGTGGATTGGTTTGGCAGAATTTGTTCTTGTAGCTATTATTTCTGCAGTGTTGGTTTCTTCCGATATACTTACATATAATTTTACAGTAGGAGATAAAACATACACAAATAAAGAAGTAAACGAAAAAAATGGAAATCATGATGATGACAATTTTGACTATAATTACAGAGAGGATAATAGTGAAAACGAAGACGAAACAGAAGATGAGATTGTAGTCGATACTGAACTTGAAGATGATACAGAATTAATTGATGATTATGAGAATGATTATGTACTTAGAGACCCGGTTGATTTGGGCAATTATTATCAATTTTCATATGCTGGAAAATCAGTATCTCTTCCGGTAAGTATTACAGAACTTCAAACGGTATTTACAATCAGTGAGGATGACTTACTTCTTACGGTGGATCCGGATTCCTATGAAATGATTAATATTTATGATGATACAGATTTGGTCATTGGATATGTTAAAGCTTATAATAATAGCAATTCTGTGATTACAGTTCATGAAGCAGTGGTTAAGTCAATTACGTTTATGAATGAAACATGGGGAGAATATATTCCACCAATTGAAATTTTAAATGGTGTTACATTTGCATATACGCAAGAAGAAGTGTTGGCAGCGCTTCCGATTCCATCGTATGAGTCTTATATCTCTTCAGAGCAAGACGAATTGAAAACAGAATATTATAGTTGGGAGCCGATTGGAGCAATTGGTTATTCGGATGGAATCAGTATTTATTTCCTTAATAATGTTCCACAATCAATTAGCATCGAATATTCGGGAGAGTAGATAGTTTATTGATTCATTAAGTTAAAATATCCTTGGAAACATGACGTTTCCAAGGATATTTTTGTAATAATTAGAAGCAGCTGTTATTGTTGCCGCATCCACCACAGAGTAAAAGAAGAATAATAATCCAGCAACTATCCATACCGGAACCGCATCCATTATTATTACTAAATAAAGAACCATTATTTCCGCAACAGCAAGATAACAAAAGAAGAATCCAAATAATAGAATTACTTCCACATCCGTTATCGTTACATCCACAGTTTGTTGCAGCTAAATCACTCATAGGTGACCTCCTAAATTATATTTTACAATATAGAATATGTAACGGAAGAAAAGAGGTTACAAATTTTGTGTTGACTTTAAAAGTATCGAAAGATAAACTGATAAAGTGTGAATGAATTTAGAATAATGAAATATATAGAAAAAGGAGATAACCATGGAAAAGATTAAAATGACAACCCCATTAGTTGAAATGGATGGAGATGAAATGACTCGGATTCTTTGGCAGATGATTAAAGATGAATTGTTGAATCCTTTCATTGACTTAAAGACGGAGTATTATGATCTTGGTTTAGAGGAACGTAATCGTACGAATGATCAGGTTACTGTGGATTCGGCGAATGCAACGAAAAAGTATGGTGTTGCAGTGAAATGTGCAACGATTACACCAAATGCAGCTCGTATGACGGAATATGATTTGAAAGAAATGTGGAAAAGTCCAAACGGAACTATTCGAGCAATGTTGGATGGAACAGTTTTTCGAGCTCCGATTATTGTAAAGGGAATTGAGCCAAATGTAAAAACTTGGGTAAAGCCAATTACTATTGCAAGACATGCATATGGTGATGTTTATAAAGCAACCGAAATAAAAATTCCGGGAGAAGGAAAGGCAGAACTTGTATTTACCGCCAAAGATGGTACCAAGATGATAGAATTGATTCACAATTTCACAGGAGCAGGTGTTATACAAGGACAGCATAACTTAAGTGAATCCATTGAGAGCTTTGCTCATAGTTGTTTCAAATATGCATTAGACACCAAACAGGATTTATGGTTTGCGACAAAAGATACGATTTCCAAAAAATATGATCATACATTCAAAGATATTTTCCAGGAAATCTACGATGAAGAATACAAAGAGGCTTTTGAAAAAGCAGGAATTACATATTTCTATACATTAATTGACGATGCAGTTGCAAGAGTAATGAAATCGGAAGGTGGATTTATTTGGGCTTGTAAAAATTACGATGGAGACGTGATGAGTGACATGGTAAGTTCTGCTTTTGGTTCACTTGCGATGATGACTTCTGTTCTTGTTTCCCCTCAGGGATATTATGAATACGAGGCCGCACACGGAACTGTTCAGAGACATTATTATAAACATTTAAAAGGTGAAGAAACCTCAACAAACTCTGTGGCAACTATTTTTGCATGGACAGGGGCTCTTCGTAAACGTGGAGAATTGGATGGAAATTCCGAACTCTCTAAATTTGCAGATTTATTGGAAGAAGCATGTATTCACACAATTGAATCTGGAAAAATGACGAAAGATCTTGCTTTGATTACAACGATTAAGAATCCGACTGTATTAAATAGTGAAGGATTTATTAAAGCAGTTCGTACAGAATTAGAAAAGACATTTGTATAAAAAATATTTTTATAATAGAAATCCTGTTTTTTTGTAGGATCCAAGACTGTTAAAAGTTTAACAGATTGACAGTTTACATGGAAAATTCTATAATAAATTCAGGGTTTCTTTTTTATGCAAAGAAACGGACAAGAGTGGGAGGAATTTTGACGTGGAAAAGGATATATCACAAGCGGTAATTCGTCGTATGCCAAGATATTATCGCTATTTAGGTGATTTGCTTGAAGAAGGTGTGGAAAGAATTTCATCAAATGATTTAAGTAAGCGAATGATGGTAACAGCGTCTCAGATTCGTCAGGATTTAAATAATTTTGGTGGTTTTGGGCAACAGGGATATGGATATAATGTGAAGTTTCTTTATGAAGAAATCGGTAAGATTCTTGGTTTGGATCAGAAACATCATATCATTGTAGTTGGAGCCGGTAATTTGGGTCAGGCATTGACCAATTATACCAAATTTGAGAAACTTGGATTTGTAACAATAGCATTATTTGATGTGAATCCGGAATTAAAAGGGAAAACAATTCGTGGAATTCCGGTTTATATGATGGATGAGTTGGACAGTTTTTGTGAGGATAATGTAGTAGATATTGCGGCACTTACTTTACCAAAGGAAGCAGCGGAAGAAATGGCACAACGTTTAATTGATCTTGGAATTCATGCAATATGGAATTTTGCACATGTAGATATTGCTTTAGAGAACAAATTAGTTGTTGTAGAGAACGTTCATCTTTCGGATAGTTTGATGCAACTTTCATATAACATTGTAAAAAAAAGAAATTTGTAATTTGAGGGGATTGGGTTATGGCAAATGAAAAGGATTTTTGTACTGCATTAAGTAATAAAAAGATACCAATTCTTGTATTGGATCAAAAGTGGCACCGACTTTTTGCGATTCATGGCAAAACAGAAATAATCAAAGAATTAGAGAGTAAACTAAATGCATTACTTGCCAGACAGGGTAAATTAAATTCAGAACTCAAAGATTTAAAAAAAATTAAAGCGCAACGAATGGATGACATCGTACAAAACATGGAAGGGACACATGATGATATCAATGACGAAATGCGAAAGAAACGAATGGAAGAAAATAGACGTCTGATTGATGAAATTAATCAAAAGATTGATGAATCTGAAGATGAACTATTGGAAATTCCAAATCGGATTCGTGATACCAATGAGACATTGATGCTTGAATGTATGGATTATTTTTACGAGAAAATCCGTTTAAATCGTGAAGAGTCAGAAGAAATTGATGAATGGATTAAGCAAGTGCGTATAGATTTGAAAAAAAATATCATACGTAAACAGAATCGTGATATTAACAATCGTGAAATTTACGCATATTTACATGATATATTTGGACCGGATGTAATTAATATATTTGATATTCAGTATAATGAAGGAGAAAGCCTTTGAAATATCTAGTAACAGGGAAAGAGATGAAGTTTCTTGATGAAAATACGTCAAAGCAGTTTCATGTGCCAACAGAGGTGCTTATGGAACAGGCTGCGCAAGTGTTCGTCCGGGAACTTTTATCATTTCATAAAAATCTGCATAAAGTTTTGGTTGTTTGCGGGAACGGAAATAATGGTGCAGATGGAATTGCGATTGCGCGTTTGCTGAATCAAAAAGGAATTACAGCGGTGGTATACCTGTGTGAGGATAAAAAAACAAGTACTTTGTTCGAGTTGCAGAAACAAATTTATGTATCGTATGAGTATCCAATAACAGATTGCATATCTGAGAAAGACACATATGATTGTGTCATAGATGCAATATTTGGGATTGGTTTGTCAAGAAATATCAATGGAAAGTATGAAGAGATTCTACATGCCCTAAATAGGATGAATGGAAGTAAGGTTGCTGTTGATATTGCTTCAGGCATTATGGCAGATACTGGAGAAGTTTTAGGTGTGGCATTTCGTGCTAATGATACCATTACATTTTCTTTTGGGAAAATCGGACAATTTTTATGGCCCGGAAATGAATATTGCGGACATGTTCATATTGTTCCTATGGGGATTACAGAGGAAAGTTGGCTTGGGAAAAAGCCAACAATTGCAACATTGGAGAATAGTGATTTGTCACAATTACCGACTAGGATAAAGCATTCCAATAAAGGGACTTATGGAAAACTTCTTGTGATTGCAGGTTGTGCCAATATGTCTGGAGCTGCATATTTTAGTGCAAAGGCAGCCTATCGAAGTGGTGTTGGTTTGGTCAAAATATTAACTGCAGATGAGTGCAGACCTGTTTTACAGTCAACGATACCTGAAGCAATTATATCTGATACGAAAAGTGTTATTGAAGAATTGAAGTGGGCAGATGCAGTGGTAATTGGACCGGGAATTGGAACTTCAGTACATGCGAAACAATTATTAAAAACGGTTCTGCAAAATGTAACTGTTCCAATTGTATTAGATGCAGATGCATTGAATTTGATTGCAAAAGAACCGGATTTATTGTTACGTCCGCATATGGATATGATTTTGACACCACATCTTGGTGAAATGTCTAGATTAACAGGGGATGCAGTTTCGTTTATCCAGACACATCTTGTAGAATCAGCACAAGATTTTGCAAGACGTTATAATGTGATTTGTGTATTAAAAGATGCACATACCATAACTGCGATACCATATGGGATTACTTATTTAAATTTATCCGGCAACAACGGAATGGCAACGGCAGGAAGTGGAGATGTTCTTTCGGGTGTCATTGGAGGTTTGTTGGCACAGGGAGTGAAAGCCGAGTTGGCTGCACCACTTGGCGTTTATGTGCATGGACTGGCCGGAGATGAAGCGCTTTCAATAACTGCTACCCGAGGAATGATGGCGAGTAATATAATAGAAGGTCTTCTTAAAGTGTGGAATAAGGTGGAAAAAGAAAATGAATGAACCAGAAATTAGCAGAGTGTATGCAGAAATTGATTTGAATGCAGTTCGATATAACATGGAATCTATGTATCAAAAACTGAATAAAAATACACAGATTGTTGCAGTAATAAAAACAGATGCATACGGGCATGGTGCGTTACCGATTGCAAAAGCAATTGAGGATTTTCCGTATTTGTGGGGATATGCAGTAGCAACAGCAGATGAAGCAGAGGCATTAATTCGTGATGGAAGAAAAAAACCAATTATAATTTTGGGTATTAGTTTCAAAGAACAATATTCCTATATCGTTTTGCATGATATTCGACCGGCGGTTTGTGATTATCAGGTTGCTTGTCAGTTGTCTGAGATTGCAGTACAACAAAATAGAATTTGTCATGTGCATATTGCTGTTGATACCGGTATGAGTAGAATTGGATTTCAGGTAAACGAAGAAAGTGTGCACATCGTGGAACAGATTGCGCATTTACCGAATATTGATATAGAAGGTATCTTTACTCATTTTGCAAGAGCTGATGAAGTATCGAAGGATCCTGCTTACAAGCAGATGGAACTCTTTTCAAAGATGACATCTATGTTGGAAAAAAAGGGTATTTTGATTCCTCTCAAACATTGTTCAAATAGCGCGGGGATTATTGAGATTCCGGATGCAAATATGGACTTGGTACGTGCTGGAATTACGTTATATGGTTTATGGCCATCTGAAGAAATTCAAAAAGATATTATTTCTTTAAAACCGGTAATGGCGTTAAAGAGTCATATTTCTTTTTTGAAAGAATTAGAAGCAAATCGCAGTATTAGTTACGGTGGAACATATGTGACAAATGAAAAAAGATTGATAGCAACAGTTCCGGTAGGGTATGGCGATGGATATGCCAGAAGTCTTTCGAATAAGGGATATGTTTTAATACATGGAAAAAGAGCGCCTATCTGTGGTCGTATATGCATGGATCAATTTATGGTTGATGTTACGAATATTCCACAAGTACAAGAAGGAGATATGGTAACTTTGCTTGGAACAGACCAAAATGAGTCAATCACGATGGAAGAACTTGGTGTTTTATCAAATCGATTTAATTATGAATTTGCATGTTTAATTACACCAAGGGTACCGCGTATTTATTTGGAATCGAAATAAAATAGAATACACTCGATAAACTTGGGAATACTGAAAGTGTAACAAAGTATACCAAAATTTATTGGAGTGATTATTATGGTGATTCAAAGAGGAGATATTTACTATGCAGATTTACGTCCGGTGGTAGGTTCAGAGCAAGGTGGAGTTCGACCGGTTTTAATAGTTCAAAATAATGTTGGAAACCGTCATAGCCCAACTGTTATTTGTGCAGCTATTACGTCGCAAATGAACAAAGCAAAGCTTCCGACGCATGTAGAATTACAATCGGACCGATGTGATTTAGCAAAAGATTCTGTTGTTCTTTTAGAACAGTTACGTACCATTGATAAAAAGCGTTTAAAAGATAAAGTTTGTCATTTGGATTCGCAAATTCTTTTGAAAATTGACAGAGCACTCGAAATCAGTTTAGAATTATATACATAACTTGACGAAGAACATGTCTGGTGATATGATTTTGCTGATTTTTACACAAGGACAAAGATAAAAGGAGATTTGTTATGGACGATGGTGGGACACCCACTTTTATGGGGAATTTATCAAGAAAATGGAAAAAGTTTTTCAATAGTGGAATTTTGAATAATGATGATGTGACAGAAGAAGAAATTATTTCTATGCTTAAAGAAGGGCAAGAACAAGGAGTTCTATTAGATTCAGAGGCGGAAATGATTCACAATATCTTTGAGTTTGGAGACAAAGAAGCCAAAGATATCATGACACATCGAAAAAATATGGTGGTTTTGGATGGAGAGATGTCGTTTATTGACACAATCTCTTACATTGCAGAAAGCGGGAAGTCGCGTTATCCGGTATATATGAATGATGCAGATACCATTATAGGAGTTTTGCATATTAAAGATGCATTTGCATATGTTCAGAAAAATGAAATCTTTCGAACTTCTATCAAAGATATTCCGGGTTTATTAAGAACAGTTGAGTTTATTCCGGAAACAATGAACATTCATGTATTGTTCAAAAAAATGCAAACCGAAAAAAATCATTTGGTGGTTGTTGTTGATGAATATGGTCAGACATCCGGCATTGTGGCGATGGAAGATATTTTAGAAGAAATCGTAGGAAATATTGAAGATGAACATGATGAAGAAGAGTCTTTGATTCGAGAAGAAGCGGAAGGTGTTTATCGCATTGATGGCATTGCTGCGTTTGCTGATGTCATCGATGTGTTACATATTCCGATGGAAGAGGATACATTCGAAACTCTAAATGGCTTTTTGATTTCATTGTTAGGGAAAATTCCAAATGACGGAGAAACTGCGCTGATTCATGCCCATGGATATGAATTTCAAGTGCTTGAAGTTGAAAATAAAATGATTCGTGAAGTTATTGTAAAAAGCGATTCGGACATGAATTGCGAATAGTTGCGTGTGCGTAAAAAGAATGATAAAATATAAAAAAATACATAGAAAAGAGGAATATAATTATGTCAGGACATTCGAAATTTGCGAATATCAAACATAAAAAAGAAAAAAATGACGCTGCGAAGGGTAAAATTTTTACTATTATTGGGCGCGAGATTGCAGTAGCAGTAAAAGAGGGGGGCCCGGATCCTGCTAACAATTTTAAATTGGCGCAAGTAATTGCAAAGGCAAAATCTAATAACATGCCAAACGATACCATTGAAAGAGGTATCAAAAAGGCGGCCGGAGAGGGTGGTAATGTCAATTATGAGTATGCAACATATGAAGGATATGGACCAAATGGTACAGCAATTATTGTAAAATGTTTGACCGATAATAAAAATCGTACTGCGGCTAATGTTCGTAATGCATTTACCAAAGGTCAGGGCAGCATTGGAACACAAGGCTGTGTATCCTATATGTTTGATGAAAAAGGTCAGATTATTATCGATAAAGAAGAATGCAATATGGAGTCCGATGATTTGATGATGTTGGCTTTAGATGCCGGAGCAGAAGATTTTTCAGAGGAAGAAGATAGCTTTGAAATTACAACTTCACCGGCGGATTTTGAAGCGGTCCGAAAGAGTTTAGAAGATGCTGGAATTGTAATGGCATCCGCAGAAGTAAGTATGATTCCACAGACATATGTTACTTTGACAGATGATGCTGATATCACAAATATTGGTCGAATTCTGGATCTTTTAGATGATGATGATGATGTTCAGGAAGTATATCATAACTGGGAAGAAGCATAAATATAGTAAATGGGGTTGTCATTGTATAAGGAGGCAGGTATGAAAAAAATTCTTTTTGCAGCATCAGAGTGTGTTCCGTTTATTAAAACCGGTGGGCTTGCAGATGTATGTGGAGCCTTACCGAAAGAATTTGACAAAGAATTTTGGGATATTCGTGTTGTAATTCCGAATTACAGCTGTATTCCGGAAGAGTTTCGTAATAAATTTGAATATGTTACACATTTTTATATGAGTGCAGGAACATATATCAATAATAAATATGTTGGAATTCTTCAGTATAAATTAGATGGGATTACATACTATTTTATTGATAATCAGGAATATTTTAATTGTTTTACTCCGTATGGTGATATCCGGTTTGATATTGAGAAATTTTGTTTCTTTGATAAAGCTGTATTATCCATATTAAAACATATTGATTTTCGCCCCGATGTTATTCATTGTCATGATTGGGAGACCGGTCTTATCCCGGTATATCTAAAGAATGAGTTTTGTGCAGATTCCTTTTATTGGGGAATCAAATCAGTTATGACGATTCACAATTTAAAGTTCCAGGGTATTTGGGATATTCCAACAATGCAGGGGCTGACCGGCTTTTCAAGCGAATTGTTTACAACGGATAAGTTGGAATTTAACAAGGATGCTAATATGTTAAAAGGTGGTCTTGTGTATGCGGATTACATTACAACGGTAAGTGATACTTATGCAAAAGAGATTCAAACTATTTTCTATGGAGAAGGTTTGGATGGATTATTGTCTGCGCGACAGTCTGATATGCAGGGTATTGTTAACGGGATTGATTATAATGTTTATAACCCACAGACTGATTTAAAGATATATACAAACTATGATGTTTCGAATTTCCGTGAGAAGAAAGCACAAAATAAAGTAAAATTACAACAAGAGTTAGGCCTTTCAGTAGATAAGGAAAAATACATGATAGGTTTGATTTCTCGATTGACAAATCAAAAAGGACTGGATTTAATTAATGTAGTTATGGAAGGGCTACTAGATGATTATACACAGTTTGTGGTAATTGGAACAGGTGAGGCGCAATACGAGAATATGTTCCGTCATTATGCATGGAAATATCCGGATCGAGTTTCAGCCAATATTTGCTATTCCGATGATTTAGCGCATAAATTATATGCGGCGGCTGATGCATTTCTGATGCCATCACGTTTTGAACCATGCGGATTGACACAAATGATTTCCTTCCGGTATGGGACAGTTCCGATTGTTCGTGAGACAGGCGGACTGAAAGATACGGTGGAACCATATAATGAGTATGAGAATAAAGGGGATGGATTCTCGTTTGCAAATTATAATGCAGATGAAATGTTGCATGTAATTAATTATTCCAAACATATTTTTTATGATCGCAAACAGCAATGGAATCAAATTGTAGACAGAGGGATGGCAAAGGATTTCTCATGGAATGCATCAAAGCTTCGTTATGAAGAACTTTATAACTGTCTTATCGGTGAATAAATTTCATAAAAATGTTTACACTAAGTACGGATATTTTGCAATATCCGTACTTTTTTGTGAATATAGGAGAAAAAACATGGACGAAGAACAAAAAAAGCAGGAAAATGAAAATATGAAAGAATATGGTCAGTTGATGTTAAAGGATAATTTAAGCGATCATCGTATTTATCTTATGACAATTATCGGAGAAGTGGAAGGTCATGAATGTCTCCCATCAAATACGAAAACAACAAAGTATGAGCATGTATTGCCAAGATTGGCGGCGATAGAAGATGATAAAGAGGTAGAAGGGGTCCTTTTACTTTTAAATACTGTTGGAGGAGATGTGGAAAGTGGTCTTGCGATTGCTGAAATGATTGCTTCTTTAAGTAAGCCAACAGTATCTTTAGTACTTGGTGGAAGTCATTCCATAGGTGTACCGCTTGCTGTATCGACAGATTATTCGATGATTGTTGAGAGTGGAACTATGGTGATTCATCCGGTTCGAATGAATGGGACAGTAATCGGGGCACAACCAACCTATGATTATTTTAAGCAGATGCAGGATAGAATCATTGGTTTTGTTGCAAACCATTGTAAAGCATCAAAAGAGCGTTTAGAAGAGATGATGATGAATACACAGATGCTAACAAAAGATCTAGGGACAATTCTTGTCGGAAAAGAAGCTGTAGAAGAAGGCGTTATTGATGCAATTGGTGGAATTTCCGATGCATTTTCCAAATTAAATGAATTGATTGAAAATAGGAAATCTGATACAATAAATAATAGTGTGTAATATAGAGTTTGGAGGTTCATCAATGGCAACGAAGAAGAAAAATTCCTCGCGTCGTAAAACGAAAAAAGAAATGATGCAGGAAATCGAAAAAGCGGAAAATTTTCGTAAAGAGGTTATTCTTTGGATAATCGTTGCAATTTCATTATTGTTATTTGTCAGCAATTTAGGTGTCGGAGGTAAAATCGGTAATCTGGTCAGCAGTTTCTTGTTTGGATTATTTGGTGTGATTGCGTATGTATTCCCGATTTTACTTCTGGTAGGAAGTTTTTTTGGTGTGTCTAATAAAGGAAATGTTTTTGCGCTGATAAAGCTTGTGGCAACCATTTTATTTATGTTATTTTTATGCCTGTTTATATCGCTTGTGGTTGCTGGTGAAGAATGTATGAAACCAATGGAAGCATTTTCGTATAGTTTTGACCGTAAAATAGGTGGTGGACTTTTTGGTGGAACGCTGGCATATTTACTTGTTCCGGCATTTGGCCTTATCGGATCGTACATAATAGATATTATTGTTTTAATTATTTGTCTCGTTTTAATCACCGGACACTCTGCTATGAAAGGCATGAAAAAGGGTGGACAGAAAGTTCTAGAATCAGCCAAAGAAGGTGGCGAACGTTATCAAGAGTATCAAAAATTGCGTGCGGAAGTTCGCTCTAAAAAGCGTATGGATAATAAGGTTTCCGGTGTAAGTGCAAATACCAAGATTGAAAAGAAAACTGTAAAAAACAACTCCGATGAAATGGGTGAGATTCACCCAAACGAGTCTTTAGAGACACCAACAATACTAGAGGAGAAAAAGGTTGCATTACATGCGGGAACAAAAACAAAGGAATCAATTCCAAGTGTTACTCCTGTTATTTCAGGTAATTTTTCAAAGGATATTTTACCAGAAGAGAAGAAAGAAGAACTGGTTGAACCACCGGTTGTAGAACATACAAAGAAAAAAGCAAAATCTACAGAAGAAGAAATTGAAGAAGAAGTAAATTCTGTGATAAGTGAAATTGCAGCGGAAATTGCTGTGAAAGATTATATGTATCCACCGCTCTCCTTGTTGAAACCAATGAATAATCGTAAATCCGGAAATACCGAAAGTCATCTTCGAGAAACTGCAAATAAACTTCAACAAACATTAAAGACTTTTGGTGTTAATGTAACAGTGACAAATATTAGTTGTGGTCCGGCAGTTACTAGATATGAAATTCAACCGGAAATGGGGGTAAAGGTTAGTAAAATTGTAAATCTTGCAGATGATATTAAGTTGAATTTAGCTGCTGCAGATATTCGTATTGAAGCACCAATTCCGGGCAAGGCGGCAGTTGGTATAGAGGTTCCGAATAAAGATAACATAATGGTTTCTTTCCGCGAATTAATTGAGTCAAAGGAATTTATAAATTCGAAATCAAAAATCTCGTTTGCAGTTGGAAAAGATATCGGAGGAAAGGTAAATGTTACAGATATTGCCAAGATGCCGCATCTTTTGATTGCTGGAGCAACCGGCTCGGGTAAATCAGTTTGTATCAATACCATTATTATGAGTATTTTATACAAAGCAAATCCAAATGAAGTAAAATTAATCATGATTGATCCGAAGGTAGTTGAGCTTAGTGTATATAATGGGATTCCGCATTTAATGATTCCGGTAGTAACAGACCCAAAGAAAGCAGCGGGAGCATTACACTGGGCTGTGGCAGAGATGACGGAACGTTATCAGAAATTTGCAGAGGCAAATGTGCGCGAAATCAACGGTTATAATGATAAGATAGAATCCATTCGGGTTCCGGAAGGACAAGAACGACCAAAAAAAATGCCACAGATAGTAATTATTGTCGATGAGCTAGCGGACCTTATGATGGTTGCATCCGCAGATGTAGAAGAAGCAATCTGCCGCTTGGCACAGCTTGCAAGAGCTGCCGGAATACATTTGATTATAGCGACACAACGTCCGTCGGTAAATGTTATTACCGGATTGATTAAGGCAAATATGCCAAGCCGTATAGCGTTTGCTGTTACATCAGGTGTAGATTCTCGTACAATTTTGGATATGAATGGTGCAGAAAAATTACTTGGAAAAGGTGACATGTTATTTTATCCACAAGGAATTCCAAAACCAATTCGCGTGCAAGGTGCATTTGTTTCCGATAAAGAAGTGGCAGATGTTGTAGCATTTTTGACCGAGAACAATGGAGTAGCGCAGTACAATGATGAAGTAAGACAGAAGATGGAAAGTATAGAAACGACTTCTTCGCAAACTGTTGCTATTACGGATTCAGATATGGAAAGTGACGGAAGAGATTCTTACTTTATGGAAGCAGCCAAAATTATTGTTGATAAAGAAAAGGCATCCATTGGTATGTTGCAGCGTTATCTGAAAGTGGGATTTAATCGTGCAGCAAGAATTATGGATCAGCTCGAAGAGGCGGGAATTGTTGGACCGGAAGAAGGTACAAAACCTAGAAAAGTTCTTATTAGTCAGGAAGAATTTGCACAGTTTATTGACGAAGAATAAGAAAAGTGTTAAACATAATTATTAAGTACAGGAGGATAATGGTATGAAAAGTGATATTCAGATTGCTCAAGAGGCGGTAATAAAGCCAATTACAGAGGTCGCAAAAAGTCTTGACATTCCGGAAGATGATTTAGAGTTGTACGGAAAATATAAAGCAAAATTATCCGATGAACTCATTGAAAGAACAAAAAGCAATCCGGACGGTAAATTGATTTTAGTAACTGCAATTAATCCGACTCCGGCAGGAGAGGGAAAGACAACAACAAGCGTTGGTCTTGGAGAAGCATTTGGAAAGCTTGGAAAGAAAGCTGTTATAGCACTTAGAGAGCCGTCACTTGGACCTTGTTTTGGCATTAAAGGAGGAGCAGCCGGAGGTGGATATGCACAGGTTGTTCCGATGGAAGATTTGAATTTGCATTTTACAGGGGATTTTCATGCAATAACCTCTGCAAATAATCTTTTGGCAGCAATTTTGGATAATCATATTCAACAAGGAAATTCTCTTGGAATTGATCCAAGACAGGTGGTTTGGAAACGTTGTCTAGATATGAATGATCGTGTGCTTCGTAATGTTGTTGTCGGATTGGGTAACAAAATGGATGGAATGGTTAGAGAAGATCATTTTGTTATTACAGTAGCATCAGAAATTATGGCCATTCTTTGTCTTGCGGATGATATGAATGATTTGAAGAAAAGACTTGGTTCTATTATTGTGGCATATTCTTTTGAAGGCAAACCGGTTACTGCAGATGATTTACAGGCAACCGGAGCAATGGCAGCATTATTAAAAGATGCATTAAAACCAAATCTGATTCAAACATTAGAGCATACTCCAGCAATTGTACATGGTGGCCCATTTGCAAATATTGCACACGGTTGTAACAGTATTCGTGCAACCAAAACAGCATTAAAATTAGCAGACTATGTAATTACAGAAGCTGGATTCGGAGCAGATCTTGGAGCAGAGAAATTTTTTGATATCAAATGTAGAAAAGCAGGACTCGCCCCGGATGCTGTCGTTTTAGTTGCGACGATACGTGCATTAAAATATAATGGAGGAGTCCCAAAAGCAGAACTTTCCAATGAGAATTTAGAAGCATTAAAGAAAGGTATTGTAAACTTAGAGAAGCACATTGAGAATTTGCAAAAATATGCAGTTCCTGTTGTTGTGACATTAAATTCTTTTGTAAGTGATACCAAAGAAGAGACAGATTTTGTTGAAGCATTTTGTAAGGAAAGAGGTTGTGAATTTGCACTTTCCGAAGTATGGGAAAAAGGTGGAGAAGGTGGAATTGCACTTGCGAATAAAGTATTAGAGACATTAGAGACAAAAGAAAGTCATTTTAAGGTTTTATATGATGATTCGCTTTCTCTAAAAGAAAAGATTGAGATTGTTGCAAAAGAAATTTATGGTGCATCCGACGTAACATACACCGCTACAGCAGAGAAGGAATTACAAAGAATAACAGATCTTGGAATGGGAACATTTCCGGTTTGTATGGCGAAGACACAATATTCATTGTCTGATGATCCAAAGAAATTGGGACGTCCAAGCAATTTTGCATTAAATGTGCGCGAAGTATATGTATCGGCAGGAGCAGGATTTGTGGTTGCAATAAACGGTTCAATCATGACAATGCCAGGGCTTCCAAAGGAACCGGCTGCTTACAATATTAATGTAAATGAAAATGGTGAAATTACCGGATTATTTTAAGGAGACTAACTATGACAAAATTAATTGATGGCAAACAGATTTCAACAGACTTGAAAGAAGAATTAAAAAAAGAAGTTTCTGAATTGAAGGCACAGGGAAGGCAGTGTTGTCTTGCTGTGATTCAAGTTGGAAATGACCCTGCTTCCAGTGTGTATGTTGGCAATAAGAAAAAGGCATGTGCTTACATAGGAATTGAATCATTGTCTTATGAGTTAGAGGAAAGCACAACCGAGGAAGAACTTTTGCAGCTGATTGAAAAATTAAACCAAAATACGGCAGTACATGGGATTCTTTGTCAGTTGCCATTACCAAAACATATTGATGAAGATAAAGTGATTCAAGCAATTTCGCCGAAAAAGGATGTTGATGGATTCCATCCACAAAATGTTGGAGCGTTGGTAATTGGACAACAGGGATTTGTATCTTGTACGCCAGCCGGAATTATTCAACTTTTAAAAAGAAGTAATATAGAAATGGAAGGAAAGCATTGTGTGGTAATCGGTCGTAGTAATATTGTCGGAAAACCAATGTCACTTTTGATGCTGCGTGAAAATGCAACAGTAACAGTATGTCATTCCAGAACAAAAAATTTAAAAGAAATCTGTAAACAGGCAGATATTTTAATTGTTGCAATTGGAAAGCCGCAGTTTATAACTGCTGACTATGTAAAAGAAGGTGCAGTTGTTATTGATGTTGGTATTCATCGTGATGAAAATAATAAACTTTGTGGAGATGTCAAGTTTGATGAAGTGGAATCATTAGCATCTGCAATTACTCCGGTTCCTGGTGGTGTTGGACCGATGACAATTGCCATGTTAATGTATAATTGTGTTGAGGCAATGAAGTTATATAGCTAGAAAGGGAACGATTATGAAATGTATCTTTTGCGGTAAAGAACTTCGTGACGGAAGTCTATTTTGCGCAAATTGCGGAAAAGAGGCAGAGATTGTGCCGGATTATAATGCGTTTGAAGACGACTATCTAAAGGCTATTTTAGAAAAGGAAAATACTCTGGAACCAAAACAGGTACCGACTTTGGATTTACAGTTAGAACAAAAGAAAATTAAATTGAAAAAAAAGCAAGAAGCAGAGAAGAAAAAGAAAGAACAGAAGAAAAAAATTATAATAATCTCTTTGATTATTACTGTATGCATTTTGGTCCTTGTTGTTGCGTTATTTATTCATTTTACAATGGAAAAGAAGAATGCCCAGTCGTATGTATATCAAGTGGAACAAGCCGAAGAAGCGTATGATATTGGTAATGTGGATGAAGCTATTTTATTTTATGAAAAAGCTTTGGAAATTGAACCGAATGATGTTGATGTACGTCTTGCACTTGCTGAAATTCATATGAAGCAGGAAGAGTATGATTCTGCAATGGTTCTTTTCCATGAAATACTTAATATGGAATCAGAGAATGTAGAAGCATACAAAAATCTGATTCTAATCTATGAAAAGAAAAAGGATGTAGATGCAATCGTTGCATTAAGCGAAGGGATTAGTAATGAAGAAATATTAAATCTTTTCACAGAATACATTGTACTTCCTCCGACATTTAGTGAAGATGAAGGAACTTACAAAGAATATATTGATATTAAACTTACAGCAAGTGATCCAAGATACGAAATTTATTATACATTAGATGGAAAAGATCCAATTCAATATGGTAAAAAGTATTCTAGAAAAATTCCGCTGGATGAAATGGGTGAATACGAATTGAAAGCTGTATGCGTAAATGAAAAAGATATTTATAGTGAAGTTGTTCATCAGAAATTTGTTATTGATATTCCCGCGCCTGAAATGCCAACCGTAACACCGGATGGTGGAAATTTCGATGTTGAAACACAGGTGACAGTAGTTGTTCCGGTAGGATGTAGTGCTTATTTTACATGGGATGGCACAGATCCAACGATTACTTCAACCAAATATACAGGGCCAATTACTGTTCCGGAAGGAAATAACGTATTAGCAGTAATTCTTATTGATGATACGACAGCTTTACAAAGTGCTATTTATCGTGGTAATTTTATCTATTATACTGAGTAATAGAAACTATGAAGAAAGAAGGAATAAAATCCTTCTTTTTTCATTATAATCACTGAATAGGACTAGTTAAAAAAACATATAGTTAACTATGAAAAATCGCAAACATGTAAACCGTGAAAATTTAGTTAATGCTTTAGAATTGCCAAAAGATTTACTCCTTGGTATGCCATATCTGACGTTGTGTGGAAATCAAGAACTTTTGATTGAAAATCATAGGGGGTTTTTAACTTATAGTAATACCCAAATGGTAATTCTATGCAAGAATTTCCAGATTCAAATTAATGGTAAAGACTTATATGTAGAATATTACACTGCAGATAGCATGAAGATTCAAGGGTTCATGGAACAAATTATTTTTCGCCCATGATACAATGGATATATCGATGGATTCGCGGATATTTACATGTTATCTTAAAAGGACGTAGAGCAGGTAGGTTTTTGAATTTATGTGCAAAAAACGGGATGCGATTGTGGGATGTGAATTCTAAAAAAGAAACAGATTGTTATCAGTTTTATATGTATTTAAGAGATTTTCGAAATGTAAGACCTCTTTGCCGAAAAACGCATACAAAACTTCGTGTAAAAAATCGTTTTGGCTTTCCATTTTTTCAATATAAATATCGAAAAAGAATTGTGTTTCCAGTGGCATTTCTGTTTATGGTGGGCTTTATTTGGTTTTGCTCCGGTTATATATGGAAAATTGAAATTATTGGTAATTCTTATCTGTCGGAAGATACGATTATAGAGTATTTAGAAGAAAATAATGCCGGTTTTGGTGTTTCAAAAATAAAACTTGATTGTAATCAATTGGAATTATCCTTAAGAGAAGATTTTCCACAAGTTATTTGGGCTTCTTCTTACACGGAAGGAACGAAACTTGTGGTGGAGATTCAAGAAAGTATAAAAACGGAAGGCGCAAGTGAAACGCAGATTGGGGATGAAACGGACTGTGTAGATTTGGTGGCAACAAAAGATGCAGTGATTGCATCAATTATTACCAGGAATGGAAATCCATATGTCAAAGCAGGCGACTCAATAACGGCAGGAAGTATTTTGGTATCCGGTCGACAGGAGATTCTTGATGATACTGGAGAGATAAAAGAATACTTTTATCAATCTGCTGATGCAGATGTTTATGGGTATGTTACTTATCAATATGAGGATGTGATACCAATTTCTGTTATTGAAACGAAAAATACAGGAAAAACACAATCTGTTTATTTTATTGAATTTATGGGAAAACGATTGGAAACACCGAAATTTGGGAAAAAATATAAACAAAGTGAGTGTTTAGAAAATTATCAGCAGCTTCATTTCTTGGAAAATTTATATTTACCAATATTTATTGGGAAAAAGCAATATCAGGAACAACAGAATATTGAAAAAAAATATACACAAAAAGAGGCGAAGGAAGTTGCAGAAATTCATTTGAGAAATTTTTTGAAAGATTTAGAAGAAAATGGGGTTTCAATTATTGATAAAAATGTTATGATAAATAAGATGGGAGATTCGTATCGAGTGTCAGGGACGATACAGGCTTGTGAAAAGATTACGCAGAAGTCTCCAACTGAAATACTTGAAATTCAAAAGGAAGGTACTCAGGTTAATGAACATGAATGAAGTACTTGTTAATATTCCTACAGAATATATGGCAAATGTGTTTGGACGTTTTGATGTTCATATCAAAAAAATTGAACGTACGCTAAAAGTGACGATTGTGGTTCGTGAAAACCAGATAAAGATTATTGGTAATGAGACTAGTTGTCAAGGAGCGCTTGAAGTATTTACACAGCTTTTCGAGTTGGCAAAGCGTGGAAATACTATTACGGAGCAGAATGTAAATTATGCGTTGGCTCTTCTTGCAGAGCATAAGGGTAGTGCAATGATTGAAATTGACAAAGATATTATTTGTCATACCATAAATGGTAAAGCGATTAAGCCAAAGACGATTGGTCAGAAAGAATATGTAGATGCAATTCGCGATAAAATGATTGTTTTTGGTATGGGACCGGCAGGGACCGGTAAGACCTATCTTGCAATGGCAATGGCAATTACTGCATTCAAGAATGAAGAAGTTAATCGTATTATTTTGACACGTCCTGCTATTGAAGCAGGAGAAAAACTTGGTTTTTTACCGGGAGATTTGCAGAGTAAAGTAGATCCCTATTTACGTCCACTTTATGATGCATTGCATCAAATTATGGGGGCAGACAGTTTTCAAAAAAATATGGAAAAAGGTCTCATTGAAGTGGCTCCGCTTGCTTATATGAGGGGAAGAACTTTGGATAATGCCTTCATTATTTTAGATGAAGCACAGAATACGACACCGGCGCAGATGAAAATGTTTTTAACACGCATTGGTTTTGGGTCTAAAGTTGTTGTGACCGGTGATGCAACACAAAAAGATTTGGCGCCGGGAACAAAATCCGGATTAGATATTGCGCTACGTGTCGTGTCCAATATTGAGGATATTGGGATTTGCAGATTAACGAGCAAAGACGTTGTTCGTCATCCACTTGTGCAAAAAATTGTACAGGCCTATGATGATTACGAGAAGAAGAATTTAAAGAAAAAGAGCAGACAGGAGAAGAAATGAAAGAAGAACGAATCAGTTTATACCGATTCATACCGATTGCAGTTATATTTGGTATGACAATTGCTATTTCCTGTGGGTTTTGTCTATATCAACAACTTTATCTCGACGAATGGATTTGCGTATTAGTCTTAGATGTGATTTTTCTTTGTATTTTACTATTTGAGTTAGAATATGAACGAAAGCACAAAATGATTGCAAATAATGCGGCCACTACTTTTGCAAGAGTAGCAGGTGGATTTACAATTTGTTGTTTGATTACGATTTTATTTTTGTTTATACCGGAGTTTTTCCGCCCGTTTATTTTTCTCTCGCTGATTATGTGTGCTCTTGGAAATGAATCTATTGGCATTTTTGTAGGATTATACCTGAATTTTTTGTTTTGTATTACAAGTAGTGGAAATTACTATGAGATACTAAGTAGTTGTATTCTAATTTTACTTGGAGGAATTCTTGCAAAAGCATTAGACGAGCCACGTTTTCGTATATATATCAGCTTTTTATTCTTTTTATTGAGTATATTGATCCCATGCCTATTTTATTATTTCTCTTACAAGGAAATGTATTTGCGTAATTATTTGTATGCATTTGTAGGTGGTATAATTACTTTTGTTATTGCTCAGTTTGGCTATCCAAGATGGAAGAAAGACACATATAAAGAAGTTGATAACCGATTGAATGATATTTTATCGGAGGATTATCCACCGATTCGAGATTTGAAAAAATTTTATCCATCAGAATATGCTCATGCGCTTCGTGTTTCTGATATTGCAGTGCGATGTGCAAAAGAACTTGGTTTTCGTGTCAGCCTTTGTGAAGCTGGTGGATTTTACTATCGTCTTGGTCGTTGGCAAGGGGAGCCAAGTGTGTCAAGCGGAGTGAAAAAAGCACAGGAGCTTTGCTTTCCCATAGAATTAATTGATATTTTAAAAGAGTATTATGGGGAAGAAAAGATACCGCATTCCCCGGAATCTGCTTTGATTCATATGATTGATTCACTGACGAAGAAAATGGATGCAATGAAGCAAGATGTTGGAGGAAGTCAGTGGAATCGTGAAATGGTAATTTATCAGACATTGAATAATTATTCTACAGAAGGATTATATGATAAATGTGGGATGAGCATGAATCAGTTTTTGAAGGTTCGTGAATTTATGGTAAAGGAGAAACTTTTACGATGAGTTTTTATTTAGAAGAAGAATGTAAAATATCATTTACATTTGACTATGAGAAATTAGCACAAAAAGTGATTGATTATTGTTTGAATCATGTAAAGTTTCCGTTTGAAACAGAAGTGAACTTGACTCTAACCAATAATGACGGAATTCATTTGATTAATAAAGAATATCGACAGATAGATTGTCCGACCGATGTGTTATCTTTTCCGTTGTTGTCTTACAATATGCCGGGTGATTTTTCATTTTTAGAAAATGAAAATTGTGCGGATTTTAATCCGGATACCGGAGAGGTAATGTTAGGGGATATCATTATTTCCATTGATAAGGTAGTTGAGCAAGCAAAGCAATACGGACATAGTGAAGAAAGAGAATTTGCATTTTTAATTGTACATAGTATGTTGCATTTGTTTGGTTATGACCATATGGAACAGGAAGATGCCGAGGTTATGGAAGGACAACAAAGAAAGATATTAAATGAACTTGGAATTACGCGGTAGGAGGAGATTTTTATGAAAAAAAGAATAGTAGCACTTTTAATTTGCGTTACAACTGCAACACTTTCTTTAAGTGCTTGTAAAAAAGATAACAAAGAGACAACGTCGGATACTGCTACAGAAGTTTTGGAAACAACTGAGATAGAGATAGATGTTGTGGATCCTCATGAAGGTGAGGTGAAAAGTCTTTTTACAGGAGAGTGGATAGATGAAGAAATATCAAAGAAACGTCCGATTGCAATGATGGTTGAAAATACCTCTGCAACTCTTCCACAATATGGAATTACACGTGCAGATGTTATTTATGAATGTCCGGTAGAAGGTGGAATTACACGTTACCTAGCTATTTTTCAAGATTATAGCGGGATGGATAAAATAGGTAATGTAAGAAGTTGCCGACCATATTATGTTTATTTTGCAAATGAATTTGATGCAATTTATTTACATGCAGGTGCAAGTCCGCAGGGCAGTGAATTGCTAAATTCCGGAGTTATTGATCATGTAGATGGAACTTCCGGTTCTGGTGGTTCTTATTACTATCGTGATAAAAGTCGTAAATCACCGCATAATCTTTATACTTCATCAGAAAAGATTGAGCAAATGATTGCTGACAAGGGGTTTGATGCGCAATTGGATAGTACTTATTCCGGACACTATCTTTTTGCCCAAGATGATACACCAGTAGATTTAACAGATGGTGTTCCGGCAGAGGTGGTTTCATTGTATTATATGGATGCAGATCCGTGGTTTGAATATAATGATGTCGATGGATTATATTATCGATATGAATTTGGCAAGGCACAAATGGACGGTATGAATAATCAACAACTTGCAGTTAAGAATATTATTTTACAGGAATGTAGCAGTTCGATTTATGATTCTGAAGCAGGAACTTTAAATATTGATTGTACATCCGGTGGTAAGGGAAAGTATCTTACCAATGGAAAATGTATTGATATTACATGGACAAGAGATGCAAATACAAAAATTACACACTATTATGATGTGAATGGTAATGAAATTGTATTAAATCAAGGCAAAACATGGGTGGCTGTTATTCAAAGTAAATATGCAAATAGCAATCATATTTATGCTACAAAAGAAGAATTTGGAAAATAATAAATGATTGAGGAATCAAAATGAGTAGTCATACAAAAAAAAACGGAACCAATTTTCTTGTTCAAGGTTCCATCCTTGCAATTGCATCAATTATTAGTAGAATTATAGGTCTTGTATATCGTATTCCGATGACAGATATTATCGGTGATGTTGGAAATAATTATTATGGTTGTGCATTTGATATTTATAATGTAATGCTAATTATATCTTCCTATAGTTTGCCGCTTGCAGTCTCTAAGTTGGTTTCTGCACGCGTTGCAAAAGGCCAGAAGAAAATGGCATATCAGATATTAAAGGGTGCATTGATTTTTGCAGTCACTGCTGGAACCATCGTAGCACTTATCGTTTTTTTTGGAGCGGAGTTTTTTACAGCAACATTATTAAAAACACCAAATAGTATATATGCGCTTCGTATTTTAGCTCCTGCATTGATTGTAGTTGCAATATTAGGTGTTATTCGCGGATTTTTCCAAGGCCTTGGGACTATGATGCCTAGTGCAGTGTCGCAGATTATTGAACAAATTGTAAATGCAATTATCAGCGTATGGGCAGCATATGTTTTGTTTGGATATGGAAGAAGACTGGGGGCTGTTCTCGGTAATCCTGAAAGTTATGCTGCAGCTTATGGAGCTGCTGGTGGAACGCTTGGAACAAATTTGGGGGCAGTAGCAGGTCTTGTATTTGTACTTTTTGTATTTGTTCTCTATATGCAGGTGTTCCGTCGCCAGATGAAACGCGAGAGGAATTCTGAAGTAGAACCATTTTTCTACACGATGAAAATTCTTATCATTACAATTATTCCGGTTTTGCTTAGTACAACAATATACAATATTAGCGGAATCATTGATCAAGGGATTTTCAAAAATATTGCGTTATTACAAGGATATACAGAGAATGAAATTGATGTTTGGTGGGGGGTTTTTTCCGGGAAATATAAATTGATGACCAATGTTCCAATTTCTATTGCATCTGCAATGGCAGCATCTGCGGTACCTACGCTTACGTCTTCCTTTGGGAAAAAGGATATGCAAGGTGTTCGCGATCAAATTCATGCAGCAACGCATTTTGTAATGGTGATAGCATTTCCGTGTACGGTTGGACTTGCTGTGCTAGCAACTCCGATTTTTACGTTGCTGTTTCCGGGAACAATTAGTACAGTTGGAATTGCATCTAAGATGATGTATCTTGGTGCAATTGCTGTTGTATTTTATTCTATGTCGACTTTATCGAACGGACTACTGCAAGGGATTAATAGGTTAAAGGTTCCTGTTGTGAATGCAATGATAGCATTAGTTTCACATGTTATACTATTGATTCTTTTGATGATGTTTTTCCGTTTAAATATTTATGCGGTTGTTATTGCAAATACTTTTTTTGCGTTACTTATGTGTGTGCTGAATGCCCGTTCGCTTGCGAAATATAGTGGATACAAACAGGAATATATAAAAACATTTGTAATTCCGGCAATCTGTTCTGTTATTATGGGATTTATTACCTTCTTGGTATATCAAGGTCTTTTTGCATTATGTAAGAAAAATGCAGTGGCTTTGTTTATTGCAATTATTATTGCAGTTGTTGTTTATGCAGTTTTAATGTTGCTTTTTAAAGGATTGACTGAGGAAGAGTTGAAACGTTTTCCAAAAGGAAATCTTTTGATTTCAATAGCTAAAAAAACACATTTATTAAAATAATTGAATAATATAAAAAAAAATGCAGATACTTATGTTAGGTGATGAAATATGAAACAAAAAATAAGTATCTGCATTCTTATTGTAATTTTAATTTTTCTAATGACTTTTGTTTTGGTTATGTTAAGCAAAGAAGAACCCAATCTACCGCAAGATGAGATTATTTTAACAGAGACACAAAACCAACAAGAGGAAGTGGTAGAAAGCGGAAAAAAAGAAGAAACTTATCGATATATTATTTTGGAAGATAACGGAAGATTGACCGTATATTATTCAGATAACGTAACAGTATATCTGAATACCGGAATTTCAGTGGGGTTGCTTCCGGAAAATGTACGCTTAGAATTGCAAACAGGAATTCACATACAGACGGAACAGGAACTATTTGATTTTTTAGAATGCTATTCCAGTTGAGCATTTGCAAGTTTTGACCTATTATGGTAAAATATTCGCCAGATATTTATAGTGCACAAAGTAGGTGTGATATGAGTAAAAAGAATGGAACAATCTGGGATTTAGTTGTAATAGGAGCTGGTGCATCCGGCTTGATAGCTGCGGTTACAGCTGCAAAGAAAGGTGCTAGAGTTCTTGTTGTAGAGCATAAAGATCAGATTGGCAAGAAAATATTAGCAACCGGAAATGGGAAATGTAATTATACGAATTCTGATATGATGTATAATCATTATCATGGAGATGATACATTTGTAAAATCTGTTTTTTCGCAGTTTTCTCATGAAGATACGATTGCTTTTTTTCATCAAATGGGAATCTATCCCAATAACAAAAACGGATACTTTTACCCGAAGAGCGGACAAGCAACATCGATTGTTATGTCATTTCTAATGATGTTAGAGCGGTTACATGTAGAGGTTGCTCTAAATGAATCTGTAGTAGATATTATGCCATCCTCTTTTGGATTTATCATACAAACAAAAGGACGGTCTTTGAAAGGGAAAAAAGTCCTTTTTGCAACCGGGCTTCTTGCAACACCAAAGCTAGGAAGTGATGGAAGTGCCTTTTTTTGTATTAAGAAATTGGGGCATCATTTTAAACCGATTGTTCCGGCTTTATGTGGATTTTATTGTGAAGGCTGTGATTTTACAAAAATATCTGGTGTTCGCACAGAAGCAAAAGTCACGCTATATATTGATGGAGAAGCGGTTGCGTCGGATTGTGGAGAATTGCAGTTCACCGATTACGGAGTTTCCGGAATTCCGGTATTTCAAGTGAGTCGACATGCGTCTATGGGGTTATACGAGAAAAAACAAGTGCAAATTTCGTTACATTTTTTGCCTGAGATGAGTAAAGAAGTAATTACGAAAGAATTAAACTATCGCTTACATAATATGGAACCAAATCAATCCTTGTTACAAGCATTAAATGGACTTTTTCATCATAAATTGATTCCGGCAATTATAAAAAAATCAAATATTCCTATAAAGACTTGTGTGGGAGAAATTACAGAAGTACAACATAAGATGTTAATAGCATGTATTATGGACTTTACAATTGATGTGAAAAAGGCGAGAGATTATGAGTTTGCGCAGGTATGTGCCGGTGGGCTTTCAAGTGATGAAGTAGACGTAATTACATTAGAATCAAAACTTGTGCCTGGATTATATTTTGCAGGAGAGCTGTTAAATGTAGATGGCATTTGTGGTGGTTACAATTTACAGTGGGCATGGTCTTCGGGGGTTGTGGCTGCAACACATGCGATTGCAAAGTAGAAAGAAATAATATGATAAAAATCAGTCAATTAAAGTTACCGGTTGGACATACAGATTCTGATATACGTCAACGGGTGGTAAAACTATTAAAATTAAATGCAAAGCAAGAGTTTTCGTATCAAGTTGAAAAGCGCTCATTAGATGCACGTAAGAAACCGGAACTTTTTTATGTGTATACCATTTTAGTAACCATTGCGAAAGAGGATTTAATTGTAAAACGTATCAATAAACCATCGATTTCACTTGTTAAAAAAGAACAATATCACTTTCCAAATTGTGGAGAAGAAAAACTGCAGACCGTACCGGTTGTTATAGGTGCAGGTCCTGCAGGTTTGTTTTGTGCATACATATTAACAGAATGTGGATTTTCACCGATTGTGATAGAGCGCGGTGCAAAAATAGAAGAAAGAACCAAGGATGTGGAGCAGTTTTGGAGAACAGGGATATTAAATCCTTCTTCGAATGTACAATTTGGTGAAGGGGGCGCCGGCGCATTTTCAGATGGTAAATTAAATTCTGTTGTAAAAGATAAATTTTTTCGCAATCAATTTGTACTAGATACTTTTGTTCGATTTGGCGCATCTCACGAGATTTGTTATGAAAATAAACCGCATATTGGAACCGACATTTTAGCTCAAGTGATTATTAATATGAGAAATTACTTACTCGAAAAAGGATGTCAATTTCGTTTTCATACATGTGTGACAGATTTTGTCATAGAAAATAATCAGCTTACAGGAGTGATTTGTGACCATAAAATGATACAAACTCAAGTTGTTGTTCTTGCGCCGGGACATAGTGCAAGAGATACGTTCCGTCGTTTGGAAGCATTATCTGTTCCAATGGAAGCAAAGAATTTTGCGGTTGGATTTCGTGTCGAACATCCACAAAAGATGATAAACGAGGTATTATATGGAGTTCGAGAAAATGACATTCTTCCGGCAGCTCCGTATAAAGTAACTGCAAATTTTATGAACGGACGAGGCGTATATTCTTTTTGTATGTGTCCGGGAGGATATGTGGTTAATTCTTCCTCGGAAGAAGAAAAATTAGTTGTAAATGGAATGAGCTATTCCGGAAGAAGCGGAAACAATGCAAATAGTGCAATTATCGTTTCTGTTGGAAAAGAAGATTTTGGTGCATCAGATGCGCTTTCCGGGATGCGATATCAGGAAAGCCTTGAGAAAAAAGCATTTTTGCTCGCCGGAGGAAAAATTCCACAACAGCTTTACGAAGACTATTGTTTGAATCGTATTTCCAAGGAGTATGGTGATTTTTCCACAGCAACAAAAGGAAATGTGGCTTTTTCCAATTTAAGAGGTTTGCTTTCCGAAGAAATGGAGCAATCATTTATGGCTGGAATGGAACATTTTTCTCATTTGATAAATGGATTTAATCGAAAAGACACTATTCTTTCAGGCATAGAATCCAGAACTTCTTCACCAATTCGTATTCTTCGCAATGAATATATGGAAAGTCCAATCAAAGGTATTTATCCATGTGGAGAAGGGGCTGGGTTTGCCGGTGGTATTATGTCGGCAGCAATGGATGGAATGAAAGTTGCAGAAGCAATTGTTACAAAATATAGACCAGAATAAGAGAAAGGATTAAAACCTGTGCAAGAAGTATCACCAATGATGCGGCATTATTTACAAACGAAAAAAGAGTATCCGGACTGTATCCTTTTTTACCGTCTTGGCGATTTTTATGAAATGTTTTTTGAAGATGCGCAAATTGTATCAAAAGAATTAGAACTTACATTAACCGGCAAAAGCTGTGGTTTAGAAGAACGTGCGCCAATGTGTGGTGTCCCATATCATGCGGCAGATACATACTTAAATCGACTTGTTGCCAAAGGATATAAAGTGGCAATCTGCGAGCAGATGGAAGATGCCAAGCAGGCAAAGGGCATGGTCAAACGTGAAGTTGTTCGTATTGCAACGCCTGGAACGAATATTGATATGAATTCCCTTGATGAAGCAAAGAATAACTATATCATGTGTATTGTTTATCTTACAGATAAATACGGCATTTCTATTGCAGATGTTACAACCGGAGATTATTTTGTTACAGAAGTAGATTCTGAACGCAAACTTCTAGATGAAATGAATCGATTTGCTCCAACAGAAATAATTTGCAATGAAGCATTTTATATGAGCGGTGTTGATATTGAGGATATGAGACAACGACTTTCAATAGCTGTTTCTGCGTTGGATGCGTGGTATTTTGGGGACGAATTAGCAAAAGAAACATTACGTTCTCATTTTAAAGTACATACCCTACAAGCCCTTGGATTGGAAGATTATGACTGCGGTATTATTGCGGCAGGTGCATTGATGAAATATTTATATGAGACTCAGAAAAATTCACTGTCTCATATTTTGGAAATTCATCCATATTCCATCGGTAAATATATGATTATAGATAGCTCTAGTAGAAGAAATTTGGAGCTTGTAGAGACGCTTCGCGAAAAACAAAAAAGAGGGTCTCTTCTTTGGGTACTTGATAAAACAAAAACAGCAATGGGAGCGCGTTTGATGCGTTCTTATGTGGAACAGCCTCTTATTGATAAAAATGAGATAAAAAAAAGACAAGATTTTATTTCTGCATTGAATAATCAAGAAATCACCAGAGAAGAAATTCGTGAATATTTGAATCCAATTTATGATTTGGAACGCCTAATTACAAGAATTAGTTACCAGACTGCTAATCCGAGAGACCTGCTTGCTTTTCGCAATTCTCTTGAAATGTTGCCACATATCAAATGTTTGTTGGTAGATATTTCTTGTGAACTGTCAGAAGAAATTAATCGGGATTTTGATTGTTTAGAAGATATTTATGCGCTTCTTTTTGCATCCATACAAGAAGAACCACCGATTTCCGTACGTGATGGTGACATTATCAAAGATGGTTATCATGAAGATGTAGATCGCCTTCGAAGTGCAAAAACAGAAGGGAAAAATTGGCTTGCAAAATTAGAGGCAGACGAACGCGAAAAAACAGGTATAAAGAATCTTCGCATCAAATACAACAAAGTATTTGGATATTATTTGGAAGTTACGAATTCGTTTAAAGATCTTGTTCCGGACTATTATGTCAGAAAACAGACATTAGCAAATGCAGAACGTTATATTACACCGGAGTTAAAGGAACTGGAAGATACTATTTTGGGTTCTGAAGATCGTCTGGTCGGATTAGAATATGAATTGTTTCGAGAAATTCGCGACCAAATTGCATATAATGTACAACGTGTTTTAAAAACGGCAAAAGCTATTGCAAAATTAGATGTATTTACATCGCTTGCAGTTGTTGCAAGGCAAAACAATTATTGTAAGCCAAAAATCAATGAATCCGGTGTGATTGATATTAAAAACGGACGTCATCCGGTCGTAGAAAAAATGATTGATAATGACTTGTTTATTGATAATGACACGTATTTGGATAATGGCAATCATCGTATTTCCATTATAACAGGACCAAATATGGCTGGAAAATCCACCTATATGCGTCAAACTGCATTAATTGTTCTTATGGCACAAATCGGAAGCTATGTGCCGGCATCATCTGCAAATATTGGCATTGTAGACCGTATCTTTACGCGTGTAGGTGCATCCGATGATTTGGCATCTGGTCAAAGTACATTTATGGTAGAAATGAATGAAGTGGCAAATATTTTGCGCAATGCAACTGCAAATTCCCTACTTATTTTAGATGAAATTGGAAGAGGAACAAGTACATTCGATGGATTAAGTATTGCGTGGGCTGTGGTAGAACATATCAGTAACCCGAAATTACTTGGTGCAAAGACATTATTTGCAACTCATTATCATGAATTGACTGAATTAGAAGGCAAATTGAATAATGTAAACAATTATTGCATTGCAGTAAAAGAAAAGGGCGACGATATTGTTTTCCTTCGGAAAATTGTACAGGGTGGTGCTGATAAGAGTTACGGAATTCAAGTTGCAAAGCTTGCCGGTCTTCCGGATAGTGTTGTTGCACGTGCGAAAGAAATTATCAATGAATTGGTTGCAAATGATATTACAGAAATTGCGAAAAGTATATCGGTTGAGACCGGTGCTAAGAAAAAAAAGGAACATCTAGATGAAGTAGATTTAACACAGATGTCCTTGTTTGATACCATTAGTGATGAGGATATTATTGATGAGCTTCGAAATGTGGATATTGGTAATTTAACACCGATTGATGCATTAAATAAGTTATATGAGTTGCAAAATAAAGTAAAAAACCGTTGGTAGAGGGGAACATTATGCCAAAGATTGCACTGTTAAGTCAGGAAACAATTGATAAAATTGCAGCCGGAGAAGTGATTGAGCGTCCATGTTCTGTTGTAAAGGAACTTGTAGAAAATGCGATTGATGCAAAAGCGACTGCAATTACTGTTGAAATTAAAGATGGTGGTATTTCTCTGATTCGAATTACGGATAATGGGCAAGGAATTGATAGAGAAGATGTTCCAACTGCATTTTTGCGTCATTCTACAAGTAAAATCAAAAGTGTAGAGGATTTATTTTCGGTATCATCTTTAGGTTTTAGAGGAGAGGCTCTTTCAAGTATTGCGGCAGTTGCAAGAGTAGAACTAATTACAAAAACAAGAGATGCATTAACAGGAACACGCTATTTGATAGAGGGATCCAAAGAAATTTCGAAGGAAGAAATTGGTGCGCCGGAAGGAACAACTTTTTTGGTAAAGGATTTGTTTTATAATACGCCAGCAAGAAAGAAATTTTTAAAAACTCCCCAAACGGAAGCAAACTATATTAGTGATATGGTTGAAAAATTAGCATTGTCTCATCCAAACATCTCATTTAAATATATCAATAATAATCAGACAAAATTACATACTTCAGGAAATGGTAACATCAAGGATTTGATTTATCATGTGTATGGACGAGATATTACATCCTCTCTTTTAGAAATTAATTATGAATGCGCGTATTTTACTGTGACCGGATTTATTGGAAAACCAACCATTACCAGAGGGAATCGTAATTATGAGAACTACTTTATCAACGGAAGATATATTAAAAGTTCACTTATCGCAAAAGCAATGGAAGATGCATATAAATCTTACCTGATGCAGCATCAATACCCATTTGTTGTATTATATTTTACATTTGAGGGTAACTTGTTAGATGTTAACGTTCATCCAACGAAAATGGAACTCCGTTTTCATAATAATCAAGAGATTTTTACAGAGCTTTGTGATGCGATATATGCAGTATTATCGCATCGCGAACTGATACCCATTGTGCCGGTAAGCGAAGAAAAAAAGCCCCATAAAGTTTTACAAACTTATAAAGAATCAATTCCGGAACCGTTTGAGAAAAGACGGTTAAACGATCTTCGGAAAGTGATTGCAAAAGACAGTCCATATGAAATAAAATATCCGAAATTCGAAAATACAGAAAAGAAGATCAGTGTGCTACAGGAGAAACCGGAATATGGTATGCAAAAAGCAAATCAGGAGAAATATGAGGAAATTACGCTTGATACAATAAGTTCTGAATTTCTTTCTAAAGAAGCACAAAAAAAGCATCGTATTATCGGTCAGTTATTTAAAACATATTGGCTGATAGAGTTTGAAGAGAAATTATTTATTGTTGATCAACATGCAGCACACGAGAAAGTGCTTTATGAACGTACAATGGCTTCTTTGGATAAGAAAGAATTTACGTCTCAGAGGCTTAGTCCACCACTAATTTTAACATTAGATGCCAAAGAGGCGGAAAGCTTAGAAAAGTTTTTTGAACCGATAAATCAGTTGGGGTATCAGGTTGAGCATTTCGGTGGAAAAGAATATATGATAAGTGCTATTCCCGGAAATCTATTTCATTTGGATATGAAAGAATTATTCATTGAGATGTTGGATGATTTTTCAAATTTAAGTGGCAGAGAAACCCCACAACTTATTCTAGAAAAAGTAGCATCTATGTCCTGTAAAGCTGCAGTAAAAGGGAATCAGTTTTTAACTGTTTTGGAAATGGAAAAGTTAATTGATGAATTGTTGACACTTGACAATCCATATAATTGCCCACATGGACGCCCAACGATTATTGCAATGACAAAGCAGGAAATTGAAAAGAAATTTAAGAGGATTGTAACATGACAGAAAAACCGATGGTAATTCTGACTGGTCCGACAGCTGTTGGAAAAACCGCTTTATCCATTGCCCTTGCAAAACGTATTAATGGAGAAGTGATATCTGCAGATTCCATGCAGATATACCGCTATATGGATATTGGTTCGGCAAAAATAATGCCACAGGAAATGCAAGGAATAAAACATTATTTGGTTGATGAATTATTACCTTCTGAAGGATTTAATATTGTTCGTTTTAAAACAATGGCAAAAGATGCCCTGGATGAAATTTATGCAAAAGGAAAAATTCCAATTATTGTAGGTGGAACCGGCTTTTATATTCAGGCTCTTTTATATGATATCGACTTTTGCAATCAGGACTCTGATGAGGAGTTTCGAAGGAAAATGGAATTATTTGCAAAAGAACATGGAAATCATGCTTTGCATGAAAAATTGCGGGAAATTGATTTGATTTCTTATGAATCGATTCATGAAAATAATGTAAAACGGGTAATTCGTGCATTAGAATATTATCATTTGTCAGGAAAACCAATATCTGAACATAACGAGAAAGAGAGACAGAAACAATCACCTTATAATTTTGCATATTTTGTTTTGAGTGATGAAAGGACAAAGCTTTACCATCACATTGATAACCGCGTGGATCAAATGATGCATAAGGGATTGCTGGAAGAGGTAAAAAAATTAAAAGAGATGGGATACTACAGAGAAATGGTATCCATGCAAGGTCTTGGCTATAAAGAGATATTTGATTATTTGGAAGGCAGATGTACGCTTGAGGAGGCTATTTATATTATTAAGCGTGAAACACGTCATTTTGCAAAACGACAATTAACTTGGTTTCGTAGAGAACGTGAAGTAATTTGGCTTGATAAACAGAAGTTTTCTTATAATGACCAAACTATTTTGCTTGAAATTTGTAAAATCTTAAAAGAAAAAAAGATAATAAAGGAGTATGTATGAATCCGATTTTAGAAGAACAGTATAAGAAACTTGGGATTGATAAAGCAGTCATTCGTTTTGGGGCGCAGATAGAAGAAGAATTAAAGGAGCGTTTTAGTGAAATTGATGCAAGGGCAGAATTGAATCAGTTAAAAGTAATTGAGGCAATGCAAAAAAATCGCGTAAATGCAGAATGTTTTCATATTTCCAACGGATATGGCTATAATGATTTAGGAAGAGATACATTAGAGCAGGTATATGCAGATTGTTTTAAAGGAGAAGATGCGCTTGTTCGTCCTCAGATTACATGTGGAACACATGCATTGGCATTAGCCCTGATGTCAAATCTTCGTCCGGGTGATGAGCTTTTGTCACCGGTAGGCAAACCATATGATACCTTGGAAGAAGTAATTGGAATTCGTCCGTCGAAAGGTTCGCTTGCAGAATATGGAATCACATATGCACAAGTAGACTTGCTTTCAGATGGAAACTTTGACTTTGAAGGAATCAAAAATGCGATAAATGAGCGTACAAAGTTGGTGACTATACAACGTTCGAAAGGATATGCCACAAGACCAACACTTTCGGTTGCTAGAATTGGAAAGTTGATTTCTTTTATCAAGAAAATTAAGCCGGATGTTATCTGTATGGTGGATAATTGTTATGGAGAATTTGTGGAAGAAAAAGAGCCTTTAGAGGTTGGAGCGGATATGATTGTCGGGTCGCTTATTAAAAATCCGGGAGGAGGACTTGCTCCAATCGGTGGATACATTGTCGGTAAAAAGGAATGCGTTGAAAACGCAACATATCGTTTAACATCACCGGGACTTGGTAAAGAAGTTGGAGCATCTCTTGGTGTGATTCAATCATTCTATCAAGGATTGTTCCTAGCGCCAACAGTTGTAAGCGGAGCGCTAAAAGGAGCGATTTTTGCAGCAAATATTTACGAAAAACTTGGATTTGATGTTGTTCCAAATGCAACAGAAACGCGCCACGATATTATTCAAGCAATCACATTCCATAGCAAGGATGCGATGATTGCTTTTTGTGAAGGAATACAAGCAGCTGCACCGGTGGATAGTTATGTTACTCCGGAACCGTGGGCAATGCCGGGATATGATAGCGATGTTATTATGGCGGCAGGAGCATTTGTACAAGGCTCATCTATAGAATTATCTGCAGATGGACCAGTGAAACCTCCATATGCTGTTTATTTTCAAGGTGGACTTACATGGTATCATGCAAAGCTTGGGATACTGTTTTCTTTACAAAAACTTTATGAACGCAAGCTTGTTAAGCTAGATGAGATATGATACAATTAAATGTAAATTTTTAGTGATTTTCATGGGATGTGCGCCTTTGGGGAGAGTAGAAAGGAACATATGTCAAATCACACTATTTTAAAAAAATTACCGGAATCAGAGAGACCATATGAGAAGTTTCTTATGTATGGGGTTGATTATCTCTCAGATGCAGAACTATTGGCAATTATTGTAAAAAGTGGAACAAAGGATGCGAATTCTCTCGACGTTGCAAGGGAGATTCTTAGTAAAGGCCAAGGAAACCTGCTGAATTTGTATGAATTTTCTTATGAAGAACTAAAGAAAATCAATGGTATTGGGAAAGTAAAAGCTATTCAATTAAAAGCTGTTGCAGAGTTGTCCAAACGTATTGCAAGGACCAATAGTGGGTATCATATCAATATGAGAGAGCCGGCATCGATTGCAGATTTTTATATGGAGCAGATGCGCCATTATACAAAGGAGGTTCTCATTGGCGCCTTTTTTGATGCAAAGTGCAATTTTCTTGGCGATGCACAAATTTCGGTTGGAAGTACAAGTTATGCATATGTTTCTCCAAAGGATATTTTTCGAATTGCTTTAGAGAAAAATGCAGTACAGTTGGTGCTTCTTCATAATCATCCGAGTGGTGATCCGACGCCAAGTCACGATGATATTCGTGTTACCATGCGCTTGAAAGAGTGTTCTACTATGCTTGGAATACAATTCGCTGATCATATTATCATTGGCGATAATCGGTATTATAGTTTTTTTGAAGAAAGAACTCTGAATACATAGGAAGAGGGAGAGAGGAAATGAACAATAACGTATACGGTGTTGATTTAGGAACATGTAATTTTAAAATTTTTTGCAAATCAACAGGGAAAATTCTAAAAGAAAAAAATGCAATTGCCATTGTTGATAAGAATAAAATTTATGCCTATGGAGATGCGGCTTATGCAATGTACGAAAAGGCTCCGGAAAGTATCACGGTTAATTTTCCGGTTACCAGCGGTGTAATTGCAGATTTTAATTTTCTTCAGGAATTTATGTTTCAATATCTGGAAGAAAAAATGAAAAGCAAAATTAAAGGTGCAGAATTTATTGTTGCAGTTCCGACAGATATTACAGATGTTGAAAAGAGAGCATTCTTCAATGTGTTTTTCAAAAGTAAATTTCGACCAAAGAATGTATTACTTTGCGAAAAACCTATTGCAGATGCAGTTGGACTAGGTATTGATGTTAATGAACCGACAGGTGTTATGGTTGTAAATATGGGAGCGGATACTACAGAGATTTCTATTATTTCATTAGGTGGTTTAGTGTTAAGCGAGCTTATGAACTTCGGGGGGAATCGTTTGGACGAATCCATTATTTCCTATATTCGTAAAGAATTTAATTTAGTAATTGGACAGAAAACTGCTAAAGCATTAAAAGAACAAATTGGTTCAGGACTTCCGGGTCGTACAGAAACAATGGTAATTGTGGGAAGAGATGTAGTAAGTGGTCTTCCGATTGAGGTGGAAATCACAGCAGAAGTAGTATATGAAGCAATGAAGAATAATTTGGAATCTATTTGTAATTCTATCAAAATGATTTTGGAGAAAACTCCACCGGAACTTGCGCGTGATATCATTCATTCCGGTATTTATATCACCGGCGGCGGTTCGTTGATTCATAATTTAGATCGATTATTTGAAGGAATAACAAATATTAAGGTGAATACTTGTGAAGATCCGGAGGGAAGTGCAGTACGTGGACTGGTAAAAATCGTATCTGATTCCAAGTACAAGAGACTTCCGTTTAGTATGAAGAGTAATGTTTTGAAATAGAGGGTATTATGAATAAATTTCGCAATTTTCGCAATAAGAAAAAGCGTTTGTCAAGCAAATACATGTTATTAATCATGACAGGTGTTTGTTTTGCTGCAATCTTTATTAGTCTTGTATTTAACATATCTGGCGGACCATTGAATACGTTGGCCGGATATGTTTTTGTACCTATGCAACAGGGAATGAACCATGCGGGTAATTGGCTGTTTGATAAAGCGAATGATTTTAAGACATTAGGTGAGGTTTTAGAAGAGAATGAACAACTCCAAGAAGAAGTTGATGAACTGAAAACGCAACTAACTACGAATCGCTTAGAACAGTATGAACTGAATAATTATCGGGATTTACTGGAATTAGATGCTAAATATCCAACCTATGAAAAGGTTGCTGCAAATGTTATTGCCAAAGATAGCGGGAACTGGTTTGATACATTTACAATTGACCGTGGAAGTAATCATGGAATTAAAAAAGGGATGAATGTCATTGCCGGAAGCGGATTGGTTGGAATTGTAACAGATGTTGGTCCAAACTATGCAAAGGTAAGAAGTATTATTAATGATTCCAATAATGTGAGTGCGATGGTTACATCTACACAGGATAATATTATTGTAAGTGGTAATTTGGAGACCATGAATGAGGATAATGTAATTACATTTACAGGTCTTAGAGATGAAGAAAATATGGTTATGGTCGGAGATGAGGTGGTCACATCATATGTTTCTGATCAATATCAACAGGGTATCTTTATTGGATATATCGAAACGATAGAAAATGATTCTAATAATTTGACAAAATCCGGTACAATCAGACCGGTTGTCGATTTTGAACATATTCAGGAAGTTCTTGTCATTTTAGATATGAAACAGTCTAAATTAGAATTTGATAATGACACGGTTTTGGGACCGTCGACATCAGAATAATAGGAGAAATTCATGCGTAGAAAAATCGTTTTATTTGTCATCATTTCGATTTGTTTCGTGCTTCAGACCACGCTATTTCAGACGATTTCCTTTGCAAATATTGCGCCAAACTTGTTGGTTGTAGTTACATCTTCGTTTGGTTTTATGCGTGGTAAAAAAGAAGGCATGTTTGTTGGCTTTTTTTGTGGACTGCTTATAGACATTTTTTTTGGTTTTTATCTTGGTGTCTATGCTTTAATTTATATGTATATTGGTTATATCAATGGAATATTCCAAAAAAGATTTTATCCGGATGATATCAAACTTCCTATGCTTTTGATTGGAACTAGTGATATTGTGTGTAATCTGGTTGTTTATTTTATTATGTTTCTTTTTCGGAGTCGTTTTCATTTTATTTATTATCTCAAATCAATTATTTTACCGGAATTTGTTTATACGATGGTAGTTACGATATTCCTGTATTTTGTTTTACTAAAAATCAATCAAGGGCTTGAAGCTTATGAGAAAAGGAGAGCAAAGAAATTTGTTTTATGATATCAAAGATTTTTTGAAAAAATTTTTTAGCTCAAGATTATTTGTTCTTTCCACGGCAGTTATTTTGATGTTTTCAATACTGGTTGGCAGAGTATTTTTCCTTCAGGTAGTAAATGGTGCTTCTTACCAGAAAAACTTTACAATGAGAATTCAAAAAACATTAACTGTAGAAGCCGCAAGAGGCTGTATTTATGATGCTAATGGTACATTGCTTGCATATAATGAGCTGGCGTATTCGGTAGTTATATATGACAGTGGTACATATGCAAACAGTAAATCGCATGATAGGGAATTAAATGCAGAACTTGCAGAAATTATCGGTGTACTTGCAGACAATGGGGAATCAATCACAAATAATTTTGGAATTCGTTTAAACGAAGATGGCGTATATGAGTATACCGTTACAGGAACACGCTTGAAACGTTTTTTAGCAGACGTTTTTGGTCAGTCTTCTTATGAGGAACTATCGTTTAATGAAGAATTTGAATTTAATGAGGCATCAGCAACGGCAGACCAGATTATGACATATCTGACACAAAGCAGTAATGGGTTTCGTATAAATATTGAAGGCGAGGACATCGTTGATGAAGAAGCGCCGGTTTATTCGAAAGATGTTGCATATCAGATTGTTGTTCTTCGTTATGCAATTAACGCAAATAGATATACCAAGTATAAATCCACAACAATTGCGGAAAATGTATCCGAAGCCACGGTTGCATATATGCATGAACATGCCGATACTTTGGTTGGAGTTTCAATTGAGGAGGATACTATCCGTAAATACAACTACAGCGAGTATTTTGCTTCGATTATCGGATATACCGGTAAAATTTCGAGCACAGAATATGACGAACTTTCAAAAGAAGATGACAGTTATACACTTAATGATACGATAGGTAAGTCTGGTTTAGAACAGTATTATGAGAGCTATCTAAGGGGAACGAATGGTGAAAGGGAAGTCTATGTAGATAGTGTGGGGCGTATATCAGAAGTAATTAGCAATACAGATCCGCATGCGGGACAAGATTTATATATTTCTATTGATAAAGATTTACAAGAAGCAACTTATCGCTTATTGGAACAAGAAATAGCAGCAATTGTTTATACCAATATTCGAGAAGGAAATATTCCGATTACAGATGTGTATTTTGCTTTGTTAAATAATAATGTTATTGATATAACACATTTCGATGAAGAAGAGGCGGGCGCAAATGAACAGGCTATCTATCAGAAATTTATAGGTAGACTTTCTTCTGCAATGAATACCGTTAACCATCAGATGAATTCGGCAACTCCTTTGATTAATAATGATATGTCTGAAGAAGTATTGGACTATTTTACTTGTGTCATGGATATTTTAAAAGCAAATAATGTTCTTATGTCAGATGCAATTGATACCGATGATAACATGTATAAAAACTGGCGAGCGGGAAAAGTAAGTCCTAAAGAATATTTAAATTATTGTATTTCTAATCAATGGATTGATATACGCTTGTTAAATGTGGATCAGCAATATGCAGATTCTTCTGAAATATATGCAGCTTTATGCGGATATATTCAAGAAAAATTATCTGTGGATAAGCCGTTTGCTAAAATTGTATATAAGTATATGGTTAGTTCCGGTGCTATATCGGGACGTGAATTGTGTTTACTTTTATTTGAACAAGGTGTATTGGATTATGATGAAAATACGGTGAATCAAATATATAATGGAGCAATTACGCCATATAATTTCTTGTGTGACAAAATTAATCGAATAGAGATTACACCTGCACAGCTTGCTTTGGACCCATGCACCGGTTCTTGTGTGATTACGGATGTTAATACCGGTGAAATTAAAGCACTTGTAAGTTATCCTGGCTATGATAATAATAAGCTTGCTAATGGTGTTGATGCAGAATATTTTTCCAAATTGAATGAAGATCTATCAAATCCTCAATATAATTATGCAACACAAGAAAGAACTGCGCCGGGTTCTACCTTTAAAATGGTTACTTCAACCGCAGCATTGTCAGAAGGGGTAATTAATACTTCGTCTACTATTCGTTGTACCGGTCAGTTTAATGAAGTTAGTAATAAACCAAAGTGTTGGATCCATCCGGGAACTCACGGAACAATTAATGTATCTCAAGCTATACGAGATTCATGTAACGTATTCTATTATTCTCTTGGATACAATTTTGCTTGTAGGGATAGTGGGAATTATAATGATCCTGCTGGTATGGCTTATATTCAGGAATATGCATCCTTATATGGTTTTAATGAGAAAACAGGTCTTGAAATAGAAGAAAATACACCCAAAATTGCAGATGAATTTCCGGTAATGGCAGCTATTGGGCAAAGTAATAACAACTTTACGACATCCTCATTATCGCGTTATGTGACTGCTGTTACATCAGGTAGATTATATGACTATCAGTTAATGAGTAAAATTGTTGATTCAGATGGAAATATTGTTGAAAGCTATTCTCCACAATATGAAGATATTTCTTCCGTGCTATCTGCTAATGAATGGAGCGCAATTCATTCCGGTATGCGAATGGTTTGTCAGAATTCAAGTAGTTTTTCAGGATTTGGAGTTTCAGTAGCAGGCAAAACAGGAACGGCTCAACAAGTAGAAAGTCGTCCAAATCATGCATTGTTTGTAGGATATGCACCTTATGAGAATCCGGAGATTACAATAGCAACCAGAATTGCTTATGGATATACTTCGCATAATGCATCAGATGTTTCAAGAAATATACTTTCGTATTATTTTGGACAACAAACACTTGAACAAATGCTGGCTGGAAATGCTGAGGGTGCTGGTGGATCATCATCAAACTCAGTTACCGATTAGTACGAATGGAGGAATTATGTCAGTACCAGTTGTAATGAAAAGCGGGAAAAATTATTTGACCCTTATTTTAGATGAGGAAATGGAATTTGCAGAGTTACTTGAGCGAATAATTGCAAAATTTCGAGAGTCAGAGAAATTTTTTGGTGAAGAACCAATTGCAATTTCCTTTGAAGGTAGAACACTTTCAGAAAAAGAACAATTGCAAATTATGGATGCGGTTGATTGTTATACTTCTGTTCGTATTGCAACAATTGTTGAAAATGATAAAATTCGAGAATATGCGGCAGATATTAACATTCGTAAAAGCCTATATCCGGAGGAATTTGAAGTGGATCAAATTTCACAAGAGGCAGTTTGTACATTTGTTCCAAGAGGAATTGAAACAGGAGAGCATATTTCTTCTATGAATACTATTGTTGTACTTGGTGATGTGGAAAAGGGAGCAATTGTTAGTTCAAATGAACATGTAATTGTACTAGGTGCATTATATGGACAAGCAATTGCAGGTGCAGAAGGTGATATGGAGGGGAAAATTATTGCCCTAGATTTTTCTCCCGAAAATTTTCGTATAGGCGAAGTGCTAGGTACACTTCCGAAAAAGAAAGGGTTATTCCATAAAGATTTGAATGATCGTCGGAAACCAAAAGGTTCAAAAGTGGCTTTTATGAAAGACGGCGAAATTCAAATAGATTACTATTTATAATTTATTTAACAGGAGGTTTGTTTTCATGGGTGAAGCCATAGTTTTCACTTCAGGAAAAGGCGGTGTAGGCAAAACAACAACTGTTGCAAACATCGGAGTAGGACTTTCACAGTTAGATAAAAAAGTCGTTATGTTGGATACGGACATGGGACTTCGAAATTTAGACGTAGTTATGGGCTTAGAAGATCGGATAACGTATAATCTGGCAGATCTTCTGGAAAATCGTTGCAGGTTGAATCAAGCGTTGATTCGTGATAAACGATATCCGAATTTATTTATGATTCCGGCTGCGTTACGGTACAAAAAAGGAAAGGATTATGCGGATAGAATAAAAACATTAATCGCACATTTGAAAAAAGAATTTGATTTTTGTTTAATTGATTGCCCTGCAGGAATTGATGATGGTTTTCATCTTGCGACATCAGCTGCAGATCGTGCAATTGTAGTAACCACACCACATATTTCTGCTGTTCGAGATGCCAGTAGAGTCGTTTATTTGTTGCAAGGTGAACATTTTCATAACATACGCTTATTGATTAATGAGGTCAATTCAAAGATGATGAAACGTAACAATATGCTTTCGCAGGAGGATATTGAAGAGGTTTTAGGAATTGAAAGTATAGGATGTATTCCTGTGGATGAAAAAGTAATTATTAGTCAAAATAGAGGTGTTCCTGTTGTTTCTATGCGTTCAAAAGCAGGAAAACAATTTCTATCTGTTGCAAGGCAAATGATAACAGCTTGTGTTTTCCCAGCAGATTTGACAGAGGAAGCAGAACCTGTAAAAGAAAAATGCTATCACTTTTTCCAAAGAAAGGAATGTGGTTATGAGGGTTAAAAAAGAAGGGTCAAATTCAATAGCAAAAGAACGGTTAAAGTTAATGGTAGAATCTGATCCGGTAGAATGCGCACCTGATTTATTAGCGCGTATGAAAAAAGAAATTTCTGAGATAGTTGGCAGATATTTTGAAGTAAGTCCGGATAAATATGAAATTAAAGTTATTTTAAAGCAAAACAAAAAGAGAGCATAGTATGTTAAAACAATATCAACTAAAGAACTATCACTTTCAATTAATTTTATACTTAGCTATTTTGACAATTATTGGAATTCTTGTTGTGGGTAGTGCAGAGAAATCCGTTCAAAACAAACAAATTTTAGGATTTGTACTTGGTCTTGTGATTATGATAGCAATATCTTTAATGGACTATAGTTTTATTTTGCGTTTTTCTTGGATTATCTATTTGGGAACCATTGTACTCTTACTATTAGTTGAGTTGATTGGAGAAAAAACCGGTGGCGCACAACGTTGGATTGATATTGGATTTCGTTTCCAACCTTCTGAAATTGCTAAAATTGGTATTATATTGTTTTTTGCATATTTCTTTATGAAATATGAAGAAAAACTTAATACGGTAAAATCACTTGCTTTGGCTATAGTATTAATAGGAATTCCGCTTTTTTTGATTTATAAACAGCCGGATCTTTCCACAACAATTGTTACAGCATTTATTTTCATTGTACTCTTGTTTATTGCGGGATTAAGTTATAAAATAATATTATCGGTGATAGGTGTATGCGTGCCGGTAGGTATCATTGCAATCACATATATTATGCGTAAAGCAGAACAGATTGCAACTGGTGCAGAAAACGGATATCAGATGGGACGAATTATGTCTTGGCTTGATCCAACGAATCCGAAGTGGTCAGATAAAGCTGCACAACAACAAAATTCTATTATGGCAATTGGTTCCGGACAATTATGGGGAAAAGGTCTTAACAATTCACAAGTCACGTCTATGAAAAATACAAATTACATTATTGAACCACAGACAGATTTCATTTTTGCTGTAGTGGGAGAGGAACTTGGATTTGTTGGTACTTTAACAGTTATTGTTTTATTGTTTTTAATTGTTATAGAATGTATTTTGATTGGTCGAAAAGCAAAGGATTTGTCTGGAAGACTGATTTGTTGTGGGGTTGCTGCACTCGTTAGTTTCCAGAGTTTCGTCAATATTTGTGTAACAACCGGATTAATGCCTAATACAGGTATTCCACTACCATTTGTCAGTTATGGACTTACATCACTTATTTCGTTATACATTGGAATGGGTTTTGTTCTTAATGTAGCATTACAACCGAAAAAATATGTCAGGGGGGTATATCTATGAACATAGGACTTGTTGCGCATGATTCTAAGAAAAAATTAATGCAGAATTTTTGTATTGCTTATCGTGGAATCTTGTGCAAAAATGAGCTTTTTGCAACAGGTACAACTGGAAGGTTAATAGAAGAGGTCGCCAATTTGCAAGTACATAAATATCTTGCAGGGCATTTAGGCGGTTCACAACAATTAGGAGCACAGATTGAACATAATGAAATTGATCTTGTTATTTTTTTAAGAGAGCCCCTTGCACCAAAGTCGCATGAACCGGATGTTAATATCATTGTACGTTTATGTGATGAACATAATATTCCGTTAGCAACTAATCTTGCGACAGCCGAGTTGCTAATTAAATCATTAGACAGAGGAGATTTGGACTGGCGTGATATGTACAAATAACAAGAAAAAAATAAGACTGCTATGTATAATTTGCATAGCAGCCGTTTTTATGAGTGCCTGTGGAATTTCGAAAGATACCATGAATCGACCGTATTCTGTGTATCAAACTACTTATGGACAGACAGAAAATATGTCACAAGATTTCTTTTCGACGAATCTATGTGTATCTGAAAATATCAATTTTGGCACGGATCAAACGAATTCCAATGTCGCTGAATCAGCAGGAGTATTCAATTTGGATACAGGAGAGGTTACATACAGTCAAAATATTTTTGAAAAAATGTATCCTGCAAGCACTACTAAAATTTTAACCGCATACATTATCTTAAAATATGCCAATTTGGATGATATGGTTACAGTAAGCGAATTTGCGGTGAATCAAGCAACCGATTCATCAGTGTGCGGATTAAATGAAGGTGATATTATTTCTGTTCGAGATCTTTTGTTTGGACTCATTTTAAGAAGTGGAAATGATGCAGCAATTGCTTTGGCCGAGTATTATTCCGGAAGTGTAGAAGCGTTTGCAGAGGTGATGAATCAGGAGGCTTTGGCTTTAGGTGCTAGTAAGAGTCATTTTGTAAATCCCAATGGACTCTCTGATGATAATCATTATACTACAGTTTATGATATGTATTTAATATTTCAAGCAGCAATTGAAATGGATATGTTTGTTGGTATTATCGGAACACAAAGTTATGATGCATTTTATCAGGATTCCAATGGAAATACTGTATCGAAAACTTGGAATAATACCAATAAGTACATAAGTGGTGACAAGAAACCACCAGAGAATATTATTGTGCTTGGCGGCAAAACAGGAACGACATTTGCTGCTGGACATTGTCTTGCGTTATATTCTTTAAATGCAAACAATGAACGAATTATCAGTATTGTGTTTAAAGCTGACGGAACATATAATTTATACATGTTGATGAATCAGATTTTATCCGGCTTTGCGAATTAGTGATTGTATTTTATGTGCAGATATACTATAATTATATTAGTTGTAAATCTTATTTTGTGAATTTTCACAATAATATTTCAGCCTAGGAGGAGAATGCCATGATAGAGATTATATGCGGTGAAAAGGGGAAAGGCAAAACAAAGGAGTTATTGGATAAGGTAAATACATCTGTTAAGTCTGTTGCGGGAAATGTAATCTACCTGGATAAGAGTCAGAAACATATGTATGAACTTTCCAACAAGGTTCGTTTAATTAATGTTACCGAATATCCAATTACAAATAGTGATGAATTTCTGGGATTTATATGTGGTATTGTTTCTCAGGACAATGATTTAGAGGAAATGTATCTGGATAGTTTTCTTACTATTGCTTCCCTAGAACAGGATATTGATATTGTGAAAGCAATTGAGAAGTTAGATGTGATTAGTGAGAAATACAAAGTTCGTTTTGTTTTAAGTATTTCTAAGAGTAAGATAGATTTACCGGAATGTGCGAAAGCTAAGGTTATTTTGTCTTTATAAAATGATAGTTAGGGTGCTGCATAAAATGCTGCACCCTTTTTCATTCTAATCATCAATACTAGAACGAATTCTACCAAAAAAACTGATCAAATAGAGTCCACTTAAACCAACAATTGCATAAACAATTCGTGATAGCCAAGACATATCACCGAAAATGAAAGCAACAAGGTCAAAACGGAAAAATCCAATTAATCCCCAATTGATACAGCCGATAATTGCTAATACAAGAAGAATATTATCTAACCATTTCATTTATTTTTACCTCCTGTTGATGGTAGTATCTGCAAAAAAATAAATAGTATTCGTATTAGTTTCATTTTATTGTATTTCGATAAAAAGAATGGTAAGATAATGATATATCAAAATGAGGTGAATTATTTTGGCGAAACAACAAAAAGTTATTAAATACAAAAAGCCACTCAATTTTAATATTGGATTTGTCATTTTTCTAATGGTTATTATCTATGTTGTCTTCAATGTTTTTTCTTATTTTACTTCCAGCCCAATTGCAGAATATGAAGTTGTACAAGGAACCATTGCAACAAATTCTGTCTATCGCGGAATGATTTTACGTGATGAAACTGTTGTGTACCCTAATCAAGACGGATACATCAATTACTATGTAAAAAATGGCGCAAGAGTTTCAGTTAATGATGTTGTATATTCTATAGATACAGTTGGTGATATTGCAGGTGAGATCAATGAGGTAAGCAAAGATGGAACACGATTAGAAGAGTTGGAACTTAATAACATTTCGGAAAACATATATGGTTTTGCTAATTCTTATGATAGCAATCGTTTTTCCGAGGTTATGATCTTTAAAAATGATTTAAATTCAGAGTTGACACAAATGTTAAACACAAATGCCTTAGAACAATTAAGCGAAGAAATTAATAATGCTGAGGCTAACAATACTTTTTACCGAAATATTGCAGGAGATGCCGGTATAGTGGTTTATTATACAGATGGCTATGAAGATGTTACTGCTGATAATTTTATATCAGAGCAATTTGTTGCGTCTGCATATGAGAAGACAAATTTAGGATTAAATGAGCAAGTGACAACTAAAGATGCAGTATATAAGTTAATCGGCAGCGAAGAGTGGAATGTCATTATTCCAATTTCCAATGAGTTTGCAGAATCATTAAGCGAAAGAAAAACAATGAAAGTTCGTTTTCATAAAGATGGATTTTCTACAAATGCATCTTGTGCGATTATAAAAAGAGAGAATACATTCTATTTAAACTTATCTTTTGAAACGGCAATGATACGATATATTAATGATCGCTTTGTTGATATTGAGCTTGTTATGAATGAAGAGACAGGCCTTAAAATTCCGAAAACTGCGATTACTTCAAAAGAATTTTTTACCATTCCCAAAGAATATTTTACTTTAGGTAGTGATTCCGATAATTTATGTCTTCTGATTCGTGAAAAGAAGGATGGAGAAGATATGGTTACCATGGTATCGCCAACCATTTATTACGAATCAGAAACAGCGTATTATATTGATGACGAATATGTAGATAAGGATGCCATTGTAGTAAAACCGGATTCTAATAAAACCTATAAAGTTGGAAACGATGTAGATGAACTTGATGGAGTTTATAACATCAACAAAGGGTATGCTGTTTTCAAACAAATTAATGTTATTTATGATAATGAAGAATATGCAATCATAGAGCCACGGACTTCTTATGGGGTTGCTCTTTATGACCATATTGCACTTGATGGAAGTAAATTAAAAGAAGATGATTTGGTTACAAAATAATGGGAGAGAAGCATGTTAAAAGATAATTTAAATCACGTGGAACAAAATATTCAAGCTGCTTGTAAAAAGGCGAATCGAAAAAGAGAAGAGATTACACTGATTGCAGTAAGTAAGACTAAACCGGTTGAAATGTTACAAGAAATCTATGATGAGGGAATACGATATTTTGGGGAGAATAAAGTTCAAGAAATGTGTGATAAAATGGAAGTCTTGCCACAAGATATCTGCTGGCATATGATTGGCCATTTACAAACGAATAAAGTCAAATATATCGTTGGAAAAACTGCGTTGATCCATTCAGTCGATTCTTTGCATCTTGCCAACGAAATTCAAAAACAAGCAGTTAAAAAAGAGGTTAAAGTTCCGATTTTGGTCGAGATTAATATTGCGCAAGAGCAATCAAAATTTGGTATTCATAAAGAGGAAGCGATGAAACTGGTTCAAGAAATTTCTCAATTAGACCATTTAGAAATCAAAGGACTTATGACGATTGCTCCTTTTGTAGATAATCCAGAAGATAACCGTTGTTATTTCAAGGAAATCAAGCAATTATCTGTTGACATCACAAGACAAAACATACATAATGTATCTATGGATGTTTTGTCAATGGGGATGACAGGTGATTATATGGTTGCAATTGAAGAAGGTGCAACTATGATTCGTGTTGGAACCGGAATTTTTGGCGAACGGAACTATAATATTTAAAGAAGGAAGATATTACCATGAGTTTTATAGATAAATTTTTAAATGCAATGCGTTTGAATGATGAAGAAGATGATTATGACTTTGATAATGAAGATTATCTCGATGACTATGAAACAGAACCAAAGAAAAAGGGTTTTCAGGCTAAGGAGAAGAGGGAATCAAATAAATTTACAGATGTTTCTAAGGAGAAATCGGTTAAAACAGCTCCAAAGATTACACCTATATCGAAATCAACAAGAAAGCAGGGGGCAGGAATGGAAGTTTGTGTAATTAAACCATCTTCCGTAGAAGATGCAAGAGAAATTACAGAGACATTATTAAATGGACGTACAGTTGTACTCAATGTTGAAGGATTAGATGTTGAGATTGCGCAGAGAATTATTGATTTTACATCCGGTTCTTGTTTTGCTATTAGCGGTAATTTACAGAAGATTTCTAATTATATTTTTATAATTACTCCTGCAAGTGTTGATATTTCAGGTGACTTCCAGAATCTTATGGATGCATTTGATGTAGGTGGATTCAATATTTAATCGTTATGAAAGAACAGGAATTATGTAAAAATCGTTTGATGGATTTGGCGAATCAGGCGAATCGAAAAGGAATCGTATTATTTAGCGATTTCTTAAACTTAAATGAACAGAATATTTATCATAGTAATGGACGTCAATATGTAACGAACACACAGGCGTTCGGCGGCTATGAAGGTTCCGAGCGTCAGATGATTGCATTTATCCCTGATGCTCTTTATTATAAGTGGAGCTATCCGATTGTCTGCCTTTTGATTACTCCTTTATATCCGAAATATGCGGAAAATCTTTCGCATCGCGATATTTTAGGTGCGTTAATGCATCTTGGGATTGAACGAAGTAAACTAGGAGATATTATTCGTAATAATCAAGGCTTTCTTTTATTTTGTGAAGAGAAGATATACCCTTTTATAATGGAAAATCTTATCAGAGTTCGTCATACCATGGTTAAACTTGAGCGAGTAGACGATATATTTCACATTGCAATTTCTCCGGAATTTGAAGAACGCTTTGAAATGATTGCTTCCAATCGCATTGATTGTGTTATAGCAAAAGCATACCATCTTTCTCGCTCTGAGGCATCAGAATACCTTTATGGAGAAAAAGTATTTGTTGATGGTAGAACAATTACCAATTGTAATCAATCCTGTCATAATGGTGCAATAATTTCTGTAAGAGGAAAGGGAAGATTTATTTTTTCAACAGATAACTCTATGAGTAAAAAAGGAAAACTTCGAGTTCATTTTTCATTTTATAAATAAGCAGGAGATTCTTATGAAACAAAAATCAAATAAAACGATAGGACGTAGTGTCATAATTGTATTTCTTCTGGTTGCAATCGATCAGATAACCAAATATCTGGCAATAGCGTTTTTAAAAGATAAAAATCCATTTGTGTTAATTAAAGATGTTTTTGAACTACAATATCTAGAAAATCAAAGTGCAGCATTTGGAGTAGATATTATTTCTATATTGCATCGTATATTTCATTTTGCATATTTTGAAGAAAATCCGGATGCATTTTTATTGTGTAAAATGATTTTCTTTGTTGTACTTACTTTGATGGTTGTTTTTCTTTTGGCGTGTATGTATTTACGTATCCCGGAGAATAGACGTTTTCGATGGTTCAATTGGATTTTAATTGTATTTGTTGCCGGTGCAATTGGAAATTGTATTGATCGAACGGTACATCAGTATGTTGTTGATTTCTTTTATTTTAAACTGATTGATTTTCCGATTTTTAATGTAGCAGATATTTATGTTGTAGTTGCAACTATAGCATTTATAATTGTTGGACTTTTCTATTATAAAGATGAGGATTATGCATTAGTATTTCCTTCCCCAAAAAAGAAAAGGGATAAAAAATGAAAACAGAAGAGTATGAAGTATTAACAGAACAAGAAGGCGAACGTTTGGATAAATATTTAAGTATCATTTATCCAAGTCTTTCGCGTTCTTTTTTTCAAAAATTAATAAAAGAACAATATGTTTTAGTGAATCAGACAGTACAAAAAGCGAACTATCGTATAAAAGCAGATGATTTGATTCAAATTACCATTCCGGATGCAGTAGAAACCGCAATTGAACCGGAAAACATTCCGCTTGATATTTTATATGAAGATGATGATGTTCTAATTGTTAATAAGCCCAAAGGCATGGTTGTACATCCCTCTGCAGGTCATTTTAGCGGTACATTGGTTAATGCGGTACTTTATCATTGCAAAAGCTCTCTTAGCGGTATTAATGGAGAAATTCGCCCGGGAATTGTACATCGTATCGATATGGATACCACAGGTTCCTTAATTGTATGCAAAAATGATGAAAGTCATGTAAAAATTGCTGAACAAATTAAGAATCATACGGTAAATCGAATTTATGAAGGAATTGTATATGGAAATATTGCTGATGATGAAGGAATAATTGAAGGCGCAATTGGCCGACATCCAAAAGAACGCAAAAAAATGGCAATAAATGAGCAAAATGGAAAGTCTGCGATCACGCATTATAAGGTTTTAGAGCGTTTTGGCAATTATACTTATATGCAATTTCAATTAGAGACTGGTCGAACACATCAAATTCGTGTTCATATGGCAAGTATTGGACATGCTTTGCTGGGTGATACGGTTTATTCTAACGGAAAAAGTCCATTTAAATTACAAGGACAAACGCTTCATGCAAAAACAATTGGTTTTACGCATCCTACAACAGAACAATATATTGAATTTTCAGCTCCGTTGCCGGAGTATTTTCAAAAAATACTTGTCCAGTTGCAAAAGCATAGCTAAATATAGTATAATGAAGTATGTAATATAATTTAAAGGGGTGTTTTCTATGGGAAATCAAATTTTTACGATTGGGCGTGAATTTGGAAGCTACGGAAAGCTAATTGGGGAAAAGCTTGCCGAACGATTAAATATCAATCTTTATGATAAGGAATTATTACAACAGGCTGCAAAAGATTCCGGATTTTGTGAGGAAATCTTTGAAAATCATGATGAAAAGCCAACAAATAGCTTTTTATATTCTCTTGTTATGGACACATATTCTGCAGGGAATTTTGCTGCAGCGCCTTTTTTAGATATGCCGCTTAATCACAAAGTCTTTTTAGCACAATTTGATGCAATTAAAAAGATTGCAGAACAAGAATCTTGCGTTATAGTTGGTCGTTGTGCAGATTATGCTTTAGCAGATAATCAAGATTGCATTAACGTGTTTATTCACGCTGAATTAAGCGATCGAATGAAACGTGTAAGCAAACGTATGAATATAACGGAACGTAAAGCCAAAGAAATGATTCAAAAAAAGGATAAACAACGTTCTAGTTATTATAATTATTATACCTGTAAAAAGTGGGGGGATTCGAGAAGTTATGATTTGACGCTAAATTCTAGTAAATTATCGGTAGAACAATGCGTAGATATGATTCTTGCATTTCAAAATTGTCATAAGCAAAATACGTAAAAAGTATCAGGAAGTGGATAAAAACTACTTCCTGTTTTCTTTATATGGTAAACTATTCGTTAAACTTGTGTTTTGCGAATAGATGTATTTCGCTTTCAATCGTACTCTGCTTATATTTCAATATATAAATTTATAGTTCATCAGAATCTAAAACAATAGTAAATGGTCCATCATTTATTAAAGATATTTGCATATCCGCACCAAAGATTCCGGTTTGTACGTTAGGAATTGTTTTTTTACATTCAGCAATTATATATTCGTACAAATCATTTGCAAGCGTTGGATTACCGGCATTAACAAAGGATGGACGATTTCCCTTTTTACAGTTTGCATATAAAGTAAATTGTGAAATTAATAATAAACTTCCCTTAACATCCTGAAGCGATAAATTGGTTTTTCCTTCTTCATCAGCAAAAATACGCATTCCAATTAATTTTTTTATCATCTTATCAGCAATTTCTTTCGTGTCTACTTCGGAAACTCCAATAAAAACGCAAAATCCGGATTCAATTTGCCCGGTAATCTGATTTTCCACAACACATGTGGCATTTTTAACACGTTGAATTACAAATTTCATTGTTACTGCTATCCTATCTTATTATTTTACATTAAACAGTATATATTATATACTTTATTATTTAATATGTAAATTTCTTTTCTTCACATTTACACTAGCCGCACTACGTGTTCATTGGTATAATATTTAATAGATTAGAAAGAAAAAGGTGTTTTAATGAAGTTGCAACGTCTGTATAGCTATACGCGTAAAGCCATTAATGATTATCATATGATTGATGAAAATGATTGTATTGCCATTGGTATTTCAGGGGGAAAAGACTCTCTTACGCTTTTATATGCGCTGGCGGGATTAAGGAAGTTTTATCCAAAGCAATTTTCGCTTATAGCGGTCACTGTTGATTTAGGCTATAATAACTCAAATTATGATGAAATTAAAAAGCTATGCAAAACATTAAATATTGAATATCATATTGTACATACACAAATAAATGAGTATGTAGATAATGAACAAAAAAACTCACGTTGTTCTTTGTGTGCAAGACTGCGGAAAGGTGCTTTGAATAACGAAATCCTTAAACTGGGTTGTAATAAAATTGCATATGCCCATCATATGGATGATATCATTGAGACTATGCTATTATCACTTATATATGAAGGGCGTTTTCATACATTTGCGCCGGTTACTTATTTAGAAAATACAAAACTTACAGTTATTCGTCCTCTTTTGTATATTCCGGAAGCTGATGTTATAGGATTTCAAAATCGGTATCCTCTCCCCATTGTTTTGAATCCTTGCCCATACGACGGTCATACCAAACGTGAATATGTAAAACAACTTCTTAGGCAATTAAATCTCGATAATCCAGGTGTAAAACAACGGTTTTTTACTGCTATTTTAAATGGAAATATGGAAGGCTGGGACAAAAATGAAAGAAAAAGCATACCATGAAGATATAAATATAAAAAATGAACTCCGTCTGCGTGAATTAATAGCTACGCTTCCGCCCTATTGTAAACAATTTTTTATTGGTATTGAACCAAATACTTCTTCTCGTACAAGAATTGCATATGCTTATGATTTAAATTGTTTTTTTGATTATCTTCATAAAAACAATCCAATATGCCAGAAATTAACGATTCGTGAGTTCCCGCTTAGTTTGTTAGATAGCATCACGCCTTTAGATATTGAAGAATATTTGTATCATTTAAAGGTTTATGAAAAAGATGGAAAAGCACATTCAAACGAAGAGCGAGGATTAAAGCGAAAATTAGCATCTCTTAGAACGTTTTATAATTATTTTTTTAAAAATGAACTTATTGATACAAATCCGGCGGTAAAAGTGGATATGCCAAAGATTCATGAAAAAAATATTGTTCGCTTGGATGTTGATGAAGTTGCTATGCTACTTGATGAAGTGGAATCCGGCGAAAGCTTATCAAAACGACAACAAAGTTATCATCAAAGAACAAAAACGCGTGATTTAGCGCTACTTACGCTTCTTTTAGGTACGGGAATTCGTGTTTCTGAATGTGTAGGACTAGATATTGATGATGTCGACTTTAAAAACAATGGAATCAAAATTCATCGAAAAGGTGGTGCTGAGGTTATTGTCTATTTTGGCGAAGAAGTATGTGAAGCACTACTCTCCTATTTGGAACAACGTAAAATGGTTTCTGCTGTAGAAGGAAGTACAAATGCGCTATTTCTTTCAATGCAAAACAAACGAATTAGCGTGCGAGCTGTTGAAAATTTAGTAAAAAAATATTCTCGTTTAGTAACAAGTTTAAAAAATATAACGCCACACAAACTTCGTAGCACATATGGAACTTCTTTGTATCGTGAAACAGGAGATATTTATCTTGTTGCCGATGTGCTAGGGCATAAAGATGTTAATACAACAAGAAAACACTATGCTGCAATCGAGGATGAACGAAGACGTGAAGCTGCCAAATTCGTCCGTTTAAGAAAGGATTAAAATAGACTTAAAAATCACAAAAACAGGTTGGACAATGAATAGTTGAACAACCTGTTTTTGTAAACACATCAAAGTATCTTTTATTTTTTAAGAACTTCGTTAATTTTTTCTTCTATACGCTCTTTAACTAAATTCGCAATCTCCTGCGATTTCAAACTCTTATATTCTTCATATGGAATTGGTTTTAAATAGTGAACATATGTCGTAATTGGACCAAAATGAATGCTATTGAATACTTTATAAGAATCTATTAATGCAACCGGAATAATAGGTGATTTGGATTTTATTGCTATTTTGAAGCTACCAGCCTTAAAATCACAGACCTTATTTCGATTATTAAATTCATATCCGCCCTCAGGAAATAAAATATAACGCTTACCTTCAGACACCTCTTTAGCTACTTGGTTAATGATTTGGATTCCTTGACGAGGATTATTTTTTTCTAATCGCTTACCTTGCAATAAGTCCATAAATTCACGAACTAAAATGGTATAAGATTTCGCCTTATCCATAACAAGGGAACATGGCTTTGGGTGGGTATAAATAATACCTATGACATCATATTTACCTTGATGATTCGGATACATAATATAGCCGCCTTCTTGTGGGAGATTCTCTAAACCGAACGCCTCTGTTTTGATTTTTCCGGAACGATTCATATAAAAAATGGCTTTATTAACAAGAGCATATCGCTCTTCTTCAGAATATTTCTCCGGATGATCAGCTTGCTTGCGCATCTTGGAAATCATATAAGGTGCACGGTGTAAATTCATTAAAATAACATAAAATAACTTAAACATAAATTGCCTCTCCTCAAGACATATTATAAAGGAAAAGACCCAAGTTTGCAACTTTACATATAGATATTATTTCTCTTCTATAGAATAATATACAATGGTAATATATTCACCGCTATGGATTTCATCTTCTTTGATATTATTTAATTTACATATTTCTTCGATATAAGATTTCTTATCGATATCTAATCCATCAGTATATGTATTGGCAATATCCCATAATGTATCACCATTCTCTAAGCGAATACTGGTATAATATTTGTAGACGGTTTCATCATTATTAGAATTGGCAAATATACGAATACTGCTACCAAGTAAAATAATCATAGAAATTGCAAGAATTGATACAATAGCAATCATTCGCTTCTGTAAACGCACAGTACGCTCTCTTTTATATAACCAATCATTTGCCTTTTTTGAAATATTGTGATTATAATCTCTATTCATCATTCGTGCCTCCCATAAAAAGAACATTTGTTTGTAATTATAATATAATGCACGAACAAATGTTTGTCAATAGAAAATCGAACAGACTTTCGAGAATATATGTTTGCTTTTTTTATTCTGATATGATACACTTTTTTTGTACAAATTATTTTCACTTTTATGGAGGGCTATTTATGGCATATGGTAAAATTTCGGAGAAGCAGAAAGAGATATTAGAATATATGAAGCAGGAGATTTTAAATAAAGGCTATCCTCCGACTGTACGTGATATTTGCGAAGCTGTTAAGTTAAAGTCTACCTCTTCTGTACACTCTCACTTAGAGACATTAGAGAAGAATGGATATATTCGCAGAGATCCAACAAAGCCACGTGCAATTGAAATTATTGATGAGAATTTTAATTTAACCAGACGAGAGATGGTGAATGTTCCGCTTGTTGGTCATGTTGCTGCAGGCGAGCCAATTCTTGCGGTTGAGAATATTGAATCTTACTTTCCTGTTCCGGCAGAATATATGCCGAATGCAGAGACGTTTATGTTGCGTGTGAAGGGCGAAAGCATGATTGATGCCGGAATCTTTGATGGGGATCAGATTCTGGTTGAAAAGTGTAATACAGCCCGTAATGGAGAAATGGTTGTTGCGCTTGTGGATGATTCTGCAACTGTTAAGACTTTTTATAAAGAAAACGATCATATTCGCCTACAACCAGAGAATTCTACAATGGATCCCATAATTGTGCCGGATTGTGCAATCTTGGGAAAGGTTTTTGGTGTTTTTCGATTCTTTTAAAACTTGATATTGTAAATGCCGGGATAAATTTTCCCGGCATTATATTTCTGTATTATTTGATGTCAATGATTTTTCCATCGCGCCATATACGTTCCAAATCATAGAATAAACGGTCTTCTTTTGAAAACAGGTGAATAATAATATCCTGATAATCCATAAGAATCCATGTGGAATTATTGTTACCTTCTATTTGTTTTGCTAATAGACCAGATTTGTTCATTGCTTCATCCACAGCATCTTGCATAGCAGCTAGTTGATTCACATTACTACCATTTGCAATGATAAAATAATCTGCAATTGTGGATACTTCATGAATATCAATAACGGTAATTTCTTCTGCTTTTTTATCATCTAAAGCAGTAACTGCTTTTTTAACAATTTCTAATGTTTCCATGGTTGCTCCTTTTGATATTGTTTATAAAATTCATAAGTAATTTCGGTTGTTGGGTCAATGGTACCTTTTCTACTATTTAGAAAATGAAGTGTATCATATAAAATCTCTGCCATACAATAATTCAAATTCTGGAAGGCTATTTTTCGTATCACATCCAAATGAGGTGCTTTATCGCGTTTAGGTTCAATATAGTCCGCAATAAAAACAATTTTGTCTAAAACACTCATATTGGGCACTCCAGTCGTATGCACTGCAATTGCATGTAAAATTTCAGGATCTGTAATCTCATACTTCTCTTCTGCAATTACTGCACCAACTTTCGCATGTAAAAGACATATATTTTCCTGTTCGGCAGGAGTAATTAATACATCATGCTGTTTACAAATTTTTAATTTCTCATCATTTGGAATGCATTTGGCACAATCATGAAGTAAGCCTGCTAACATAGCTTTTTCAATAGAATAATCATGCGCCATTGCAAGTGCTGCTGCTGTGTACGCGACCCCTTTGGTATGTTCGTAGCGCTCTTTATCCAACGCCTTTTTTAATTTTTTGCGTATTTCATTTTGGTCCATTATGCTCTCCTTAATACACCTGATTCTCCATTATATAGGAAAGAACATTTTCATCCAAAAATTCTGATATGTTTTTATTATTTTTCAATCGGCATCGAATTTCACTTGAAGAAATCTCATATTTTGGACAGTGTACAATTCGAATATCTGCCGAAAAATGATGTTGGATTTCGAAAATTTTCTCTTGCAAATCGGATTCCTCAAATGTATTACGATTAACAACTAATAGCACACACAATGCGCTAATTATTTCCGGATACTTCCATTTAAGAAAATAGTCCAAGGAATCCGCTCCCATAATAAAATAAAACTCATGCATAGGGTATTGACTTGTAAGTTTTTGCATAGTACGGTACGTATAACTACGGTCTCTAGAATCCATTTCTAAGGTAGATACCAACAAATGCGGATACTTATTTACAGCGATTTCACACATTGTTTTACGATGAAATGCTGCCGTCATCCGGCTTTCATCCTTATTGGCAGAATGACCGGTAGGCATTAACCATACTTCATCTAAGGAGTATTCCTTAAATGCTTGATTTGCCATATAAATATGACCATGATGAATGGGATCAAATGACCCGCCTAAAATACCAATTTTCATATGAATTATTCCGGAAGTTTAATTTTTGAATTCTTTTTTGCCGGGCGATAAAAAATCATTTTTTTACCAATTACTTTTACAACATCAGAATGCGTACGCTCTGCAATTACAGAAGCAATTTCTTTCGGATCATCAATGCAATTTTTTAGTACAGATACTTTGATAAGCTCACGTTTTTCCAATGCATCATCCAAAGCGGAAATGATTTCTGGTGTTAGGGATGCTTTTCCTATCTGAAAGATTGGATTTAATGTACTTGCTAAAGATCCTAAATAGGCACGTTGTTTGCTTGTCATAATTTCTCCTTATTTATAATAATCAAATTCATTTCCATACATACGGACAGTGTCGCCTTCTTCAATTCCTAATTCTTCCAATTCTTTTAGGATACCTTGTTCACGTAAAAACTTCTGAAAAAATAAGAAACCTTTTTCGGAGTCGATATTGGTGTATCCAAGCATTTTTTCAATTTTGGGACCTTCCACAACATACGCGCCATCTTCTGCCATTGAAACGGAATAAGGTTCATCCTTAAAAAATGCAAGAGCCGGATCAAATTCGGATTCATAAACAAATGTCTCTTTGGGACACTGTGCTAATAATTCTTTGATTTGATAAAGAAGTTCTTTCACTCCTTGTCCACTTACTGCTGAAATCGGGAAAACACGAATACCTTCTTTTTCAAACTCGGATTTTAGTTTAGAAACAACTTCGTTTTCATCACCATATACTGCATCCATTTTATTTGCTGCAATTACTTGTGGTTTTTTTAATAGTTCCGGATTGTAGGACGCTAATTCTTTATTGATTGCATGGATATCTTCAATAGGGTTACGACCTTCTGTTCCGGCGGCATCTACAATGTGTACCATTACTTTGGTACGTTCGATGTGTCGTAAAAATTCATGACCTAGTCCGACTCCCTCCGATGCGCCTTCAATAAGTCCAGGAATATCTGCAATAACAAATCCAAATCCATCTTCCATATCTACCACTCCAAGATTTGGCTGTAAAGTGGTAAAATGATAATTTGCTATTTTTGGACGCGCATTTGTTACACGGGATAAGAATGTAGATTTCCCAACATTTGGAAAACCAACAAGTCCAACATCAGCAATTACTTTTAGTTCAAGTTGTACTTCTATCTCGATTGCTTCTTGTCCCGGTTGGGCGTATTTAGGTGCCTGCATCGTTGCTGTTGCAAAGTGTTGATTTCCAAGACCGCCTTTTCCGCCTTTTAAGATAATAACTCTACGATTATCACCGGACATATCTGCAATTACTTTTCCGGTTTCGACGTCTTTAATCACTGTTCCTTCTGGAACTTTTAGGATAAGATCTTCTCCATTTTTACCATGACAATTTTTCTTGCCACCTTCTTCACCAGGGCTTGCAGCGAATTTTCTACGATGACGGTAATCGGTAAGTGTATTTAATCCTTCGTCTACGACAAAGATAACATCTCCACCATTTCCACCATCGCCACCATCTGGTCCTCCGTTTGGCACATATTTTTCGCGACGAAAAGATACATGTCCATCGCCACCCTTACCGGATTTTATAATAATTTTTGCACGATCTGCAAACATAATTTCCTACCTCGATTGTATTTCCTATACAGCAAGAAAAACCCCGGCTTAAAAGTCGGGGTTTCATCTTATTCGTTAACTACTGGATATACGGAAGCCTGTTTTTTATCTCTTCCTACTCTCTCAAATCTTAATACACCATCTACTTTAGCAAATAATGTATCATCTCCACCGATACCAACATTCACACCTGGGCGAATTTTTGTACCACGCTGTCTATAAAGGATATTACCAGCTTTTACGAACTGTCCGTCTGCTCTTTTTGCTCCTAATCTCTTAGACTCAGAGTCACGGCCGTTCTTTGTAGAACCAACTCCCTTTTTATGAGCAAAAAACTGAAGGTTCATATTCATCATGATGTCTTACACCTCCTTGAAATCAAGAATGATATACTCATTCCCATAGTCATTTTGTATTTCTTGTAAGCCTAAAATCATAGATTGAAGTAATAAACATGCATTTGCATCTGATACATCTGCTAATTGAAAATCAATACATCCGGTCTCTTCATCTGTATTCAAAGAAAAAATTGCTGATGTAAGATTCTCAATGGAATTGATTGTATTAATTACAAGAGCAGAAACACCTGCGCAAATAATGTCATCCCCTGATTCCGCATAACCGGCATGACCGATACAATGGAATCCTGTAATTTCTTCATTCTGATTCTGAAAAATCGTTATTTGAATCATAACAATTTCCTATCAATTATGCGTTGATTTTTTCAATCTTAACCTGAGTGAACGCCTGTCTATGGCCGTTCTTTTTGTGGTAACCGGTTTTTCTCTTGTACTTGTAAACGATTACTTTCTTACCTCTGCCCTCTTTTACGACAGAAGCTTCAACAGTTGCACCTGCTACGGTTGGCTCGCCAACTTTCAAATCGTCGCCAGATACAGCTAAAACCTGATCGAAAGTAACTTTCTCTCCAGCTTCCACTCCAAGCTTTTCAATGGTAATGATATCGCCTTCAGATACTTTGTACTGTTTACCACCTGTTGCTATAATTGCGTACATATGGCACCTCCTATTTATCATTACTCGCCAGTTACGGTGCTTGCCTAAAAATGGGCAGACTTAAAACCTCACTGTGCGGCATACTCGATTATAATATCATAAAACAAGTTATACGTCAACAATTTCTTTTAATGACTTATAAACTTTTTTTCTTGTTATTTCAACAATCCCAAGTTTAGTGATATCAATAAAATTGCAGCTAACATTATCTTTTTTTAATTCTGCTTTCAAAAAACGAATGAGCTCATCTTCTTTTTCTTTTGATTTTAAATTAATAAAGTCGATGAGAATCATGCCACTAATATTACGTAAACGAAGTTGGCGTGCAATCTCCTTTGCGGCCTCCCTATTTACAGAAAACAATGTTTCCGGTTTCTTAGATTGATTTTTACCGGTATTAACGTCTATGACGGTTAATGTTTCTAATTGTTCAATGATGATATTGGCACCTGATTTTAACCATACGCGTGAAGATAATAGTTTATCAATATTGCTTTCTATCTGATATAACGTGTGTAGTCCTATCTTTCTATCCTGATATAAATGTAATAATGAATTGGTTGCAGGATAGAATTGCTTAATTTGTTCCAATATGTCTTCCTGGTCGGTTATAATCTGATCGATTTGTGTTAAATCCACACTCTTCAAGCGTTCAATATAAACCGGTTTGTTTTGATACATTAAACTATATACATTTCTATGAAGAGAAACCTTACAAAGTCTTTGATATTCATCAATCAAACTTAAAACATCTTGTTTTATCTCTTCCTGTGTAAAATTCTTTGCACTGGTTCGAATTATAAGACCAAAATTACGATTCTCAATATTTAATGAATTTAATATCTCAGTCAGAATCTCTTTATATTTTTTCTTAAGATCTTCCGGAAGTTTCGAGGAAACACTTAAATTTGTATTTTCCGTTGTAAGAACGCTGCATCTTCCGTGTAAGGTTAATTTGGATGATACAACAGGATCTTTTGTTTTTAGCGCATCTTTTGTCACTTGAACTAAAAGTTCATCTCCAATGCATAATTCTTTTCGATTTGATAATTTTTTGGTGAAAATAGGGTCTTTACTATCTTCTGACGAAAGAAAACATTTTTGTTCCTTTGAAATACGTACAAATGCCGCATGAATATTTGGAACTAAATCCTCCACACGGCAAATATATATGTTATTTAAGATTGAATTCCCTTCCGCTTCCGACAACTGAAAATCTACAAACTCCCGCTTTTCATTAAGCATAATATAGGCGATATGCGATTTCCCTTTTTTAGTAATTCTTGTTATGGCAAGACGATTCATCTTATATCTCCTCTCCCATTGCAAGAAGTGAAACAAACTCACCGGAATCGTTTAAAGCATATACTTCTTTTCGATGAATCTGCATCGATTCATTCTGATAAACCAGGCCTAATTGTTCATATAAAGAAGCCAGTACCAGTTCCGGCTTTATATTGTCAGTACTACCGGTTGAAACCTTTATGGAAAAAACAATCTGTCCTTTTACTTCATTTACAGACAAATCATATACAAGAGGTTTTAAGTCTATTTCTCGTTCACTTTTCTTTGTTTTTTTCATAATAGTAAATGTTGTCTTATCGGTAAAATGAGTACGAATCTTTTCCTGCCACTCTGCAACTGAAAACGGGGACTGATATCCGTCTTTGTAAAACAAATCGTAGTCAGCAGCTGCAACAACAGACATTGCTGTTTGGGCATTATCTGCAAGCAACACATATCCGGTAACCTCTACACCATCTACCATGGTATCATTTAACGCTTTAATGGCATCATTTGTGGATAATGAAGTGTGAACTTCAATATCAAAGTATTCTCCATCACTGGTAATTCCAACGCCAAGCGGAGCAGCAAAAGACATAATCTGATGTGGGGAAAATCCTTCTGAATAACAAATATCTATTTGTGCACGACGCATTGCTTTTTGAAAATAACGCATCATATCAAGATGTCCGATGAATTTCATTGCGCCCCATTTACGAAATTTAATTCTTATCTTCAAAACAGACACCTCCACCAAATTCTTTTGCACCACAACCAGAACAACACATTCGACAGTTCGGCGTTACCGTTTCTTTTTGTGCAGTCTTCCACTCGCGTAACAAAAATTCTTTTGTAACACCAACATCAATGAAATCCCAAGGGAATATTTCATCCTCTTTACGTTCCCGCTTGGTGTAAAAATCAATTGATATTCCGCATTCTTCAAAAGCAGCAAGCCATTTTTCGTAATCAAAGAATTCAGACCAAGCATCAAAATAACCACCATGTTCATAAACATGTAAGATTGCTTTGGAAAGTTTTCGATCGCCACGTGCAAGAATTCCTTCTAAAACAGTAACATCTGCTTCATGCCAGTTGTATCGAATACTTTTACGATTCAACTGTTCTTTTACATGATCGTTTACAATATGTGCGCGATTTTCATATTCGTTTGGATCAAACATCGTTGCCCATTGGAATGGTGTAAATGGTTTTGGAACAAAGAAAGAAGTACTTATGGTAATTTGACATTTTCCATTGCGCTGTTCCTTTGGAACCGTATCATAATATAATGCAGCAATTTCATTAGCCAGTTCCGGAATTGCACGCATATCTTCTTCTGTTTCTGTCGGAAGCCCAAGCATAAAGTAAAGCTTTACTTTATTCCATCCGCCTAAAAATGCCTGACCGGCTCCATTTAAAATATCATCAACCGTTAGTCCTTTATTAATTACATTTCGTAGACGTTGAGAACCTGCTTCCGGAGCAAACGTCAAACTACTTTTTTTGACATCCTGTACTTTACTCATAACATCTAACGAAAATGCATCTATTCGAAGAGATGGCAATGAAATATTGATTCTTTTATCATGACATTCGTCTATTAAAAAAGTAATGAGTTCCTCTAATTGTTTATAATCAGATGAACTTAAAGAACTTAAAGAAATTTCTTCATGTCCGGTTGCGGAAATGAGTTTTTGTGCCAATTCTTTTAAATAAACAACATCTTTTTCTCGATTTGGACGATAAATCATTCCGGCTTGACAAAAACGACATCCTCGAATACAACCGCGTTGAATTTCTAATACAACACGGTCTTGTGTTGCTTTAATAAATGGAACGATCGGTTTTTCCGGATAAACAGAACTTGTCAAATCGGTTTGAACTTGTTTTTTAACAGTAGAAGGAATCGAAGCATCAATCGGAGTAAATGATTGAATCGTTTGATCTTCATTATATACAACATGATATAATGAAGGTGCATAAATCCCTTCAATTTCGCAAGCTTTATGCAAGAATTCCTGCTTGGAGTATCCTTCTTTTTTCATTTTTTTATAGAGATTAAGAAGTCTGTCATATTGGACTTCCCCTTCTCCGATATAAAACAAATCAAAAAAGTCTGCAATTGGTTCCGGATTATAAGCACAAGGTCCACCACCTATTACAATTGGATATTCTTCCGTTCTTTCATTGGAAAAATAAGGTATTTGTGCTAAATCCAATATCTGCAAAATGTTGGTATAACACATTTCGTATTGAAGTGTTATACCAACAAAATCAAAATCTTTAAGCGGCTCTTGTGACTCAAGTCCAAAGAGAGGGATTTTTTCCTCTTTCATAATAGCATGCAAATCCGGCCAAGGAGAATAAACACGTTCACACCAAGTGTCTTCTCTTCGATTAAACATATCATATAAAATCTGAATGCCCAGATGTGACATTCCTATTTCATAAACATCCGGAAAACACATAGCAAAACGTATATCCACATTTTCTTTGTCTTTTACAACAGAGTTTAGCTCATTTCCGATATATCTTGCAGGTTTTTCGACTTTCATTAAAATCTCATCAGACAATGCAAGTTTTTTCATAATATATAATCCTTAAATTTTATAGTTCATTAACGTTGTGAAAGTTCATTTGTGATTTCTTCCCAAGTTACCCCTTTTTCAACCATTAAGACCATGCAATGGTATAAGAAATCTGAAATCTCATATTTAATTTCTTCCGGATCAGGATTCTTTGCAGCAATTACTATTTCTGTGCATTCCTCGCCAACTTTTTTCAAAATCTTATCAATTCCTTTATCAAATAAATAGTTGGTGTAGGATCCTTCTTTTGGATTTTCTTTTCTATCGAGAATAATATCATATACATCTTCAAATACTTTTAGCGGATTTTTCTCGATATATTCTTTTTTTACAATATTATTAAAGAAACAGCTTGGTTTGCCGGTGTGGCATGCAACGCCGACTTGAGAAACTTTCGCTAAAATTGTATCAAAATCACAATCCGCAGTTAAGGATTTTACATATTGATAGTGACCGGATGTTTCTCCTTTTACCCATTGTTCCTTTCGGCTTCTGCTATAATAAGTCATTTTACCAATATTAATGGTGGTATCAAATGCCTCTTCATTCATATATGCAAGCATTAACACTTCATCCGTACGATAATCCTGTACAATAACAGGGATTAGACCATCGGAGTTCAGCTTAAGATCTGCCCACTTTAAGTCTGGCGCGAAGTTATCCATCTTAATGCCTTCTCTTGAAAGACTTGACTTTAACTTCATGATATCAGCATCTTTATCATTAATAAATTTACCTGCAATACCACGAATATTTTTTCTCTTTAAGAGTTCTACAATCTGATTGTAATTGTATTCTGAAAGATTAATCACGTATGGAACGTCTGTAATATTTTCTACTGCATCTACTGCATCTATATTTAATACTAAAAGTTCATGAACCAAATCTTCTAACTTTTCTTTATTCTTAAAAAGAAAATCAACGTTATTCACAGAAATTAAAATACGATCTTTTCCGAATCGACTACTCGCTTCATCTAACAAAGATACGCTAGCTGCTTTCGAACCATTTAAGATTACCTGAAGACAACCGGCATAAAGTAATTTCTTAACATCCTCGATCCGATTAATGTTGCCGCCTGCACATACTTTAATTTCAAGATTACGATTTAAGTTCTTAATGGTCTGAATATTTTTTTCATGTTCATCATCATCTGTTGACAAATCAAAAATAATGATTTTGTCAATTCCACTATCGTTATAATGTTGGCATAGATGATATACATCATCAATCTCAGAAAAATCATGAAATGATTTTACTGCTTTACCATCTTTTAAATACAGTGTAGCTACTATATTTTTCTGTTCCATCGTATTATAAACTTCCTTTCGTTGATAAGATGTCGGTAATTCGTGCATCATAGGTTGTTGCCTCGTCTAAGGCACGCGCAAATGCTTTAAACATTGCTTCTATCATATGATGATTGTTGCCTTGATTTAAAACCTTAATATGAAGATTCATTCCGGCAGTGTATGATATTGCATAAAAGAATTCTTTGACCATTTCAGTATCCATATATCCTACACGTTCCGCTGTAAATTCGCCATCAAATGCAAGGTAAGGACGACCGGATAAATCAATTGCACAAAGAACCAATGTCTCATCCATCGGAAGGATGCAACTTCCGTAACGCTTAATTCCCTTTTTATCTCCCAATGCGTTTTTAATTGCATTGCCAAGCACAATTCCACAATCCTCAATGGTATGATGACAATCAACGGCCAAATCACCTTCACAGTTTAATTCTATGTCAAAAAAGCCATGTTTAGCAAAGCCTTCTAACATATGGTTAAAAAAACCAATTCCTGTGTTAATTTGTGATTTTCCAATTCCATCAATTGAAAATGAAATTGCAATATCAGTTTCATTTGTCTTTCGTGTAAGTTTTGATACTCGTTCTGACATAAACTTCTCCTTATGATTCCTCTTCAAATCTAACTTTAATGGAATTCGCATGTGCAGTCAATTGTTCACATTCTGCAAAACATTCAATATCTCTATGTATTTTTTGCAATGATTCCTTCGAATAAGAAATAATGCTGGATTTTTTAATAAAATCATCTACACTTAATGCAGAAAAAAATTTTGCGGTTCCATTTGTTGGAAGAACGTGATTTGGTCCTGCAAAATAATCTCCAAGCGGTTCGGAAGAATACTCTCCCAGAAAAATAGCACCGGCATTACGTACTTTCGTCATGACATGAAATGGATCTTTTGTCATGATTTCTGTATGTTCAGATGCAATTTCATTGGTTGCATCAATCGCATCCTCTAAATTTTCGGCAATTAAAATATATCCATAATTGTCTAATGATTTTTGTATAATTTCTTTTCTTGAAAGTGATGCAACAAATTTGTTAATTTCAACATTTACTTGCTCGGCAAGCGTTTTACTTGTTGTTATCAAAATTGAAGATGCCATTTCATCGTGCTCTGCCTGTGAAAGCAAATCTGCCGCTACAAAACGCGGATTTGCAGTCTCATCTGCAAGAACTAAGATTTCGCTCGGGCCCGCAATAGAATCAATGCTAACATAACCGAAAACAGCTTTTTTAGCAAGAGCAACATAGATATTTCCAGGTCCTACAATTTTATCTACTTTCGGAACACTTTCTGTTCCAAAAGCCATTGCTGCAATTGCCTGCGCTCCACCAACTTTATAAATTTCATCGACGCCGGCTTCTTTAGCAGCAACAAGCGTTGATGAACATATTTTACCATCTTTTCCAGGTGGTGTACACATAACAATACGTGAAACACCGGCAACTTTTGCAGGAAGTACATTCATAAGAACAGATGAAGGATAAACTGCTTTTCCTCCCGGTACATATACACCAGCAATTCCTACCGGTGTAACCTTTTGGCCTAAAATTACGCCATCTTCTGTTGTAAACCACGAATTTGGCAGTTGTTTTTCGTGGTATTTACGAATATTTACAAGTGCCTTGCGAATGACATCCAATAATTTTGCATCAATTTGTTCATATGCTTCTTTGATTTCTTCGTTTGTAACAAGTATATTAGAGGCGTTAATATCTGCGCCGTCGAATTGCTTGGTATAAGAAAAAATTGCTGCATCGCGGTCTTTTTTTACCGCTTCAATAATTGCATTGACACGTCCTTCAAATTCTCCATAATTATTTGGACTTCTTTTTAATAAGGAGTCTAATATATCTTTTTTTGTATCATCATTTAGTTCTAATATTCTCATATTATTTCCATCCTTTATATGACAGTTTTTAAATCTCGGATAAGCTTTGTTATGCGTTCATTCTCCATTTTCATACTAACTTGATTTACAACCATTCTTGCAGATAATGGACAAACCTCTTCTAATACAGTAAGTCCGTTTTCTTTCAATGTACTTCCGGTTTCTACAATATCACAAATTACTTCAGATAATCCAACAATTGGAGCAAGTTCTATAGAACCGTTTAACTTAATGATTTCTACCGTCTGATGTTTTTTATTATAAAAATAATCTTTTGCAATATGTGGATATTTGGTCGCTACACGTATTTGTTCGTGGTGTTGTAACAATTCTTTTGCGCTCTTTGGTCCACAAATACACATACGACATTTACCAAATCCCAAGTCTAAAACTTCGTAAATATTTCTTCCTTCTTCTAAAATGGTATCTTTTCCGACGATTCCAATATCAGCAGCACCATATTCTACATAAGTTGGAACATCCGGTCCTTTTGCAAGGAAAAAACGAAGTTTTAATTCTTCATTGACAAAAATCAATTTTCGTGTGTCTTTGTCTTTCATTTCTTCGCAAGTAATTCCGATTTGTTCAAATAATTCCAACGTCTTTTTTGCAAGACGACCTTTGCCAAGAGCAAATGTCAAATATCTCTTATCTTCCATTTTACGCCTCTTTCTCTATAAATTCTACCTGTGTGATATGATTTTTTAACGCATACGACATATAATCTTCTCTATTCTTTGTAGAATCATAAAGAAGTGTCTCCACCATAAGTCCCTGCTCACGCAAATTCATTGCCTTTTTTATTGCTTCTACGCTACTTGCATCATCAAATACAATAAGCGCCGTATTATTTGGCGTACTAATTGTAATTTTTTGACGGGATAAAGCAGCCATTAACTGGTCTACTACAATTGCAAATCCGATAGATGGTGCATTTTTTCCAAAATAACTTAGTAATTTATCATAACGTCCACCTTTTACAATTGGTTCTCCTGTTCCGAAGGTATAGCCGGAAAAAATAATACCGGTGTAGTAATTGTAATCGCTGATAATGCCAAGCTCATATGAAATGTATTTTTCAATTCCGTATATTTTTAAGTATTCATATAATTGTTCCAATTCAGTAATCGCATCTAAAATTGCAGGATAAGAAACAGCATATTTCTTTGCTATTTCCAGTTCCTGATCGGTAGAATCAAAACAACTAAGTAACGCAAATAATTCTTTTAGATTAGAGTCTATGGATAGTGTTTCAATAAATTCTTCTACACCGAAGAAGTTCTTATTTGCAATTAATTCACGAAGCTTTTCTTCATCTTCTTCATTAATCTTTGCAGCATCCATAAGTCCTTGGAAAAACTGTGCATGTCCCACAGAAATCTGGAATTCACGTAAGCCGCAGGTCCGAAGAGAATCAACAACCATGGCAAGAATCTCTGCATCTGCAGAAATGGAACCATCACCAATCAATTCTGCACCACACTGTGTTGTTTCTTTTAAACGTCCTTGATAATCGGAGGAATTAATGAAGGTATTTCCCATATAACAAAGCTTTACCGGCATTTCTTCATCTACATAATATTTTGCTGCACTTCTGGCAATCGATGGGGTAAAATCCGGACGTAAAACAAGTGTGTTACCTTCTTTATCAAAAAATTTATATAAATCCTTTGACGGTGTTGTCCCAATCTCCCTACTGAATATATTAAAAAATTCAAACGTTGGTGTCTGAATATCATGATAACCGTACTTTAAGAGTACTTGATGAAGTTCATCCTGTAACTGTAACTTATTCTTACATTCTCCATTATAAATATCGCGAACTCCATCCGGTGTATGTAATAATTGGTCTTTCATAAAATCTCCTTAATGCTTTATTGTGGTAAAGTGGTAATTCGCTACTACGCGAAAACCATGTTCATTATACGTACAAAATATAGAAAAGTCAATCCCTTGCAGCCAGATCCTTCTGCATTACATCCAGATAAGGAACAAATACTCCTTGAACCTGTGGTAAAAAATAATTTTTGTCCAGCTCCTCATATCGAAAACTCTTCCGTCCACCATCTTTTGCGCGTTCCCAAAAAGTCAACAATTCCGAAAAACGAAGATAGTAAAATTCATTTCGATGCGTATAAGAAATCAAAATAAAAGCAATTCCATCTTGTAATTCAAACTGCCGCATAAATTCTACCTGATGCTTATGAATATTTGCAAGTGGAAATGTATCTGTATGACATTCTTTTGCATCAAAGCAGACAGGAATCCCTTGTACTACGCCGATATAATCAACCGTACTCTTCTGTTCAAAGTATGCAAGTGTGATATGTCTACTTTCTTTATCAATATTAATCGGCGTAATCGGTGTTGGAATTTTTTGAATTAACGCCAATTGGTTTTCTAAATATTTTTCGTTTGTTCGATTAAGTAAATCTTCTAAGGTCGAACCACGAAGACCTCTCGAATTCCATGTTGCCATAGTGGCTCCTTTATTCATATTTCATTCATTTTAAATTGGCACATATTATGAATATTTTCAAATAAAGAATTCCATTTACTTTGAAAATAATCTTTTGCTTCACAATCATTAAGAGAACAAATGATTTCTTCTCCTTTGTTATAATACGTTTTTGCAAGGAAATATGTTTTTGCGAAAGAATTTGTATTTTTAAGAATGTTTAGTAAATCATTTCTTTGTTTTTGAGTCATTTCCTGATTATTTAAAGCATTTTTTAAACCCAAAATTTTATTATGAGCCTCTTTTTCTTCTAGTGCAAATATAATTGGTAATGTATAAATGCCGTTATAAAAATCTTGAAATATTGGTTTCCCAATTTGCTTTTCATCTGATAAAATATCTAATAAATCATCTTGTATTTGAAATAAAATTCCCCATATATTTCCTAATTCAGCAAAACGTTCCACCAATTCGGAAGGAGCATCACATAATAACGCTCCTGATTTCATTGCAATTTCAAATAGAGCAGCTGTTTTCCCTTCGATATTTTTCAAATATTCATCTACATGAATTGTAATGTCATATAATTTATCATTTTGTCCCAATTCTCCATCGCATAACTTCTGCATGCCATCTAAAAGCACTCGATATTTTTCTTGATAACTGATTTTTGTATGATTCATCATAGAAAATAATATGTAATCACCTAAATATACAGCTGCTTTTGTTCCAAACTTTTTTCGAATAGATAATTTTCCTCGCCGAAAATCCGCATTATCGATCACATCATCATGTACTAAAGTTGCCATATGTACTAATTCGAGCATTGCAGCATATTCGGTAACATCCTTTTTTTCATCACAATATAACGCAGTTGCCAGCATAAAACGAGGTCTAAGTTGTTTGCCTTTTTCGGTCAAAAGCCAATCAATCATCTGATTCATGTTTCTATTTTTTCCATATACCAGTTCTCTCATTTTTTTATTAACAACATTCATTTTTTCATCTAAACACAATTGAAAATTCATATGTAACTCCTATAAAAATTATCCATCATTGTAAAAAACATAACAATTAAACTATACCATTGATTCAAATTAAAAGCCAATTCTGGTTTTGTTATTTCATTATTTTTAATTAACAAATGCTCATATATTAACAAAGGAGTAGCAATCACAACACCTAGAATAAAAATTATTCCGCAATCAATTACTAAAATTAGTAAGAAAATCATCGCATACATGAGTAAATGACAAACGCCGGATAATCGATACGCAAATTGCAAACCAAATACAGAAGGAATTGATTTCATACCACATGCTTTATCGTATTTTACATCTTGTGAACTATAAATTAATTCAAACCCCATCGTCCAAAAACAGACAATTGCTCCCATTAATATCAAACGCCAATCAATCCATTTACAAAAAATCCCCCAGCTAGCAACCGGACATATTGCATTAGTAATTCCAAGAATTGCATGACAAAGCCATGTATAACGTTTCGAAATGGAATACCCTAAACAAAATATTAAAGGAATTGGAAGTAAGAAAAGATATTTCCAATCAATAATTATTGTTCCGAATACAACAATAATTATTGCAACAAAAAGTGCAACAATAACTTCTTTTAAGGATAATCCACCACATGCAAATGGACGATTTGCTGTTCTGGGATTTATTTTATCGATTTTTCTATCTGTAATTGCATTAAATGCATTTCCGGCCATAAAACCACCAAATACTGCTAACATAAGGCCAAATAATCTTAATAAATCAGGTAAACCATCACTTACAAGAAATGCCGTAGTTACAGCAAACGGTATTGCTAAAAATGGTTTATTTAAACGAAATAAAAACGTATATAATTTTATTTTATTCAGATATTTTTTCATTTCATCATAATCCTATTATAATGTTTCGACAACGGAGCTACCAGCACTCTTCCATCCGGAAATTCCAAACGATATGCATGCAAAAGTTGACAATTTACACCAAAGTCATTTTGATACGCTTTATTGACATTTGCATCACCATACTTCATATCGCCAATAATCGGATGCCCGATAGATGCAAGATGTGCACGAATCTGATGCGTTTTCCCGGTAATCAGATGAATTTCCAAAAGCGTATGGTCATCCGTAATTTCCAATGGTTCATATGCTGTTTCAATGGGCATAGCATCCAAAAGATGCTCTTTCGTAATTGTTACCTTATTTGTTTTATGGTCTTTTGTAAGATAACCGGACAAATGTGACGCATCAGAAATTTTCCCACAGACAATTGCGCGATAATACTTTTTAACGGTACGATTTCGAAGCATTTCGGAAAGCATTTGCGATCCGGCTAAGGTTTTTCCCATCAAAAGAAGTCCGGTTGTATTTCGGTCCAGACGATTACATACAGATGGGCGAAAGGTTGCAAAATCCGAAAGTGACAAAGCATTATTTCGAATTAGATACCCTAATAAATACTCGTTTGCAGAAATATCCTGCTCTTTTGCTTTTTGTGAAAGCATATTTGCCGGTTTATTAACAACTAATATATCTTCATCTTCAAAAATAACAGAAAGTCCTTTCATCGGTAAAGATTTCAAGCTTTTGTATTCTGCTTGAAGCGCCTTTGTATTTGCAGAAAATTTTGAAAATGTTTCATCAGAAAAATAAATTTGTATCTTATCATCAACTGCTAAAATTTCATTTCCTGATGCTTTCTTACCATTGATTACAATATTTTTTTTACGAAGCATTTTATAGAGAAAACTCGTAGTTGCATTCGGTAATAATTTTTTTAAATATTTATCCAAACGCTGGTTTTCTTCATTTTTATGGATTTTAAATTCTTTCATCGTTTCTTCTTATGCACATTTCGAATTGTTTTCTTTTTCTTAGGTGCATTTCCTTGTTTGGATTCCTGTTTTTTTGTTTGAAAAGTGCCTCGTCGAGGACGAATTAAGCACTTTTTATCAAAACCAATTAGGTCCATGCGACCGGCTTTTGTAAGCGCTTCATACACCAAATCATAGTTTTTCGGATTACGATATTGAATCAATGCCCGTTGCATCGCTTTTTCATGCGGATTCGTTGCAACATATACCGGTTCTAATGTCCGTGGATCCAATCCGGTGTAGTACATACAGGTAGAAATCGTTGATGGTGTCGGATAGAAATCCTGTACCTGTTCCGGCATGTATCCCAAATCGCGGAGGTATTCTGCCAGTTCAACCGCCTCTTTTAAGGTAGAGCCCGGATGCGATGACATGAGATACGGAACCAAATACTGCTCTTTCCCTAATTTTTGATTCATTGCTTTATAAGCTGTAACAAAACGATTGTAAACTTCTACACTTGGTTTTCCAAGTTTTTCTAATACGGCGTTACTGATATGTTCCGGAGCAACCTTCAATTGCCCACTGACATGATGTTCACATAATTCGCGAAGGAATGTCGTATCTTTATCATATATCAGATAATCAAAACGAATACCGGAACGGATAAATACTTTTTTCACTTTCGGTAATTCGCGTAGTTTGCGCAATAATGCGATGTAATCCCGATGATCCACTTCTAAATTCTTGCATGGTGTCGGGAACAAACATTGACGATTTGGACATGCACCTTTGCTTAATTGCTTTTGGCATGCAGGCGCACGGAAATTTGCCGTAGGACCACCCACATCATGAATATAGCCTTTAAATTCAGCATCATTTGTAATTTGTTTTGCTTCTTCAATTATTGATTCGTGACTGCGCGTTTGAATAATTCTGCCTTGATGAAATGTTAATGCACAAAAATTACAACCTCCATAACACCCGCGGTTACTGATCAATGAGAATTTCACCTCACGAATCGCCGGAACTCCGCCGTCTTTTTCGTAAATCGGATGATAGGTTCGCATATATGGAAGTGCATATACCGCATCCATTTCTTCCTGTGTTAATGGTTTCGATGGAGGATTTTGTACGACAAAATGATTTTCATACGGTTCAAATAAACGTTTTCCGATAAACGCATCCGTATTGCAATATTGTGTATAAAAGCTTTTTGCAAAAGTACGCTTGTCTTCTTTGATTTCATCATAAGATGGTAACTCGATAGCGTCATAAATAATATCTCTATCTTTGGTTTTAAAAACGGTTCCATCAATATAGGTAATGTCTTTTACCGCAATTCCGGAATTAAGCGCATCTGCAATTTCTATAATGCTTCGCTCTCCCATTCCATAAGACAATAAGTCAGCACCGGAATCTAATAATATAGAACGTTTTACTTTATTCGACCAATAATCATAATGCGCAAGACGTCGCAAGCTTGCTTCAATTCCTCCAATAATAATTGGAATGTTTTTGTAAGTATGACGTATCAAATTGCAATATACAACGGTCGCATAATCCGGACGTTTGCCCATAACGCCACCCGGTGTAAATGAATCCTTATCTCGTTTTTTCTTAGAAACAGAATAATGATTTACCATAGAATCCATATTTCCACCAGATACTAAAAATGCCAGTCGTGGAACGCCAAGTATGGAAATAGACGCATCATCTTTCCAGTCCGGCTGTGAAATAATTCCAACCGAATAGCCATGTGACTCTAATAATCTTGCAATAATGGCGTGTCCAAACGATGGATGATCTACATAGGCATCCCCACAGACATAAACAAAATCAAACTGCTCTATGCCACGTTCCTTCATATCTTGTTTTGAAATCGGTAAAAAACCTTCGTACATTCTTGTCTCCTATTTCCTTAATAAATCCACTTCTTCGCATGAAAGCTTTCGATATGCTCCTTTGGACAAATCTCCAAGCGTCAATGTTCCCATTGAAATCCGTTTTAAATAAATCACTTTACAACCAACTGCTTCAAACATTCGTTTCACTTGGTGAAAACGCCCTTCCTGTATAGTAAGTTCAGCTGCAAAACAACTATTTCCGGAATCATCTGTGGTATCTTTTAAGATGCAAAGTTTTGCCGGAAGCGTCTTTTTTTCATCACCAATGTCAATTCCTATTTGAAACTGTTCAATCGCACTGCGTGGAACAGCTTTGTCCAATCTTGCATAGTATGTTTTTTCTACATGATGAGAAGGACTGATACAATGGTGTATCAGTTCCCCATCATCTGTAATAACAAGTAATCCTTCCGTGTCAATATCAAGACGTCCTACCGGAGATAATCCTTTTCGCATTTCCTGTGAAAAATAATCCATTACTGTTTTATGTTCCTTATCAGAAACAGCTGTAACGCATCCTGCTGGCTTATGAAAAAGATAATATTGATATTGTTCATATGTAACAGTCTTTCCTTTTACACAAACCACATCACGCGCTTCGTCTACTTTTATATCTGATTTTTTTACAGGGATTCCATTTATGGTTATTTCCTGTGTTTTAATGAACTTTTTTACTTCCGAACGTGTTCCAAAACCACACGCACTTAGAAATTTATCCAATCGCATCATCTTGATGTTCTCCATAATAAGTACTGCAAAAACGGATACGAATTAACAGCAAATTCTGCTCCGTTTTCATCATTTAAATAAATTCCAAAATGTAAATGTACCGGAAAATTTCCGGTTGTTCCTTCAACTTCACTATATCCGGTATCTCCCATCATTCCGAGAAATTCACCGCCCGTAATTGTATCCCCTTCTGCAATGTCACCATATTCCGCTAAGTGTGCATAATAAAAATATACACCGTTTTCACTTCGCACACCAACACGATATCCACCTTGTGGCAGCCATCCCATTTTTTCAACAGTTCCTTGTGCAACATTATAAATCGGATAGATTCCACGTGTATTAACCGTAGCCATGATATCGGTTCCTTCGTGTCTTCTATCGCCACCATAAGTTCTTTTCGCATTCCAACTATCAACAAAAGAAACGGTTGCTTCCGGTTGATTTCTTACCGTTCCGACCGGAAAAACCGATGTGTCTGATATATTATTCCAAATCTGTAAATTATATTGATATAATGTTTGTAATTCATTTGGTTGTATTTTTTTTATTTCTTGCATAATTTGCTGTAATTCTTCCTGTGTAAAAAATGCATCCAAATTGGTGCTAAGCGCTTGTTCGTTTTGATAAAAACCGCTTAACATCTGATATACGGTCAAATATTCAGCTATATATGATGCATCTGTTACATCAGAAGAAAACAGATACTCCCACGTTTCCTGTGGGAGTTGTTGTGACAAAAAGACCTGGTACGACAAGTCGTAGTTATAGGTGATTGTGTTTGTCATCTGCTTTACAAGCAGCTGACTTACAATTGCCAGTACTCCAAGAAGAAGATAAGAGCTTCTTTTGTAAAATACCTTGCGAATTATTTAGACCTCTTTAGGAATTCTAAAATCAATTTCCACGTACGCTCTGTGGAAGAAATGCTAAGTCTCTCTTGTGGCGTATGAATATCATAATTATTGGGTCCAAAGGATACACAATCTAATTCATCAATTTTATCTGCAAAAATTCCGCATTCCAAGCCTGCATGAATAGCTTCAAAAATTGGTTCTTTTCCAAATAATTCCTGATATGCTTCTCCCATTTGGGTACGTACAATGGAATCATTCTTATATTCCCATGCCGGATAATCGCCATCAATCGTGACTTCTCCACCTAAAAATTCGATGATTTGTTGTACACGGTCAGAAACATCTCGTTTTCTGGAAGATACACTACTTCGAATTGACGTTTTTGTATGCAGATAATCTTCTTTTAATTCCATAATTCCAAGATTTAAAGAAGTTTCCACCAATCCTGGCATAATACGACTCATATGAAGCACTCCATTTGGAACAGCACGTAAGTAATAAACTACCTTTTGTACCGATGCAAAATCCAAGATAGATGCTTCTTCCATATCTCCAAATTTAAATTCAATTGTTACATCTTTATCGGAAACTGCAAACTCTTTTGCAAAAATAGCAGATAATGAAGTCAATTGTTCGCTAACCACATCCTTGTTTTCATGCGGTAATAATAGTACTGTATTACACTCTCTTGGTATTGCATTATCTTTCAATCCTCCGGCAAGCGTAATAATACCAAATGGTGTGATTTCTGTTAGTTGTCTAAGAACTCTTCCCATTAAAATATTTGCATTTCCATGTTCTTTATCAATTTCAGCACCGGAATGTCCACCTGAAAGTCCGGTCACGCTTATATTTAAAGTGATTCCTTTTTGCAAAATTCTTGTCATTGGAATTTGGGCATCAATGGATATTCCTCCTGCGCAACTTGTTAAAAAATGTCCTTCTACATCACTATCGATATTGAGCATTTTCTTGCCCTTTATCATGGATAAATCAATATCATAAGCGCCAAACATCCCAATTTCTTCATCTACCGTAATAATGACTTCTAGTGGAGGATGCACAATTTCATCCGATTCTAAGATTGCAAGTGCATACGCAATCGCAATTCCATCATCTCCGCCAAGCGTGGTTCCTTTTGCTCTTACAAAATCCCCATCCACATAAAGCGTAAGTCCTTCTTTTTCAAAATTGATGGTACAATCTTTTTCACATTCACAGACCATATCCATATGGCCTTGGATAATAATTGGATCCGACTCTTCGTATCCTTTTGTACCTTCTTTCGTTATGATTACATTATTGCTTTTATCTTGAAAATAAGTAAGATTATGTTTTTTTGCAAATTCCACAAGATAATTGCTAATGTCCTTCGTATTACGGGAACCATGCGGAATTTTGCTAATTTCTTCAAAATAAAAAAATACTCTTTGTGGCTCTAAATGATTTAATACACTCATAGTCTCCTCCCATGTTTCATATTTTATAATATGAGAAAAATAATATATTTATTTTTATTTATTATTATAATTTCATTTTTTTTATTATATCCCAAAGACGCTTTTTTGGCATCTTCGCATGGTATACTACTGTGGTTTGAACAAATTCTACCAACACTACTTCCATTTTCAATACTTTCAAATATTATACTTTCTTCTAATCTTTTTGAAGCAGTACAAAGATTTATGAAACGGAAAAAATTTTCACTTGGTTCCATTTCCCCGGAAGAATGGTTTATTATCATTTGCGGCTTTTTGTTTGGCTTTCCTATTGGCAGTAAATTGACAGCAGATGTGTATCAACGTGGATTAATTTCTTATGATCGAGCTCAAACTCTATGTGCATTTACAAATAATCTTAGTCCAGTCTTCGTTAGTGGATTTGTGTGTAATTCTCAATTTGGGCAACCAGCTTGGATTATTCCGACATATGCCGTTTTATATGGGCCTCCTTTTTTAATAGGAATTTTTTTTCTTGTTCGAAATAAGCAAACCACTATTGTAGCACATAAAAAATCGGCATCAAGATTTCAGATAGATATGCAAATTCTTGACGCCGGTATCATAAACGGGTTTGAAACGCTTATTAAATTATGCGGATATATCGTCATATTCTCACTTGTTGTAAGTATATTGACATATTGTAGATTTCTTCCATCGTTTGTTCGTATGTTACTGATTGGAAATACCGAGGTAACAAATGGAATATCTGTATTATCAAATTATATCTGTAATACCGATATTAAGTTTATACTAATGATACAATTCCTTGCCTTTGGCGGGGTGTCAGGAATTGCACAAACAAGTTCCATGATACTTCCGGCGAAGTTATCAATCAAAAAATATGTCATAGAAAAAATGATTTTCGTCTTTTGTTCAACAATACTTGCTACTGTTATGTGCCTATTCTTCTAAGCCTTCCGTTGAGATGGTGATATTTGACACGTCAACCGGTTCAATTTCCTTTATTTTATCCGGTTGTGTTGTAGCAGGCGTCGAATCTAAGTCTACTTCCGCAGGAAATAACTCTGCACGGTTTGCGGAAACAATATCAAGAAAACCTTGTAAAGAAGAAATTAAATTATCATATCTTGCTTTTGAAGTGTCGATAGAATTCGTTAACACATCTTCTAAACTTCTTAACTGATTATCCGTATATGACATTGCACTCATACGGATGCTATTCGCTTCATTCGTTGCATTATCAAGTATCTCCTGTGCCTGTTTGGTAGCAATCATAACAACTTCATTAGCCTGAGCATACGCCTGTTGCATAATCTGATGTTCAGAAACGAGCTCATTTGTCTGAATCTGAGCTTGTGCAATAATTTGATCTGCTTTTGCTTGAGCATCTGCTAAAATTGCCTCTTTATTACTAATAATTTTCTGATAACGCTTAATTTCTTCTGGTGTTTTAGAACGAAGTTCCGCAATTAGTTCTTCTATCTCTTCACGATTTACAATAATCTTTGTACTTGATAATGGCTGAGGTTTGCAATTATCGATATATTCTTCAATTTCTTCAATAATCTGTTCTATTCTGCTACTCATATTAGCTTCTCCTTATCTTCTAATATTATACTTCTCATAAATTCTATCAATAAACTGCTCAGGCACAAACTTAGAAATATCTCCGCCATAAGATGCAAATTCTTTAACAATTGTAGAACTTAAATAAGAATATTGCAAGTTTGTGGTAAGAAATACCGTTTCGATTGTAGGGTTCTGAACGTGGTTAGACTGTGCAATCTGCAATTCGTACTCAAAATCAGTAACCGCACGCAGTCCTCGAATAATTAATGTTGCCCCAATTTCATTCATATAATCGACCAAAAGACCATCAAACGAAGATACTGTAACGTTTGGTAAATCCTTTGTCATCTCACTAATCATACTAACACGTTCTTCTAAAGAAAACAATGAATTTTTTGCGCTGTTATTCAACACTCCAACAACTAATTCGTCTACAATTTTTGAAGATCGTTCTATCATATCAAGATGTCCGAAGGTTACCGGATCAAAACTGCCGGGATAAATTGCCTTTTTCATATGTGCCTCATTTCTTACGCAGGAACACGTGCGCATTTGTTTTATATTTTTTATATTTGATGATTTGATAACCCATTTTTTCCACATCATCAAAAGATGTATTTAAAGAAGATTCTATAATAACAGTAGAATTCTCCTTTAACAAAGAAGAGTTCGAAAGAGCATTCAAAATTTCTTTTTCTATGCCTTTGTCATATGGAGGGTCCATAAATATAAAATCAAATTGATATTTTCCTTCAAACATATAAATTGCAGAAAGCGCATCTCCTGTAATCAATTTTGATTGTTTATCAAACTTGGTAAATGCAATATTTTCCTCAATACAACGTGAGGCTTTTGGATTTTTCTCTACAAATACGGCATAATTTGCCCCACGACTTAATGCCTCTAATCCGATTTGACCACTTCCTGCAAATAAATCCAGGAAATAACATCCCGGCACATCTGCTTGTATCATATTAAACAGTGTTTCTTTAATCTTATCGCTTGTTGGGCGTGTGTCCAACCCATCAATTGTTTTTAAAGGAAGACTTCTTGCTGTTCCTGCAATAATTCTCATAATATCCCTCACTATTTCTGTTCTTTCAAAACATTTTTGTTTTTAATTACATAATCAAATAATGATATAACGGTAAGAAGTAACGAAATATAGATAAGAACCAATCCAAGAATATCAAAAAATTTGTTTGGAATATCTAAAATCAGAACAATGACCATTATCATTTGGAATACTGTTTTAAATTTCCCCCAATAACTTGCAGCAATTACCACACCGTTATCGGATGCAATAAGTCGAAAACCACTGATAATAAATTCTCTTGCAATAATAATAACAACTATCCAAGAAGCCAGCTGTCCTGTTTCAATCAAACATATTAATGCTGAACAAACCAATAATTTATCTGCAAGTGGATCCATAAATTTTCCAAAATTAGTTACAAGATTATATTTTCGTGCAATTTTACCGTCCAACATATCGGTAAGACTTGCAATAATAAAAATTGCAACTGCAATGTAATTTCCGTATCCATTAAAATATGGTGCTAACATAAAAAATACAAAAAAAGGAATTAAAATAACGCGAAAAATTGTTAGTTTATTTGGCAAATTCATACTATCTCTCCTATTAAATCATATTCATACGCACCGATGATTTTTACTTTTACAATATCTCCGGTGAGCAACTCTTCATCTGTGTTTATAAAAATATAACCATCTACATTTGGTGCATCACGATAGGTTCTTCCTATATAGGCATTTTCATCTGCAACTTTTCCTTCAATAAAGACATACATTTCTTTCCCTTTCAAACGTTCGTTTTTATCAAAAATGACCTCCTCTTGAAGTTCCATTACATCAGCTTGCCAATTTGCTTTTTGTTCATCTTCAATCTGATCCGGGAAATTTGCTGCCGGAGTACCTTCTTCCTGCGAATAGGTAAATGCTCCTAAACGATCAAATTCCATATCATTGACAAATTGCATCAGTTCTTCATGCATTTCTTCTGTTTCACCCGGGAAACCACAAATCAATGTGGTACGTAACGTTATGTCCGGAATACAATCACGCAAATGGGTAATAATCCGCATCAAATCTTCTTTGGATGTTCTTCTTCCCATTCTCTTTAAAATGGTATCATTACAATGTTGGATTGGCATATCTAAATAATGACAAACCTTGGTGTTTCGAATCATAGAATTAATCAAATCATCATTGATTTCTTCCGGATAACAATACATAATTCGAATCCAAAACAAACCGGAAATTTTATTTAATTCATCTAAAAGATGGTGCAGGGATTTCTTTCCATATAAATCAATTCCATAAAGTGTGGTTTCCTGCGCAACAAGAATCAATTCTTTCACGCCTCCTGCAACCAATTCCTGTGCTTGTGTAACTAACTCTTCCATAGGCACACTACGATAGCGACCGCGAATAGATGGAATAACACAATACGTACAATTTTTATTACAACCTTCGGCAATTTTTAAATATGCAAAATGACCACCAGTTGTTAAGGTTCGATGTGTCCCAAGACGAGGAAGCCCTTCTAATGTTTGCATATTTTTATAAGGTTGATTATTTAACGTTATTCTTACAGCATCGCAAATGGAATCATAGGAGTTTGTACCAAGAATTGCGTCGACTTCCGGAATTTCGAATTGAATCTCGTCTTGATAACGTTGCGCCAGACAACCGGTTACAATTAAAGATTTACAATTTCCGTTTTTTCGATATTCTGCCATTTCTAAAATAGTATTAATACTCTCTTCCTTGGCATCATTAATAAAGCAACAACTATTGATAACAATAATGTCTGCCTCTGTTTCATCATTGGTTAATTCAATGCCATCATTGGTCAGCATACCTATCATATATTCCGAATCAACAAGATTTTTATCACAACCCAAAGAAATAAATAATAATTTCATAAACCTTTCACTTTAAAAAAGGAATGACAACAACATCTGTCATCCCTTTCTCTTTCTTTTAGTCTTCTTCTGAAATAATCTTTACATCACCATTATAAATTTCAGCAACAGCAATCGATAATGGTTTGTCACATACAGGATGTTCCATTGGTTCTGCACCGTCAATAATCTGACGTGCACGTTTTGCAGCGGCAAGTACAATGGAATAACGGCTGTTTACTACCGGTTCTTCACCGATTTCAACACCTTCATTTACAACTTTCATAACTTCTACATAAGATGGGTGTATCATAATTTTATTCTCCTTTCGAAAAGCTTAATAGCTCATTTCGCATTTTATTAACAAATTCTATATTAGAAGAAACCAAAAATCCTTGATTATCCTCTGTTATCCCTTCCCGTTCATTGGAAATAATACTGTGAAGACGTTTGGTAGTATCTTCTAAATCATCATTAATAATCAAATAATCATATTCTTCCATTCCAAGTGATTCTTCATATGCGCGACTTAATCGTTTCAGAATAACGTCTTCAGATTCCGTACCTCTTCCTGCTAAGCGTTTTTTTAGTTCGATAGCACTTGGTGCAGACACAAATAATAAACGTGTATCCGGAAATTTGTCTTTGATTGCAAGAGCACCTTGAATTTCGATTTCTAAAATAACATTTTTCCCGGCATTAAGCTGTTCATTAACATATGCTCTTGGTGTACCATAATAATTATCTACATACTGTGCATATTCAATAAATGCATCATCTGTAATCATAGAGCTAAACTTCTCTTTTGTTACAAAAAAGTAATCAATTCCGTTTTCTTCTCCCGGTCTTGGTTCTCTGGTAGTTGCAGAAACAGAAAGTGCGTAGCAATCACCATATTCACTCATTAATTTCTTCATAAGCGTTCCTTTACCGGAACCGGAAAATCCGGAAATCACAACAAGTATTCCCTTTTTCAATAAACTCATTCTTTCACCCCCTTGTTGATGTTACAAGGCAAAAAACGACCTGCCAATGTTTCCGGTTGTAAAGCAGATAAAATAATTTTATCGTTCGATGTAAAAATCACACTTTTGGTTTTACGTCCTTGTGTTGCATCAATTAACGTTTGCTTTTCCTTTGCCATTTGTACCTGACGTTTAATTGGTGCTGATTCCGGCGAAATAATTGTAACTATTTTATCAGTATTGACCATATTACCAAAACCGATATTCATTAATTGTCCCATGATTCACCTACTCAATATTTTGAATTTGCTCTCTGACTTTTTCAATATCAGTCTTAAGGTTAATTCCTACATCTGAAATTTCAATATTATTTGCTTTGGAAAGAATTGTATTTGCCTCTCGATTCATTTCCTGTGCGATAAAATCTAATTTACGACCGATTCCGCCACCTGCAGCTAATGTATCTTTGGTGGTTTTTATATGACTTCTGAGACGTACCGTCTCTTCATCTACACACACCTTATCGGCATAAATCGTAACTTCTGTTGCAATTCTTGCCTCATCTATCTGGCGATCTTCCAATACCTCTTTGATTTTCTCTTCTAAACGAGCACGATACTCTTGCATAATCATTGGAGAGCGTTCTTCAATGAAATCAACATATGCCAGCATGGAGTCCAATTTGTTATATAAATCTTCCTGCAAATGTAAACCTTCTTTAATGCGGCTTTCAACAAACTGCTCACAAGCACCGCGCACTGCTTTCTCAAGACCAACCCATAACTCTTTCTCGTCAACTGTCTGTTCTTCCATAACCAAAACTTCCGGATAACGAGATAATGTACTAACACGAATGTCATCTTCTAACTGAAATACTTCAGCCATCCGGCGAAGGTATTTAAGATATTCAGCAGCTAACGATTCATTATACTTAAGCATATATGTATCTTCAGTATAATCTTCATATGTAATGTAAACATCAACCTTACCGCGCTCCATATATTCTTTCATCAAATTCCGGATAGAACTTTCGAAATAGTTAAGCTTCTTCGGCATCCGAATATTTACATCTAAATATCTGTGATTCACTGATTTTAATTCAACGGTAAATTTGCGTTTCTCATCTGCCACTTCACAACGACCAAATCCGGTCATACTTTTTATCATGATGTTCCCTCTTTTCATACGCATAGATAAAAGTATTATATAGCTTTATTGTTTTTTCGTCAAATATTCTATATAATATTTCGAGAATAAATTGTACGGAGGCAAACCTATGGCTTTTGACGGAATCGTAATTTCTAATTTGGTACATGAACTAAATCAGACTATTTTAGGTGCACGAATCAGCAAAATTGCACAACCGGAAAATGATGAACTTCTTTTAACAATAAAAGGGAATAACGGACTGTTTCGTCTTCTTTTATCCGCAAGTGCTTCTCTTCCATTTGTATATTTGACAGAACAAAATAAACAGGCGCCGCTTACAGCTCCTACATTTTGCATGGTGCTTCGCAAGCATATTGCCAATGGAAAAATCACAAGAATTTTTCAGCCGGATATGGAACGTATTCTTCATATTGAAATTGAGCACTTAAACGAACTGGGAGATATGTGCAAAAAAACTCTTATTATTGAATTAATGGGAAAACATTCCAATATCATTTTTTGCGATGAAAACGGAAAAATTATAGATAGCATCAAACGAGTAAGTGGATCCGTGAGTTCTTTGCGTGAAGTATTGCCCGGAAGAGAATATTTTATCCCGGATACGCAATGCGATAAAATAAATCCTCTTTTAATAAACGGAGAAAAGTTTATTTCTATCGTGAAAAATAAGCCAACATCTGTTTCAAAAGCAATTTATTCTTCTTTTACAGGAATTAGTCCTTTCATCGCAAATGAAATAGCATATCGTGCCGGTATTGATGCAGATTACTCGATTGCTTCATTGAATAATGAACAATTATTACATCTTTCCAATCATTTTTGCTGGTTTATGGAGGAAATAAAAGAAGAAAAATTTGAGCCTATCATTATACGAAATGGTAAGGAACCGATTGAATTTTCCGGAGTCGACATTGAACAATATTGCGATTATGAAAAAGAAACCTATTCTTCCATTTCAAAAGTACTTGAAGTTTTCTATGCCGAAAAAAGTATATATACTCGTATTCGTCAAAAATCTGTTGACCTTCGCAAAATTGTAAATAATGCTCTGGAAAGGAATTATAAAAAATATCAAATCCAAATTAAACAATTAGAAGATTCCCAAAAAAGAGATAAATATAAAATTTATGGTGAATTGATACAGGCATTTGGTTATAATCTAGAAGAAGGTACATCGGTTCTCGAAGCCGCCAATTATTATGATAATAATAAAATAATCAAAATACCTTTGGATGCTACACTTACTCCTATCGAGAATTCCAAAAAATATTTCGAACGTTATGGAAAATTAAAGCGAACTGCCGAAGCCGTATCTAAACTTCTAGAAGAGACAAAAGCAGAAATTGAACATCTCGAATCGATTCAAAATGCTTTAGATATTGCTGTTTCTGCAGATGACTTGATTCAAATCAAAGAGGAACTGATGGAATATGGATTTATTAAGAAACATCATAGTGGAAAAAAAATACGTTCTAAGAGTAAACCATTTCATTATCGTTCTTCAGATGGATATGATATTTTTGTTGGAAAAAATAATTATCAAAACGATGAACTCACTTTTAAAGTGGCAACCGGAAATGATTGGTGGTTCCATGCAAAAGGAATTCCAGGTTCTCATGTTATTGTAAAATCAAACAACCAGGAACTTCCGGATCGCGTTTTTGAAGAGGCCGGAAAGCTTGCCGGTTATTACTCCAAAGGAAGAGATAGTGACAAAATTGAAATCGATTATCTACAAAAGAAAAATATAAAAAAACCAAGCGGCAGCGCTCCTGGATTTGTTGTTTATTATACAAATTATTCTCTTACTATCCAACCGGATATAACAGCAATAGAATTGGTCGAATCATAAATATAAAATCTTGTTTAAACATTTTTTACCAGAATATCTTCACTTTTTCGTGGACACAATATGGATGTAACATAAAGTTACAAACAGTTCCAAACGACAAAGGAGGAAATTGACATGAGCAATAAAAGTACAAAAAAAGTATTAGAACGTTTTAAATACGAAGTTGCAAATGAAATTGGTGTGCCGCTGAAAAACGGTTACAACGGTGATTTAACCTCTAAGCAGAATGGTTCTGTTGGTGGTTATATGGTTAAGAAAATGATTGAAGCACAGGAAAAACAGATGGCTGGAGAACAGTAACATCCGAAAGAGGGTTATCATATATGTGATAACCCTCTTTTTGTTAAGAATTTTATAAATTCATTTTTTGAATTTGTTCATTTATAAATTTTTGCATTTCCAGTCGAAGTGTTTTATGCTCTTCCATTTTTAGTTCCGGATCTATATCTAAGATTTTTCTTACTGTTTCTGATGCTTGTTGTAACACATGCGCATCTTGATAAATATCTGCTAATTTGAATGCCAAATCACCACTCTGACGAATCCCAAAGAAATCCCCAGGTCCACGAAATTTCAAATCTTCGCTTGCAATATAAAATCCATCATTAGATTTATTTAAAATTTCTAGACGCTTTTGTGCCGTTTTTCCTGTTGAGGTATTAATCATAATGCAGTACGATTGTGCATCGCCACGTCCAACACGACCTCGTAACTGATGGAGCTGCGCTAATCCAAAGCGGTCGGCATTTTCTATCATCATTACAGTTGCATTTGGAACATTTACTCCAACTTCCACAACTGTTGTAGAAACTAATACCTGTATTTCGTTGTTTGCAAATTGTTCCATGATCGTATTCTTCTGTTCGCTTTTCATTTTTCCATGGAGCATACCAACTGAAAGTTTATTTCCAAACACTTCTTGCAGCCTATTTGCATAATCCGTCACATTTTCCGCATCCATATGCTCGGTTTCTTCTACAAGAGGACATATGACATATGCCTGATATCCAAGTTCCACTTGTTCCATAATAAAAGAATACGATTTATCTCGAAACTTCGTATTTACAACACAATTTTTGATTGGAAGTCGTTTTGCCGGAACTTCGTCAATAACAGAAATATCCATATCCCCATAGATAATAATTGCCAACGTTCGAGGAATTGGTGTTGCACTCATAACAAGAATATGAGGCGTTTGTCCTTTTGCAGATAAATTTTCACGCTGATGAACACCAAAACGATGTTGCTCGTCTGTAATTACTAATGCTAAACTGGAAAAAAGTGTTTTCTCCTGTATTAATGTATGTGTACCTATTACCATTGCATTTGGGACATTTTGAATCGTCTCATAAGCAATTTGTTTTTCTTTTTTCGTCATAGACCCTGTGAGCAAAATAATCGTACTATCTAAGTTAAGTTGCTTACACAAAGAACGATACGACTCATAATGTTGTCTGGCAAGTACTTCTGTCGGCGCCATAATTGCAGATTGATAGCCACTGTGCGCACACCACGCCATGATCAAAAAGGCTACGATCGTTTTTCCGGAACCTACATCTCCTTGGATTAGGCGTTGCATAACATACGCACCAAGTATATCGTTTGAGATGTCCGAAAGTGTTTCCTTTTGCGCGTTTGTAAGCTTGTATGGCAATTGGTCGACTAAACTTTCTACAAAGTGATCCGTTGTAAACGAAAAATGATTTGGTTGTTTTTCTTGTTTATTCTTCCAATATTGCATTCCCATGATAAAAAGGAAAAATTCATCAAAAACCAGTCGTTTTCTAGCCTCAATCAACGTATCCATAGAATCCGGAAAATGAATCTGTTTTATAGCATAATTATATTCGCATAATTTATGTTCATTTCTCACAGAATCCGGAAGATAATCTATAAAAAGCATTTCATCCGTCAGTGCTTCTTTCATAGTTTTTATCATTAAATTGTTCGTGATTTTAGCAGTCAATGAATAAACCGGAAGAAAACAAAGTTCCATGCTTTGATATTGTTCTAGCGAGTAAATCGTTGATTGTTCCATAACAAACTTTTCGCCTTTTTTTGTTAATTTCCCATAAAACACATACCTTTTTCCAAAATCCAATGAATTTTTTATATAAGGCATCCGATACCAGATTAATTGCACTTGATCGACTGAATCACCAATTTGTAAAATAGTAATTGGGATCCTTGTCTTTTTCCCAATTGGCGAACGAGTAATTGTAGCCTGTATCGCACAGATTCCTTCCGATAATGGTTCTTCTAACGGAAATTGCAATGCAACCGGATATTGTATATATGTCCTGGGAAAATGAAGGAGTATATCACCCACGGTGTATACTCCTATCTTCTCAAATGATTCTTTTGTCTTTGTTCCAATACCTTTTATATCGGTAATGGCAGAACTTCGATTCATAAGCACTCCTATAAGATTGACGCCATTTATTCAACAGAAATAACATAGTAATAAATTGGCTGGCCACCATTGTTGATCTCTACTTCTAAATCAGGATATTTATCTTCAATAATAGAAGCAAGCTCTTCTGCATCTTCTTCTGATGCATCTAAGCCATAGTAAATACTGATAATAGCAGATTCATCATCTATCATCTGATCTACCATTTCAAGTGTGGTGGCCTTTAAATCTTGACCTACAGAAAGAATGGATTTGTCACCAATTCCCATGAAGTCGTTCTGTTTAATAGTTTTTCCATCAATCTCTGTATCGCGAACGGCATATGTTACCTGACCGGTTTTTACAATTTCAATTTCGGATAACATCGTCTCTTTATTCTGTTCTGCAGAGTAATCCGGAATATAATTCACCAGCGCTGTAATCCCTTGCGGAATAGTTTTTGTAGGAATAACAATAATTTCCTTATCTTCTACTAACGATGCCGCTTGATTTGCTGCCATAACAATATTCTTATTATTTGGGAAAATAAAAATATGATCCGCATTTACTTTGTCAATTGCATTCAACATATCTTCCGTACTTGGATTCATAGTCTGACCACCTTCGATAATATAATCAACACCAAGTCCGCGGAAAATCTCATTCATACCTTCACCAACCGATACAGAAATAAATCCGGTATCTTTGTGAGGTGCCAAAGGCTCTTCTTTGACAGTTTCTTCTTGCGCTTGCTGTGACGCGAGTTTGTTAGCATCTTTAATAAGTTTCTCTTGATGCTCCTCTCTCATGTTATCAATTTTAATTTTACTTAAAGAACCATGCGTAAGAGCTTTCTGAATCGCAAGCCCCGGATCATTGGTATGTACATGGGTCTTTACAATTTCATCATCAGCAACCACAACAATGGAATCACCAATAGATTCTAAATATCCCTTGTACTCTAATTCTTCTTTATCTGATAATGGTTGGTCCAAAACAATGATAAATTCGGTACAATAACCGAATTTAATGTCTGCCTCTGTCTGAGCAGATATCTTTATCACACCGGAGCCGGCACCTGCATCTTCGATTGTATAATCAATTTCCTTACCCAATAAAGAATCATATGCACCTTTTAATACCTGCATTAATCCCTGACCACCGGAATCAACTACGCCAGCCTGTTTTAATACCGGCAACATTTCTGGAGTCTGGCTTAATACATAATCCGCTTCTTTTATAATTTCTTCGCAGAAATATACCAAATCATCTGTCTCTTCAGCTAAAGTAAGTGCTTTATCTGCTGCGCCCTTAGCTACGGTAAGGATTGTACCTTCTTTTGGTTTCATAACTGCTTTATAAGCCGTCTCAACCGCTTTTTGAAAAGCTTCACATAAAATGGTAACATCTACTGCTTCATATTCTGCAATCACTTTACAGAAACCACGGAACAACTGTGATAAAATAACACCTGAGTTACCTCTTGCTCCGCGTAAAGAACCGGAAGAAATTGCTTTTGCAAGTGAAGCCATAGAAGGATTCTCTCCAAGAGCACTTACTTCCTTTGCTGCAGACATAATGGTCATAGACATATTCGTTCCGGTATCGCCATCCGGTACCGGAAATACATTCAATTCATTAATCCATTCTTTTTTTGAATCAAGATTTTTAGCACCTGCTAAAAACATCTTTGCTAAAATTTGTGCATTTATACTTGTGATTTCCAACTTTGTATCCTCCTTAATCAATGACACGTACGCCTTCTACGTATATATTGATTTTACTTATCTGCATACCAGTAAAAGATTCCACTTTGTATTTTACCGTTTCAATCAAATTATCCGTAACTGTGCCAATGCTAACGCCATAAGAAACAATTACATGAAAATCAATGGTAATAATATTACCTTCTTCTACTTCAACATTAATACCATGTGTCAGATAGTCACGTTTCAATAATTTTACAAGACCATCTTTCATGTTAACAGCAGCCATACCTACAATTCCAAAGCATTCTACTGCTACAGATCCGGCATATGTTGCAATAACATCTTCGCTTATAACGATTTTTCCATACTGGGTATCCATTTGTCCCTTCATATTCCAATCCTCCATGAAATTCTGACGTAGATATACCTATTATACCTATTTTTGCACAAAAAGCAAATAATCTATGCAAAATATTTCATTTTTTTATATTTTCTCCTTGCATTATTTTTTTGAATCTGATAAAATTATCATTGTTGTGAGCTCGGATACACGTTCCGGCTTAGAAATATGCAAGGAGGTGCAATATCATGGCAAAATGTGCAGTATGTGAAAAAGGCGTTCATTTCGGTAATAATGTAAGCCATTCTCATAGAAGATCCAATAAAATCTGGAAATCAAACATCAAACGTGTGAATTGTAAAGTCAACGGAGTATCACAGAAATTATATGTTTGTGCTTCCTGTTTAAGATCTGGAAAAGTAGAAAGAGCTTAATTGTATATGGACTTTAAGGGTTGTCATTTGACAGCCCTTTTTAATTGCAAAAAACATAATAACTTAGTAATAAACATGCCGCTATTATCAGGATTCCCAGAAAATCGCTGGAAAGAACTAACATCACCAGCATTCCCATTGCAAACCAAAATAACGTATATCCAAGAATCCGTTTCATTTTGACACCAAAAAAGACATATATTACTAATAATATATGCCTTTTTCTAAAAACGATACCTATTGGTCAGTTTCTTCACTTGTACTACTATCTTCCGTGTCCTCTTCACTCTCAGAAGTACCTTTGGAAGAAAATTTACTTATAAAATCAGGAACCATATCCAAAATCTTTGTCATACCATCCTGGTTTTTAACATTAACAAGTTTTGTATTTCCATTCTGAATCACAAGAACTGCACTTGGCATAATTTTCCCACCCATACCACCGGCGCCATTATTCTTCTTTTCCTGAGAAAATGCGCCGGCAGCCACACCAAATGATACATCAACAAGCGGTAAAATAATTGTATCTCCAATATGAATTGCATCGCCCACTACTGTTTTTGTTGTAATAAAACTGTCCATCCCCTTAAATAAAGATTGTACTGTGTTGTTAAAACTATTGTCAGACATATTTCTTTCCTCCTTTATTTCATTAATTGTTTGTATAATCTACGACAATTCTTATCCATAACTATGCGAAGACCGATTCCCAGAACACGAAATAGAAAAATATGACCTTTGATATCGGTATCTGCTTCTAAAAGAAATTCTTCCGCCGAAAAATCCGGGGTAATATTCCATCGGTTTTGATATCCAATCGGAAACATTGCGAGTATACCAAGCACTTGTCCTGTAGTATCTGGCGAACCCGTAGAAAACAATGCATTTAACTTTAACTTTTTAGGTATTACTATTTTTAACAAACAAAATATTTCTTCTTTTAAATGGTTAAATGCCTCTTGATTTCGTTGGTCGGAAATCAGCATTTTTATTTTTGAAATAGTGGCATTGATATTTTTTATCATACCCCAAACTTTTAAGAAGATACTTTTGATTCGGGAAATAATTCCAAATGGATTTTTCTTTTCCTTTGTTATTTTAAGGTTATCTTCTTCCGATACGTCGATAAAATGCTGAACATTTTCTGATTGTAGACTGTTTTTTATTTCCTGTGAAATTTGCTCTTCTTTGGTTTCTTGTGTACACTCTTCTTCCACTTCTGTCTCTGTTACTAAATTCCTTTTCAAACCAAGGATACGATAAAATATTTGCAAATCATCATCCCGGTATTGTATATGAAATTGAAGAATTTTGCATAACCAGCATATTTTAACTTGTGCATCTAATTTTGTAAGATACGTTGCTTGTATCCGATATTTAATGGGAACAAATAATATTGTTACAATTGCTACAAGTAAAATTAGTAATAAAATTAACAATATCCAGCCAATTAATCTTAAAACAAAAAGAAGAATCGTCATGCCATCTCCCTCCGATTCCCCTTTAAGTATTGATAAACATCAACACCTTTGGTTTTCTCATAAGTCTCCCGAATAATCTCTTGTACGACCTCAACAGCTTCTGTGTATCCCTTAGCCAATCCAATAATATAAAGCTCTTTCTTTGGATAAGCCTTTTGCAACAATTCTCGCGCCGGAATAATATCCAATAGATTATTTGGATTTGACGCAAATGAAATAACATAGATGGAAACAGTTCCTGCATTATGGTTGATTTTCCATTTAATCCGATTTGCTTTATCTGCAATGGATTTTCCTACATACAGATTGTCATACCATTTCATAAATAACCTCAAAAAAGCAGTTCTCCTAAACTGCTTTAATAATATTTGTGAGTCCCCCACAAGTTACTTTTCTTTAAATCCAGATATTCATTATAAGCTTTCTCTAATATTTGCTTCTCATTTGGAAATTTCAACAAATGATATGCTTCATGATACTTATAATATCCAGAATCAACAAAAAATTCTTCCTTTTGTGGCTTGCTATAATAACTCTCGCCCATCATTAAATACCAGTGAACTTCCTTCTCTACGGTATCCTCCGGTATGGAAAACGTATATTGACTTTTACCAATATAACGTATAATGGTAGCTGTGGCACCGGTCTCCTCTTTCACTTCACGGATCGCGGTATCCTTATATTCCTCTCCTTCTTCTACAGTTCCTTTGGGAAGAACCCAGCCCTCATACTTATTCTTATAGTTCTTATATAAGAGTAAAATCTTTCCACGAAAAATTACCACACCGCCACAACTCGTTGCCTCAATCATTGCAATACCTCCTAAAGTGTGGTGTTTTATCACTTGGCGATATTATACCCTAATTTGGACATATATGCAACAATTCACCTTTCTAATTGTAATATGCATCAAAGATTTTTTCTGCAATCGGAATCGCATAAGTGCTACCATATCCAGAATCTTCTATAACGACTGCTACTGCAATATCTAAGTATCCCTCTTTTTGTGCATAACCTACAAACCATGCATTTGTTTGATCTGTGATATCAGACACTTGAGCTGTACCGGTTTTTCCATAAGCAGTATAACTTTGATTATTTAATCGACTTGCAGTCCCTTCTTCTACAACTGCTTTCATATACTCTTGTAAAAAATCCGCTTCATCTTTTGTAAACAATGTTTTATACTCTTTGGGCTTATTGGAATCAACAATGATACCTTCATAGTTTTCGGTATGATCAATCAAGTACGGAGTCATCATAACACCTTCATTTGCTATTGCACTGGTAATTAGTGCCATATGAAGAGGAGAAACAAGAGTTTTTCCTTGTCCGATTCCAGTTTCCATAATTAATGATGAGGAATCATTATCAGAAATTGTAAAACTACTTACACCGGATTCAAATGCAATTGGTAAATTATGGTTAAATAATAACGAATTACATAATTTATAAAAACGATCCTGTTCTAAAGATAACGATAATTCTGCAAAACTACTATTACATGAATTTGCAAATGATAATCGCAAATCCTGTCCCCCATGCGACTTATTACCAGCACAATGAATCGTTTGTCCTTCATGTGTAAAAGAACCATTGCATTGATATTCATAAGTAGCATAAGTATCCGGATTTTCTTGATAATATTCCAGCATCGTAAATATCTTAAATACAGAGCCAGGTGCATATTGTCCTTGTGTTGCACGATTAAACAAAATTGCACTATTTTCATTTGCATGAATCCATTCCCAATCTTGTGCTATTGTATTTGGATTAAATGACGGTTTCGAAACCATTGCAAGTATTTTACCGGTTTGGGGTTCCATGACAATAACTGCACCATCGTAATTACCAAGAGCGTAATACGCGGTCGTTTGCACTTTATAATTTAATGTAGTAATTACATTGTCCCCAATATTTTTTTCACCGCTTAAGTCATTTGCAAACTGTTCCAAAAAAAAGGCATGTGAACGTAGTAGCGAAAAATTCGCTTGATTTTCTAATCCGGCTTTCCCGTTTATCGAATATCCAACTGCATGAGAAAATACGTTCCCATATGGATATTCTCGAGTTTCTGTACCATCTTCATCAATAGTTGTCTGTGCTAAAACATATCCATCTGAAGAAATAATCTCTCCTCTTACCACACGATTGGAAAACAAATCCTGCAAGGAATTGTACGGACTATTAATAAACTCTTCACTTCGCACTACCTGAAAATAAACATAATAAGCTATCATACAAAGGAATAGTCCTAAAAACAAATATGTAATTACTAAAAATTCTTTATTTTGAGACGTTCTTTTCTTTTTGTTTTTTTGACCCATGTTTTGTTTGGTTTCCTTTCTTTACATTTTGACTGGCATTCATAATATAAAGTCCTTGTATGATACCAAATACCATCATGGTAGATAGTAGAGAACTTCCACCGTAACTAATTAGAGGAAGTGTAACCCCTGTTGATGGAATAAATTTGATTACTCCACCAATTGTCAAAAACACCTGCATCGCATACAAGGTACCAAGTCCGAGAGCGACCAGTTTATAAAAACTGTCCTTCATACGCATAGCAACATTTAAAATCATAAAAAAACAACTCAAACATACCGCAATCAGACATATGGCAAAAAATCCACCCATTTCTTCTGAAATTGCCGAAAAAACAAAATCTTTTTCTACGACAGGAATTTTACTTGGCAATCCCTGATTCAAACCAAGTCCGAACCATCCGCCGGTTCCAATCGCAAACAAGGATTGACTAATTTGATATCCTTCATTGTCAATAACGCTTAATGGATCCTTCCATGCAATAACTCGTGTTTGTACATGTGAAAACATCTGATAGCCAAGTATGGCTGCAATAGATACAGCAACAATTCCACCAATAAAATAAATTGGTTTTTGGGTAGCCACATATACCATTACCAAATAAGCCACAAAATACAACAGGGCGCCGCCTAAGTCCCTTGAAGCTACTAATAAAAGAACAAAAACTGCTGAAATCACGCTCGTGATGAAGACCTGTCGAAAATCAGTAGATTGATGAAGCATAGATGCAATAAAAAAAACAAATATAATTTTTACAAACTCGGATGGTTGTACAGAAATACTTCCAATGGAAATAGATAGTTTTGCTCCATAGCTGGTAGCACCTGCAACTACAACAATTGCAAGTGCTGCAATTCCAAAAATTGCATATAACCAAGTCAGTTTTCGAAACGTGTTTCCATTCTGCATCAAAACCGGAATCAACATTGCCACAAATGCGCCCGCAAGAACATAGATAAATTGTCGAATTGCTTTATCATATGATAGCCTTGTTAAAATAATAAATCCAATACATAGCAACATACACATGTTATTTAGGACTAGTAGTGATGCGCTTTTATAAAACATGTGATATACCAAAAAAATTGCGGTTATTAATAACACCTGTAAAAGATAGAAAATAAGTATTTTTATATTTTGTGTTGTTAAGTACAGAACCACAAATGCATCAAAATGAATCAGATACATAAGCAATTTTTGAATTTGATAAATGTTTTTTTGCTTTATCGGTTGATCTTTATATCGAAATACATGAAAACATTCAAATGTATATACCAAAAAAAGCAAAATCATCAAATATTTAGATGCCTGTACAATTAAATGAATCATTTCATTCTACTCCTCGTTTATAATGTCCATTTGTATATTCATCTTTCCAACTCTGAGAAAAATGTATCTGATTTCCAATATAAAATCCCTCAAATAATTTGCACACATTTTCCACTTGTTGCTTTGATTCTACAGAAAAATGCAAACGAAATGTTCTGATTCCTGATTGCTTTAATTCTTCTAAATATTGAAAAAGCATCGTCGGAAGTGAGTTATATATAACATTATAACAATCGCTACAATAATTCTTTACCGGAAAACTTTTCTTATAGCGATCTTTTAAATATAGCATTCCCGGCGTTTGATTACACCCTTTCATATTTTTTTGTACACATTGTGCACTTGTCATAAGTGGATAATGTCCATAAACAATCATTTCTGAATTTGCCGCTGTTCGTCGAAAAATTTCTTTTTTATTTAATTCTATCGGAATAGTGTTTCGTGTTGCACCAAGTTTTAGCAATGTAAATGAAGCAATATCATTATAAGTATATAAATTATGGTCTGTAACAATATCCAGTTCATTTAAATACTCTTTCGCAAACCAAAGTTCTTCGTATGTTTTTACAACAATACCATCCACACCACTATTTTTCAATTCCGTCAGATGCTCTTTATAAAACAATGCCGTTGTTACCCGAAAAATATATGGCAAAATAAAAAAGGCTTTTTTCTGATTGGCATGACATAGCGATATATCTTTTTTTAATTCTTGAAATAACGTATTCTTGGTATATAAATTAGAATCTAGGTATATTGTCGATACAAATTTCTGTCCTATTACAACATCCAAGAATTCCCGTTCTTCAATCGAAACAACCGTTTCCTGTGCTGCTGGTTGGAATTTTGTTTCAAGTACAATATCATTTTTTGTATCTACTGTTCGTAGATATTTTTTAAGGAGTGCCTGCTCAAGAGAAACAATAGCATCTCGTCGTAACTGATTAATCACTCCATTTGGCAAAAAAAGATTATCATCCATATCAATATTCAATTGTTCAAAGAAAAAAGCAGTATCTTTTGTCTTATTCAATCGTTTCTCGAGATCATTTTTCAAAAGAGGTTGCTTCATTGCTTTTTGCGGAACATTCCCATGAGAAACAACTTCAACATCACCATAACGAATCTGAAGCTTTGACGGCACATCCAAATGTAAAGTTAGCTGTCCAATCATGGGAAGATATTTTGGAAACGGAGTTTGTATTTCCATACTCTGTTGAAATGACGGCTTTTCAAAGGTAACCATATCAGATCCATTGTGTCTGTCAAAATATGCATCTGTAAATCCGCAACGACTTCCAACTGAAATAAGTGCCTGTTTATCCTCTTGTGATACCTTATATCTGCTGGAATTGGATAAACACATATCAATGTATTTTCGATAATAGGACACAACTCCAACTGCATACGAAAGTTGTTTCATCCGTCCTTCAATTTTCAAAGAATATACACTGGCATCTAAAAGTTGCGGAAGTTTCTCAATTCCACAGAAATCCTTTAAACTAAGCACATAAGTCTCATTTTTTTTCGTAGAATATGGTAAGCGGCAAGGTTGCGCACATCTTCCGCGGTTACCACTGCGTCCACCGAGCATGCTACTAAACAAACACTGGCCGGAATAGGAATAACATAATGCACCATGAACAAATGCTTCTAATTCCATACCGGTCTTATCATGTATGGTTTTCATCTCAGCTATAGACATTTCTCGCGCCATAACAACACGGGAAACTCCTAGTTCCTGCAAAAGACGAACGCCTTCTACCCCTGTAATAGTCATTTGGGTACTGGTGTGAATTTCTATATTCGGAAACCACTTATGGATACATACCAATGCACCTATATCTTGGACAATTACAGCATCTAATCCTCGTTCATAAAACGGAAGTAAATATTCATACAGCTTATCAATTTCCGTATTTTTAAACAAAGTATTTACCGTTAAATAAATCTTTTTTCCACGAAGATGGGCAAAATCAAGCGCCTCTAAAAGCTCTTCTTTTGAAAAGTTATTCGCATATGCGCGAGCACCAAACTGCTCCCCTCCAACATATACTGCATCAGCTCCTGCTTCTATGACTGCTTTACATATTTCAAGAGAACCGGCCGGTGCCAGAAGTTCAAATTTCTTGTTCATTTTATCATATTCTCCTTAACAAATTAGTAGGAAAGTTCTTAAGTTTTTATAAAGTAAAAAAAGAGCAGAAGAAATATTCTGCTCCCTTTGGCTTATTCATATAGGTATCTGATTATCTTGAAACTTTACCATCAAGCAGCGTGTCTTCCAAAGTTGCTTCTAATCTCGCTTTGTTCAACAGTAACTCCTTATTCTCTGCCTCAAGTTCTTTGACAGATGCTTCTGCAGTCTCCGTCTTAATTTGATTCGCGATTAAATCGTGCTTTAAATCATAAATTTCTTTTTCTTTCAATTCCATATCGCGTTCTAACTTCTCAACCTGAGCTTTTGCTTTAAAATAATCATCCGCAATGTTCAATTGAATTAAAGTTCCTTTCATGTTCATCGGCAAATGACGATATTCTTCTAAAGCATCATATTCTGAAATTTTGTTGTTAATGTATGCGGCAATTTTCTGAAGGTAGTCTTCTCCTTCGTATCCGCTTAAAGTGTATACTTTGCCATCAATTACTACATCGGCGCTTGTTTTGGCTGACATATCGTATCCTCCGGTACCTTATCATACTACATATAGTATATTATAGCCTTATATGGACAGAAACGCAACTATTTCTTTTTACCGGATGAGACCAAAGTGATTGTATGCAAAATCCGTAGCAACACGTCCTTTGGGGGTTCGATTCATAAATCCGTTTTTTACAAGATACGGTTCATATACATCTTCAATTGTACCGGCGTCCTCGCCAATTGCCGCAGCAAGTGTATCAAGTCCAACCGGTCCTCCCTGGAATTTTTCAATAATCGTCATTAAAATATTACGGTCATTTTGGTCCAAACCAAATTTATCCACTTCTAATAAATCAAGTGCAAATGAAGCAACTTCAAATGTAATATTCCCATCGTATTTTACTTCTGCGAAATCACGTACGCGTTTTAACAATCGGTTTGCAAGTCTAGGCGTTCCACGCGATCTTCTGGCAAGTTCATAAGCTCCCTGTTCATCAATTGCAACCTGCAATTGATCTGCTGATTGAATGATAATGGTTTTTAATTCTTCTACCGTATAATATTCCATATGACTTACAACACCAAATCGATCACGAAGCGGTGCCGAAAGCATACCGGCTCGTGTTGTTGCACCAACTAATGTAAACTTCGGGAGATTCAAACGAATAGAACGCGCAGATTCACCTTTCCCAATCATGACATCAATTGCAAAATCTTCCATTGCCGGATATAACACTTCTTCTACCTGACGATTCAAACGATGAATCTCATCTACAAATAAAATATCCCCTTCAGATAGATTGTTTAAAATCGCAGCCATTTCTCCCGGTTTCCCGATTGCCGGTCCGGATGTAATCTTAATATGTGTTCCCATTTCATTTGCAATAATTCCGGCAAGTGTGGTTTTACCAAGTCCGGGCGGACCATAGAAAAGCACATGATCTAATGCTTCATTTCGTTGTTTTGCCGCCTCAATATATACTTTTAAATTTTCTTTAATTTTTTCCTGCCCAATATAATTATCTAAAATTTGAGGTCTAAGACTGGTTTCAATCTTAATATCCTCTTCCTGTATTCGGGTAGAAATTACACGTCGTTCCATTATTTTGCGCCTTTCCCACTAAAATAACGCCATATGTTTTAAAGCTGCTTTTAGGACATCTTCGACATCCATATCCTCTGATATTTCAACCTTGGAAACCGCTTTTAAACTTTCCGAAGAAGAATATCCCAGCGCACTAAGTGCCATAACCGCCTCATTTTTCACAACATTTTGTTCTATGCTAGGAACCCCTTGCGTATGTTCTAATTTCTTTTCAAATGCATCTTCTAAAGACATCTTATCTTTCAATTCCAAAATTACACGTTGTGCAGTTTTACTTCCGATTCCCGGTGCTTTCGAAATTGCTTTTGCATCACCAGAAAGAACTGCAAAACGAAGGTCATTGGCAGATAATGCGGATAAAATGCCAAGCGCTCCTTTCGGTCCTATACCACTGACACTAATTAAGAGTTTAAAAATGTCCAAATCATCTTTTGATAAAAAACCATACAGCATTACCAAATCTTCACGAAAATATAAATAAGTATGTATTTTTACTTCGCTCCCCTGTGCCGGTAAATAAGAAAACGCCTGACCCGGAATATAAATGGTATATCCAATTCCGGCAACATCAAGTACAATATGATCCGTATTTACTTCAGCAAGTTCTCCTCGAATGTAAGAAAACATGATTTCCTCCTTAAAAACGAACGTTTTTTCCAATACGAAGTATCAATTCCTGCGAAACCACACCAATTACAATACCGGTGATAGTACCTGCAATTAGCAACACCGGAATGTAATAAAAAATGGAATATGTTTCTACAACAATTGCGGCCACAATCAATTGACCAATATTATGTGCAATCCCACCGGCAGTACTAATAGAAATACACTTCAACCACTTAGTCTTTTTTAATAAATACATGGTTATAAAGCTAAGTAACGCACCAGCAAAAGAATATACCATACTAAAGACATTTCCAAACAAAAATCCAACAAGTAATATGCGAACCGTTGAAATTGTAAACGCTTCTTTTGCTCCAATACAATATAAAGATAAAACAACAACAATATTGGTAAGTCCCAGTTTCACCCCAGGAATACCAAAGTGAATCGGTATCAAGCTTTCTACATAGCTGCAAATAAGCGCAAGCGCTAAAAACAATCCCATATACGCTATTTTTCTTTTCATAGTATCACAACCCAATCAATTTGCTACCGCATCTATTTTATTAAAGTTACCACTTTCAACGGTAATAACTACTTTGTGTGGAAGACAAACAATGGTCTCTTTTTCAAGTGAAATACCCTTTTGATGGACACACAATTGATCCGGACAATCTGCTTTTATCATTTTTGCAATTCCATCCTTTATAACAAGTAAATTATTCCCATCTTCTGTTTCGATTGGAATTTCGCGATTTTCAGACAAAGAATAAGTGCCGTGTTTTGTTCCGTCTATAGTAATTACAATTTGACTACCATCTATTCTACCCCAAAACCGAAATGCAACAAAAATAGCAACCGCAACAATAAAAATTCCAATAAGAAAAATGAAATCGTTTTTGGTAAAACGTTTATTCATCTTTTACTACCTTTCCAAGATAATAAAAACCTTTACATTCTTCTAAAATAACCGGACAAATCTGCCCGATCATCTCGTTGGTACCTTTTAAGTGAACAATTGAATTATTCTCTAAACGTCCGGTTACAAGTGTTTCATCCTGTTCATTCATGCTTTCTATCAAAACCGGAAGTGTCTGACCAGTAAGAAGCGAAGCTTTTTTATTTGAAATTTCTTGTACTTCTTTTAATAAAATGTCAAAACGTCTTTTGACAATATCTTCCGGTACTTGTTCTTCCATTATCGCAGCAGGTGTTCCGGTTCGTTTGGAATAAATAAATGTAAATGCACTATCATATTCTACTTCTTTTACAACTTGTACCGTTTCGGCAAAATCTTCATCTGATTCCCCCGGAAATCCAACAATAATATCTGTAGTAAGTGCAATATCCGGAACTGCCTTACGTAATTTTTTAACTAATTCCAAATACTGTTCTTTTGTATAATGACGGTTCATAATCTTTAAGATGCGCGAACTTCCGGACTGCAATGGTAAATGCATGTGTTTACATACTTTATCACAATCACGAATGGCATTAATCAATTCATCAGACAAATCCTTTGGATGTGAGGTCATAAAACGAATCCGTTTTAATCCCTCAATTTTATTTATTTCACAAAGCAATTCTGCAAAAGAAATCGGTTCTTCTAAATTTTTTCCATAAGAGTTTACATTTTGCCCTAAAAGCATTACTTCGCAAACACCATCCGCCACAAGATTTTCAATCTCTCGAATAATATCTTTTGGCTGACGACTTCTTTCACGACCTCTTACATACGGAACAATACAATAGCTACAGAAATTATTACAGCCAAACATGATATTTACGCCGGACTTAAAAGAATACTTACGTTTCATCGGAAGGTCCTCTACAATTTTGTCTGTATCTTTCCAAATATCAATAATCATCGATTTGGATTCAAAGCATGTACACAACAATTCTGCAAATTTATAAATATTATGTGTCCCAAAAATCAAATCAACACATCGATAACTCTTTTTGATTTTCTCAACAACTTCCGGTTCCTGCATCATGCAACCACATAATGCAATCATCATATTCGGATTTTTCTTCTTATAGTTTGAAAGATATCCCAATCTTCCATAGACCTTATTATTTGCGTTTTCACGCACAGTACAAGTGTTGTAAATAACAAAATCTGCATGTTCATCTTCCATTTCTTCATATCCGATTTGTTCCAAAATACCAACCAATTTTTCGGAATCGCGCGCATTCATTTGACATCCGAATGTATGAACACAAAATGTCAATGGACGACCTAATTCTTTGGCCTTTTCTGACACATAAGATTTTGCTTTTTCAATGTACTCGTATTGCTTTATTGTCTCTAAATCTCTCATATTTTCCTCAAATTTATTTATTTTCTAATCTGACCATTACCATAAATAATATATTTATAGCTGGTCAACGCCTCTAATCCCATCGGTCCTCTTGCATGAAGTTTTTGCGTACTGATTCCAATCTCAGCACCAAAACCAAATTCATTTCCATCTGAAAAACGCGTAGATGCATTGACATAAACACATGCTGCATCAATCTCATTTAAGAATTTCTGTGCATTGTCGTAATCATTGGTGATAATTGTTTCAGAATGAGCCGTATTGTATTTATTAATATGGGCAATCGCCTCATCTATATCCTTTACAACTTTAACAGATACAATATAATCCAGATATTCTGTTGCCCAATCTTCTTCATTTGCATCTTTTACAAACGTTTTCTCCTGACCAATGTAAGATGCGGATACGGTATCTACTCGCATTTCCACCTCGTGGTCTTTTAATGATTCATATAACATTGGAAGAAATTCCTCTGCTACGTTTTGATGAACAACAACAGATTCACATGCGTTGCAAACACCAATTCTCTGTGTTTTTGCATTCTTAATAATATCAATTGCCATCTGCAAATTAGCAACTGCATCTACATAAACATGACAGTTCCCGGTTCCGGTCTGAATAACCGGTACACTTGCATTTTCCACAACCGTTTGAATTAATCCCTGGCCTCCTCGTGGAATCAACAAATCTACATATTGATTCATACGCATAAACTGATTGGTAGTTTCGCGGTCCGTTGCTTCAATCAGATTTAGCGCATATTCCGTAATATTGTTTTGAACCAAAGCTTCTTTTAATGCTTTGACCACTGCAATATTCGAATTAATCGCATCTTTGCCCCCTTTTAAAATAACGCAGTTGCCGGTTTTAAAACAAAGTCCAAATGCATCAGACGTAACATTAGGTCTTGCCTCAAAAATAATTCCGATTACCCCAAGCGGAACTCTTCTTTTGCCGATAATTAGCCCATTCGGGCGCTTTTTCATGGATAATACCTCACCAATCGGATCATCCAAACCGGCAATTTGGCGAAGTCCATCTGCCATACCAACCAAACGCTCATGATTTAATGTTAATCGGTCCACAAGACCTTGTGGCATATGATTATCTATTCCATTTTGAACATCAATAGTGTTTGCTTTTAAAATTTCTTCCTCATGTGCTAATAATGCATCTGCCGCTGCTTCCAACACTTTATTTTTAATATCCGTATCCAATGTACCAACCTTTAAACGGACATCATGTGCATTTTTACATAATTCAACCAAATTCATCAAATATTACCTCCCCTTTTTCTGTGATTAATTGTTTCATTCGTTTATCATGTATATCTGTGTGAAAATTTTGAACCAGTTGCATTTTATGTGCAATTCCAATCGAATATAAAGTTGGATAAAGTGATAAAAAACGATCATAATATCCTTTCCCATAACCAACTCTGTCTCCATGAATGCTAAATGCTACACCGGGAACAATTACAACTGCATTTTCGCGTTTATTCTCTTGCCATCTTGGATGAAACTCCTGCGGCTCGGGTACCCCAAATGCACCCTCTTTTAATTCTTCCAATGCTCGAACCTGAAAAAATTCCATGGTATCGCCAAACACTTTTGGCAAATAAATTTGTTTGCCATCCGCTAATGCTTGTTTTATAAAATATGTCAAATCAACTTCTTTCTGAATTGCTGCGTAAACCAAAATATGATTTGTCCTTGGATACCAATCTGCTAGAAGAAGCTTCTTACAAATCACAAAACTATTTTTCGCAACCACTTCATCGGATAGCTTCTTACGAGAAGAAAGAATTTTTTTACGAGTTTCGCTTTTTGTTTCCATATTTTTCCCCAAGGTTTTCTATGGTTCCATCTTCATTCACCATATCAATTGAATTGAGCTGGCTACGAAGATTACCCCTAACCGCTGCTACAAATTCTTGGCGTAACAGGGCTTGTTCTTTTTTTTCCTCTTCCGTTAATCCTTCCGCTTGAGATTTGCGATATAATTCATTTATTCTATCAATCTTTTCCTGTGTCATCTTAACCGATACTCTCCATAATAAAATTTTCCAACTGGAAATTTGCTTCCGGATTTGCATGGAAGCGGGTTCCAACAAAATCATTCGCAAAGATATCATGAATAACTTCTACATCTTTACCATTTGCAATCACCATATCTGCACCGGAACTAGTTGCAATCTTTGCAGCCGTAAGTTTAGTTGCCATTCCACCGGTACCAACATCACTTCCAGTGGAACCTTTTGCCATTCCATAAATATTTTCATCTAATCGTTCCACTTCTTTAATCAAAATAGCATCCGGATTCGAATGCGGATCATCTGTATAGAGTCCATCAATATCGGAAAGTAAAATCAATAAATCCGCTCCTACTAACGAAGCTACTAACGCAGATAAAGTATCATTATCACCAAAACGCATCTCATATGTACTTACGGTATCATTTTCATTTACAACCGGAATAACCCCAAGATGAAATAACTCTTCAAAAGTATTTTTTGCATTATCTCGTGATACCGGATTAATCATGGTGTTTTTTGTAATCAATACCTGTCCTGCAATCTGATTATATTCTGCAAATAATTTCTGATACGTCATCATTAATTTAGCTTGTCCAACTGCCGCACATGCCTGTTTTGTAGAAATGTCTGTTGGACGTTCCTTTAACCCAATGGCATCACGACCAACTGCAATCGCACCGGAACTTACTAGGCAAACATCCATACCACGATTTTGTAAATCGCAAAGAGCACGTACCAAATGCTCCATTTTATGAAAGTCCAAACTACCGGTTTCCTCGTGAGTTAAAGATGAAGAACCAATTTTAATAATTACTCGTTTATATTTGTTTGTATCTAGTATACTCATATTATCCCCTTTTCAAAAACATATCAGATATACTCTATCATATCTTTTAAAAATTTGCCACTCGTTTATTAGAATGATATACTTAAAAATAAGAATAAATCAAATTGGAGCATTTATGAAGACAAAATCAATTATTTTTTTGTGTATTTTATTTATGATAAGTAATATTTTTTCCGGATGTACAAATTCTACGACATCTGTATCAAAATCAAACTTTTATTTTGATACCATTATCACAATTACATTATATGGAACGGACGACGAATCGCATATTGACGCTTGTTTTTCACTTGCAAAAGAATATGAAGATATGCTGTCTGCCACAATACCGGAAAGTGAAATCTCTAAAATAAATGCAAATGCTGGAAATTACGTTACTGTCAGTGATGAAACCCTTTCATTAATTGAACAAGGGATCACTTACGGTGATTTAAGTAATGGTCGCTTTGATATTACCATAGGAAAAATATCAGAACTTTGGAACATTTCAGAAATTTCAAAAAACATAGATAACACAGATAAAAAGACCAATGCATCGGTACTCCCATCCGACAAGGAAATCAAAGATGCTTTAGCTCATGTTGATTATCAAAAAATTCAAATTGATGGCAATCGTGTTATGCTAACCGATATGGAAAGTAAACTCGATTTAGGAGGAATTGCAAAAGGATATATTGCCGACCGCATGAAAGAATTGTTGTTGGAACGTGGTATAAGATCAGCAATTATTAATCTCGGAGGAAACATTCAAACCATAGGTTCCCACAGCGATGGTTCTGCTTATACCATCGGTATTCAAAAACCATTTGATGAAACCGGTGCAACTATTGCCATTCTAAAAATTAAGGATCAGTCTGTCGTTTCTTCTGGAATATATGAGCGTTATTATCGAATAGAGGATACTATTTATCACCATATTATAAATCCTCATACCGGATATCCATATGACAATGATTTATATGAAGTGACAATTATTAGCAATAACTCGGTTGATGGGGATGCACTTAGTACCACATGTTTTGCACTCGGATTAGAAGAAGGAATGGCACTTATTGAGTCTTTAGAAAATACAGAGGCGGTATTCATCACAAATGATTTTGCGATTCATACCACCTCCGGTATCGGAACTAATATTCCAATTCAAATTTACTAAAGAATTATTTTCTTCGGGCATTTCTCTGCGCAAATGCCACAGCCATTACATTTTTCCTGATCAATGTATGCAATATTATCCGTAACATGAATTGCATCGGATGGACAGTTCTTCTCACACAAGCGACAACCAATACATCCGGCAGAACATGCCTGCATAACATCTTTTCCTTTTACTAACGAACTACACTGAACCAGATGAGCAGCGTCATAAGGTACCAGTTCGATTAAGTGTTTCGGACATGCTGCAACACATTTTCCGCACGCTTTGCACGCTTCTTTATCTACTTTAGCAATTCCATCAATGATATGAATTGCATCAAATGGACATGCTTTCACACATGAACCAAACCCAAGACAACCAAAATTACAGGATTTTGCTCCACCATTTGGAACAAACGCCATTGCCGTACATTCTTCTACGCCTGAATATTGGTAATCGGTATTTGCTTTCTCACATGTACCTGCGCATTTTACAAAAGCAACTTTCTTCGCGCCAGTTTCTGCCTCAATCCCCATAATCTCTCCAATAGAAGCCGCAATCGTTGCACCTCCAACCGGACATTGATTTACCGGAGCCTCACCTTTTACAATAGCAGCTGCAAGACCGGAACATCCTGCATATCCACAACCACCACAATTATTACCCGGTAACGTCTCTAAAATTGCTTCTTCTCTTTCATCTACTTCTACTTTGAATTTTTCTCCGGAAATACCAAGGAAAAATCCAAGAAGAATACCTACTAATCCTACAACGACTGCCGCTGCAAGAATTGCCATAATGTTCATACTATCTTCCTCCTAAATCATTCCTGAGAATCCCATGAATGCAATTGACATCAAACAAGCTGTAATCAATACAATTGCAGTTCCTTGGAAAGGCTTTGGAATGTCATTGTATTCAATCTTTTCACGTAAGCCGGCCATAATTACAATCGCAATGAAAAAGCCTACCGCTGTTGCAAGACCATTTACAACGCTTTCCAAAATTCCATATTCTTTTGTAACGTTTGTTAATGCTACACCAAGTACTGCACAGTTTGTAGTAATCAATGG
>JAZSDG010000029.1:0-133445 GCA_045531055.1 Lachnospiraceae bacterium | reverse complement strand
CTTTGGCTGCTTAGGAGTAGTCGTGGCAAATCGATTAAAAAGAGTAATATAAGATGTTCGTGAAACGGAGAAGATGATGCAATTGAAAAAAACAATTATATTTATTGGTGTGTTAGTAGTGTTGACTGCGTTGGCAGCAGTCATCCATTTATCTACAAGAGCACAAATTCCCGAGCATTCCATACAGGTCACACAAGGAGACAAGAAATACCTTGTGGACATTACAAAGCTGGATTACGATGCGGTATCCGGAGTGCGGGTTAATGGAAAAGGCGAAGAGATAGCAGTTTCGGGAGATGGGATTGCTTTACATAAACTGCTTTTGGAACTTGGAATTACGGATTTTTCTAAAGTGAATGTTGTTGCGGATGATTCGTATCGTGCAGAATTGCTGGCGGAAGAAGTTAAAGAAGAGAATAGAGCTTATCTGATGCTTGAGGAAAATACGCTTCGGCTTGTCGTATTTGAAGATGAAAACAGTAAACGAAGTGTTTCTGATGTGGTGGAAATTTGTGTGGAGTGATAGAATATAATATAGTTAGATAAGGAATCTTATCTAGGTGTGCTGACACCTTAAAAATCTGACAGATAAGCCAGATGCGTAGGCTGGCAAGTTGGGGAGCAACAGAAAAACTCCACATATAAGCCACATATGATGGGTGGCAAGTTGGCAGACAACAGAAAAATCAGCATATTTTAGTTTGTAAAGAGGTTGTCCGTGAGGACAGCCTCTTTGTGTATTTATATGAAAATATTAATTTTCGGTGGTAAGAATAAAATATTAAAGGTATAATAACAATATCACGATTTTAGGAGTTGGTAGAAATGGATTTAGGCAAAATCGTAAAAGAGTTAATTGCATATCCGACAGAGGCGAATTGATTTGAGTTCAAAGAAAACTGGTATGAACCAAATAGAATTGGTGAATATATATCATCGTTGTCCAATGCAGCGGCATTGGAAGGGCAGGAGTATGGATATCTTGTTTGGGGTGTAAATAATGAAACGCATGAGATAACCGGCACGACATTTGATTACAGAGTTGATGTGAAAAACGAGCCACTGGAGCATTATCTTGCAAGGCAGATTGCGCCGGATAATAATTTTTCTTTCCACGAGATTACATTGGATGGGAAAAGAGTTGTGGTTATGGTTGTGCCTACCGCATCAAAGATACCAACCGGTTTTGGTGGAAATAGATATTTGCGAATTGGTTCAAGTAAAGTAAATTTGAACAAATATCCGGAAAGAGAATCGAATCTGTTTTATATCTTAAGAGTTGGTCTGCCAACAATGTGTAATACAGAGTCAGAATATCAGGATTTAACCTTTGATAAGCTATTTGTATATTATGCGTCAAAAGGTGTAGCTTTAAACAAGCGTACTTTTAGGAAGAATCTTGGCTTATTGACTCAAAACGGAAAGTATAATTTATTAGCGCAGTTGATTTCTGATGATAGCCATATTCCGATTCGCTTCGCAATATTTAATGGAAAAGATAAGGCATCTACCATGTATTCGGTAAGGGAATTTGGTAATACTTGTTTGCTTTTTTCATTGGACAAGGTATTGGAGTATGGAGAAGTGCTCAATGTTCCACAAGCTGACGAACGTGAACGTAAGGTGGAGCGCAAGGAAGTGATGCTATTTGATGAAGAGGCATATAGAGAAGCCGTTATCAATGCATTTGTCCATAATCAGTGGACAACAGGCAATGCACCGATGTTGACCGTATTTAGTGATAGAATCGAGATACTTTCTCGAGGTAAAATGCCACCGGGACAAACACTTGAAGGATTCTATGCAGGGGAATCAGTTCCAGTGAATCAGAAACTATCAGATATGTTTTTACAGTTGCATATCAGTGAGCGTACAGGTCGTGGTGTGCCAAAGATTACTGAGGTGTACGGTAAGGAAACATATGAATTTAGAGAAAATTCGATAGTAGTTTCGATACCATTTTCTAAGGTACGATTGGATGAAAATACCCAAGTCAATACCCAAGTCGATACCAAAGATGCTATAACGGAAAAAATTTTAGAATTTTGTATAGAACCAAGAACTAAGGTGGAAATTACTACTTATTTGGGCTATAAGGATGCAAGAGGTGTTGCCAGAAATCATATACAGCCATTAGTGCAACAAGGAAGATTGGCAATGACGATTCCGAACAAGCCGAACAGTAGTAATCAGAAATATATTACAATTGGTCAAATGCAAAAGTAAATTACGGTTCTGACTGATTTGAACTCGTATTTTCGATTTTGAGTAAATTTTTTGAAGGATTTTATAAATTTACATTTGAGAATCTTCGTGGTATAGTAAGTACTGATTGTTAAGATGGTTTGAATTGGTACACAAATTGGTACACAACCAATAATCCAAACCACACAAACCCCGTAAAATCAACGCTTTCAAGCAAAGGAGATAGAAAAATGAAACTAGGTATCGTCGGACTACCAAATGTAGGAAAAAGCACATTATTTAATTCACTTACAAAAGCAGGAGCAGAATCTGCAAATTACCCATTTTGTACCATTGATCCAAACGTGGGAATTGTAGCAGTACCGGATGAACGTTTGAAACAACTGGGTGATATGTATCAATCCAAGAAAGTTACTCCGGCAGTAATTGAATTTGTAGACATAGCCGGCCTTGTAAAAGGCGCAAGTAAAGGAGAAGGTCTTGGAAACCAGTTCCTTGCGAATATTCGTGAAGTAGATGCGATTGTACATGTGGTTCGTTGTTTTGAAGATGCGAACATTGTCCATGTAGATGGAAGCGTAGACCCGGCGAGAGATATCGAGACAATTAACTTGGAGTTGATTTTCTCTGACGTGGAGATTTTGGAGCGTCGTATCTCAAAAGTGGCAAAACAGGCTCGTATGGACAAGACACTTGCAAAAGAATTAGAATTATTAGAAGCTGTAAAAAAACACTTAGAAGATGGAAAACTTGCAAAGAATTTCGAAGTGCCGGATGATGAGGATATGCAGGAATGGTTTGCATCGTATAATCTTTTAACTGCAAAACCGACCATATATGCGGCAAATGTAACGGATGATGAATTGGCAGATGATGCTGCAAATAATGCACATGTGGCTGCAGTTCGTAAAATGGCACAGGAAGAAGGCAGTGAAGTCTTTGTTATCTGTGCTCAGATAGAACAGGAAATCGCAGAGCTGGATGACGATGAAAAAGCAATGTTCTTAGAGGAACTTGGATTACAGGAATCCGGACTTGAGAAATTGATTAAGGCAAGCTATAGCCTGCTTGGACTGATTAGCTATTTGACGGCAGGGGAAGACGAAACAAGAGCTTGGACAATCAAAAAAGGAACAAAGGCGCCACAGGCAGCAGGAAAAATACATAGTGATTTCGAACGAGGATTTATCCGTGCAGAAGTAGTAAATTATCAGGATTTGTTGGATTGCAAGAGCCTTTCGGCTGCGAAAGAAAAAGGAATTGTCGGATTAGAAGGAAAAGAGTATGTTGTAAAAGACGGTGATGTTATTTTATTCCGTTTCAATGTGTAATTGTATCAATGACAAAGATATACGCATAAAATAGATCAGTAGGAGGTCTTTTTTATGCGTTTTTCTGATTTATGCAACAAAGAGGTCATTAATGTAAATGATTGCAGATGTCTTGGAAATGTGCGTGATGTGGAATTTGATTGTGAATGTGGGAAAATCTGTTCCATTATTGTTCCTGGGCCGGGAAAATATTTCGGATGCTTTGGTAGAGATTTTGAATTTTGCGTTCCATGGGTTAATATTATACGGATTGGACCCGATATAATACTTGTGGATTTAGATGAAAAAGAAATGAAACATAAAATTTAGCGTTTCCTTAGTTGACAAGAAAATTAAGGAAAGATATACTTAAATAGTATGTGGAGGTAAGCTATGAAGTGTCCATTTTGCAGTAGCGAGAATACAAGAGTAATTGATTCAAGACCGGCGGATGATAATAATTCTATTCGTCGCCGTAGATTGTGTGATGATTGTGGAAAGCGTTTTACTACTTACGAGAAGGTAGAGACAATTCCGCTTATCATTGTGAAGAAAGATAATAATCGTGAGCAATATGATCGTGCGAAGATTGAAGCGGGGGTACTTCGAGCATGTCATAAGCGTCCGATTTCTGCAGACCAGATTACGAAGTTAATTGATGACGTGGAGACGGAGATTTTTAATCGCGAAGAGAAAGAAATTCAAAGCTCTGTAATCGGTGAAATTCTTATGGATAAGATTAAGGATTTGGATCCGGTTGCTTATGTAAGATTTGCATCTGTATATCGTGAGTTTAAAGACGTAAATACCTTTATGAACGAATTAAAGAAGATGCTGGTATAATATTGGGGACATGATTGGGGAATACAATGAACGTATCAGGAATTCGCCCGTACGCGGGCTTTTATCAATACAATTCCATAAAGATTAACCAGTTGCGTGTCCAGCAGGTGGAAGCGGCGCAAGCACAGGAACCGTTACAGGAACTGGTTGAGCCGGCAGAAGAGTTTGCAGATGTGTCGGTAGAACAGAATTTTAGTTCTTATGATTTTGCACAGCAGTACAGACCGGATGAAGAGTTTGAACTGAAAGGTGTAGATAGTGATCTTGCAAGTTTGGATGCAGAACGTGCAGTAAGCGATTTGGCGAAGGATCAAGTGTTGCAACAGTACCAGTATTTTGTTGGAGATGATGCATACTTATCAGTAAAACCAAAACAGCCGGATGAAGTGATTTTCCGTTCCGGAGAGAACTTCTTATTATAGCGGCAGAAAAGGATAAGATATGTCTAATTATTTGTATCCGGGAGAATATCTCGAATCTACATATGATATTGATTTTGACAAATTATATAAGGATGGGTACCGCGGGGTTATCTTTGATGTTGATAACACATTGGTACCGCATGGAGCGCCTGCTGATGAGCGGGCGATTCTTTTGTTTAAACATTTAAAGGAACTTGGTTTTTCCTGTATGCTTTTATCGAATAACAAAGAACCACGTGTCAAAAGCTTTAATGACGTGGTACAGGTGAATTATATTCACAGAGCAGGCAAGCCTAAACGGGCCGGTTATCAGAGAGCGATGGAAGTCTTAGGAACCGATGTAAGCAACACCATTTTTGTCGGAGATCAGATATTTACTGATGTTGCAGGCGCAAACCGGGTTGGAATTCGTACAATACTTGTAAAACCGATTCATCCAAAGGAAGAGATTCAGATTGTGTTGAAACGGTATTTAGAAGCGATTGTTTTGTTTTTCTATAAGAGACATCTGAAAAAATGCGGAAGCAAATATGATTCTTCCGCCAAACAATAAATTTTAAATGATAAAAGGAGATACACCTATGAAAAAATTAACAGCACTTGCAATGATTGCAACACTTGCTATTTCTGTATGCGCTTGCGGCTCAGATAAAGAGCAAAGCGATATGGAATATGTAAAAGAAAAGGGAACCCTTGTTGTAGGAATTACCGATTTCGAGCCAATGGACTATGAGAATGAAGACGGAGAATGGATTGGATTTGATGCAGACCTTGCAAAAGAATTTGCAGATTCTCTTGGTGTTGATGTAGAGTTTGTTGAAATCGATTGGGATAACAAGGTATTAGAATTAGATGGAAAAACCATTGATTGTGTTTGGAATGGTATGACACTTACAGATGAGGTAACAAGCGCAATGGAATGTTCCAATGCATATTGTACCAATGCACAGGTTGTAGTATTACCAAGTGATATTGCTGATCAGTATGCAGATAAAGATTCTCTTTCTGATTTGACTTTTGCAGTAGAAGCTGGAAGTGCCGGAGAAGATGAAGCTGAGGCGCTTGGTGTAACATACACATCTGTAAAAGCACAGGCAGACGCATTGATGGAAGTTGCAGCAGGAACTTCTGATGCAGCAATTATCGATTTGCTTATGGCATCTGCAATGGTTGGTGAAGGCACCGGATATGCAGATTTAACCTATACACTCAAATTAAATGAAGAAGAGTATGGTGTTGGATTTAGAAAAGGTTCTGATCTTGCAAAAGAGTTAAATGCATTTTTAGAGAAAAGCTATGAAGATGGTACAATTATGAAAATTGCTACCACATATAAGATTGAGGATGCAGTTGTAGAGCAATAAGGAGATAATCTTCAATGGAACAGTTTATGGAACAGTTTCCGGTGGTATTTCAAGCACTCAATGTTGGCTTTTTACAAACACTAAAGCTTTTCTTTATAACGCTTATCGGAGCGTTACCGCTGGGACTTATTATATCGTTTGGCTCTATGTCATCGTTTAAACCGCTTTGTTATGTAACGAAATTTATTGTCTGGATTGTAAGGGGAACTCCCCTTATGATTCAGCTAATTATTATCTATTATTTTCCGGGCTTAGTACTACATAATCCAATCTGGGGAAGTGGTGAAAGTGGTCGTTTTTTAGCGGCTGCAATCGCATTTATCATTAATTACGCCTGCTATTTTTCTGAAATATATCGTGGTGGAATTCAAGGAATTCCAAAAGGCCAGGAAGAAGCGGGGCTAGTTCTTGGAATGACAAGAGTACAAATCTTTTTTAAAGTCAAACTGCTACAAATGGTAAAAAGAATTATTCCGCCAATGTCCAATGAGATTATTACATTGGTTAAGGATACCTCCCTTGCACGAATTATTGCATTGCAGGAGATTATTTGGGCAGGACAGGCCTTTATGAAAGGTTCACAGGGGATTTCTGGTGCGATATGGCCGCTGTTTTTCACTGCGGTGTACTATCTTGTCAGTGTAGGAATACTAACAATACTTCTTGGAAAATTAGAGAAGAAATTAGAGTATTTTAAATAAGGAGTCGGTTATGGCAATTTTAGAAGTCGAACATATTCGTAAAACCTTTCATCATACGGAAGTACTAAAGGATATTAGTTTTTCTTTAGAAAAAGGTCAGGTTCTTTCTATTATTGGTTCTTCGGGAAGTGGAAAAACTACCCTTTTGCGATGCTTAAATTTTCTGGAACAACCGGATTCCGGTGTAATCCGTGTCAATGGAGAGACGTTATTTGATTCAGAGCAACCGGAAACAAGAACAGAGTCTGTTATCCGCAAAAAAAGACTTCATTTCGGTCTTGTTTTTCAGTCTTTCAATTTGTTTCCGCAATATACTGCCCTGGAAAACGTTATGCTGGCAAGGGAACTGTTAGAAAAAGAAAAACCGGATTTTAAGCAAAATAAAAAAGAAATTTTAGCCAATATACGCAAAGAAGCAGAAGAGCTATTAAAGCAGATGGGGCTGGCAGAACGCATGAATAACTATCCGCATCAGCTATCAGGCGGACAATGTCAGCGAGTTGCGATTGCGCGTGCACTTGCTCTTTCGCCGGATATTCTTTGTTTTGATGAACCAACCTCCGCATTGGACCCGGAATTGACAGGAGAAGTATTAAAAGTCATTCGTGAACTTGCGGACAAAAAAATGACAATGATTATTGTTACCCATGAGATGTCGTTTGCACACGATGTATCCAATCAAGTGATATTCATGGATGATGGTTATATTTTAGAGCAGGGGGATCCGAAGGAAGTTATGGAAAACCCGAAAGAAGAGCGTACCAAACAGTTTTTGGCGCGTTATTCTGCAGAAAGTATATAAAATATGTAAATAGGCAGAGATGGTTTTTATCTCTGCCTATTATTTTGTTTGTTTTCCAATATTTATACGAGAGCTATTTTCTTTTGTTGACGATTAATAGCCAAATAAATAAAGAAGAATACAAGAAAGAATAAGCACTGAATTCCGATACAGCTCCAATAAGTATTCATAGAAACGGTCTCTCCTGAAAAACCACTAAGCATATTGGTGATTCGTACATACCAATAGGCTGGAAGAAAACGGGAGAATAGCAGAAGTTTTTCTCCTAGGAACCATTGCGGAACAAAGATACCACATAAGAAACTCATACCAAGACCGACCACATTGGAAATCATATTAAGTGCATTATAATTTACTTGGAAAGAACCAATAATTAATGTAAGCGCAGTTGTAATACATACAAATACAAGACTGTTTAACATGCACAAAAGCCCGTAAGAACTGAAAATTTGTGCCGGTCCGTATAAAAGTATTGCAAGTAAAATAAAGATAATCCATATCAAGAAGCTGTAGGTAATACATCCGAGTCCAATTTGAATATTTTTGGAACGTGCATGAAGTGCAGAACACTGAATGCGATTTCCCAAATCTTTCTTACGAAAAGTAATAATAATTGGAGAAAGTCCCATGAATAAAATCATCAAAAGAACATACGGCATATATTGAAAAAAGTAAAACATTTTGGTGTCCTTTTTTGTGGCATTATCATCAAACGATATGGATGTAGCCAAAGGAACTTCTGTAAGTGATTGGTTTGTTGCAATGATAGCATTATCAAGCGATTCGCCACCGACCAAATAGGAAGAGAGTGCCTTTAAATAATGGTCAATTTGCTGGTCAATAAAGTAACCTTTTGTTTGTCCCGGGCGTTGGCTTGTTTGTACCAAATTGTCATATCGACCATTTAACAATTGTTCTTCGAATCCCTTTGGAATAGTAAGGACATAAGAAATTTGTTCATAAAACAGATTATCTTGTAAGGTTTGTGTATCGTAGGACTCAAATGACACAAGTGTATGAAGAGAATCCATATAATCATAAAGGGCAGTACTTGATGTACTTTGGTCATGATCAATGATGCACATAGAGACGCTTGAACTTTGGAAATAGGCATTTGCTTCGCTCTCTGCATTAAAACTCATAATCACTGCGAGAATGAGAAAAATAACAAAATATAAAATGACCGACGGGAAACGTTTTTTTGCAATTTTTAAAAAAGTTTTATATACTTGCATATCGTTTTCTCCTTGTAAAAAGTAATCCCAAGAAACAGAATAGTACGCTCAAAAGAAAAAGTGTTACCATATTTTGAATGTATCGATCAAAGGATTCATAAATTTGTAAACTGTAAAAACAATCAGAAATCAATGCTGCCGGATTGATACGGTTAAAAATCGGAACATATTTCTCAACAACAATTCTCATGTTCCCCATCATGAGTCCGCTGAAAAAACAACATGGCATAACAATTGCAAACATCATACCAATTTTTCCGCCTTCGGATTTAGGGCCGATGCATCCCATAAAGAACCCGAAGCTTACACCTGTTATAGTGCTTAAAAATATAGTGAGAATAGAAAGCGGAAGGCGCATGGTCAGGTCAATACGTAGTACCAAAATAATGAAAAAGAAGCCAATCAATGTCAAAATAGTTTCTACAATGCATGTTGCTAGTAATTCGCCTAAGATAGTGATGTGTTTTTTTGTTGCAGAGACATTTTTTCGCGCTGCATGTGTGGAAAGATTTCCCTCGTTTTCCATTGCAATATAAATACCGACAAGTGCGGTAAATAAACATGCCATAGCAATGAGATTGTAATAATATTGATCATAGTTATCGATATTTTTACGATAAGATAATACGATTTCCTCTCGGAAGTTCATTTCTTCGGCAAGTGCTTTGGTTAAAGCTTCCAAATTTTCCGGATGATTGGAAAGCGTAGTACTTATAATATCTGCATTTATATGGTATTGCTCAACAATGGATTGTAAAATGCTATGATTTAGCTGTGCATTTGTCATTTCAGAAGAAATACTAAGGTGTACTTCTTCTTCGGCATAAAATATACCATCAATTTCTTTCTTTTCCAGTAGGGATAATGCCTCTTCTTCGCTACAATATGTGATAGTAAGTATTTGATTTTCGCTATCTTTGGCAAGTTCATCTGCAATAAGGCAGAAATTGTCAGCAGCATCGCTGGCATCACTTACAATGGCAACCGGAATTGCCTGAAAAGAATTCGTTGCCGTTATATTGGAAAATCCTGCTTTAAAACAGCAACCTAATAGGATTGGAAATAAAAGAATCCAAAATAGGTTTGCTTTATTTCGAAATAGGCGAAGAAAAGAGTATTTCATAATATTTAACATGGTTCTCCTCCTAATCGCGTAATTCTTTTCCGGTAATCTCTAAAAAGACATCATTTAAAGTTGGAAGTTCAGAATGAATGCGTCCAAGAGAAAATTCTTTTTCTTGTAAATAGTTGATTACGCGTACCAGATTGTGTTTTCCGCCGCTACAATAAACCATAAGCTTGTGGTCACTAAAATCAGCCTGATAAACATGCGGCAAGTGTCGTATTGCTTCCAAATCATCAGATGGAAGATCGACCAAATCAATGCTTATGACCTCACTTTTTTTAATCATTTTCTTTAGCTCTTCTTTTGTTCCAAGGGCGATGTTTTTTCCTTTGTCCATAATGGCAATTCGCGTACAGATTTGTTCTACTTCTTCCATATAATGAGAAGTATAAATGATAGTAGCGCCTTCTTCGTTGAGCTTTACAATTCCTTCCAGGATTTTGTTACGACTTTGTGGGTCTACCGCTACAGTTGGTTCGTCTAAGATAATGAGCTTAGGCTTGTGGGCGATTCCACAAGCAATATTTAATCGACGAAGCAATCCGCCGGAAAGTTTTGATGGAAGAAATTTTGTAAATTCATCTAAACCTACAAAGGAAATGGCTTCTTGTACATATTGTTTGCGGAGTGTAGCGTCCGTTACATAGAGTCCGCAAAAGTAATCGATGTTTTCATATACGGTTAGTTCGTCAAAGACGGCAACATTTTGCATAACGACACCGATTTGGCGTTTGATATCGTAATTATCCGGACGCATCTCTTGTCCGAATATTTCAATTGTTCCTTTGTCATATGTAAGCAAAGAAAGAATACAGTTGATAGTAGTTGTTTTTCCGGAACCGTTTGGACCAAGGAGTCCAAAGATTTCTCCTTCATTGATTTCCAAATGGAAATGATCAAGTGCGACCAGTTCTTTGTATCGTTTCACAAGATTTTCAATTTTTACAACCGGAGTGTTCATAGAGAGGTTCTCCTTTCAAATTTTTGTATGCTTATCATAATTGATACGGATTTGAAAAAACAGTGTCGGATGTCAAAATGTAATGTGACATTTGTCACTTTCGTTTGCAGATAAATGTAATGTATTATACAATGAGATGGAAAAGGAGGACAGAAAATGGCAAAGACATTTGATAAAATTATATTGTGTTTTCTTTGTATGTTTTTGTTGATTTATGTGCCGAGCTTTATAATACCGGTTCTTGTGGTATTGTTTACTTGCATTTATGCATCTTTTTCGCTTTTTGCAATTAAAAAAAGAAGTTATGCGATTGCAATGGGTCTGTTTTTGATCGCTTCTTTTTTCATGAAAGAAATGGTTTTATTTGTCCCATTACTAGTGTACGATATGATATGGTATTCGCTTTGGTGGGGAATTGGGATTGTTGCACTGGGCGCTATTCCGCTGTATCATTTATATCACAATGGAGTTATTACGGAGTGGCAGATTTTATTATATATAATGGCAATGGGAATGGCGATTTTGTTATCGCTCCGTAGTAAGGCCCAACAGAAATTGCAAGAAGAACTGATTCATACCAAGGACAGTTCTACAGAACTAAAGATGGTGATGCAGAAGCGTCAGCGAGAGCTCATTGAACGTCAGGATTATGAGGTCCATCTTGCCACTTTACAGGAGAGAAATCGTATTGCAAGAGAAATTCATGATAATGTGGGGCATATGTTGACGCGTTCTATTTTGCAATTAGGAGCACTTCTTACAATTCATAAGGAAGAACCATTGTCTGCACAGCTTGGGCAAGTGAGTGAGACATTAAATAATGCGATGAACAGTATTCGAGAAAGTGTTCATGATCTTCATAATGAGTCTATGGATTTACGTCAAAAGGTGTTAGAGGCAACGGAGGAATTGCGTAAGCACTGCGAGGTTTCTATCGAATATGATATGGGAGAACAGCTTCCGCAGAAGATAAAATATTGTTTTATTGCAATGGTAAAAGAGGCAACTGCCAACATTATAAAGCACAGTAATGCAACAACTGTAGTGCTGATTATGCGTGAACATCCGGGATTTTATCAAATTGCAATTGAGGATAACGGTACGGATATAAAAATAGAGACACAAACGGGAATTGGACTGTCGAATATGGAAGACCGTATCGAGGCATTGAATGGAACGATTCATTTTTCTACGGAACAGGGATTTCGTATTCTGGCATCGGTGCCCAAAGAAAAAGAGGAGCGTGTAGCAGATGAAAGTAGTAATTGTAGATGATGATCAATTAGTTGCAATATCATTAAAGACCATTCTGGAAGCAAATCCAAAGATAGAAGTTCTTGGCTGTGGATTTGATGGAGAGGAAGCGATTACATTATACGAAATGTATCATCCGGATATTCTTCTTTTGGATATCCAAATGAAAGAAATGAGCGGTCTAAAAGCGGCTGAACTTATTTTATCAAAAGACAATCAGGCAAAGATTTTATTTCTTACTACGTTTTCGGATGATGAATATATCATAAAAGCACTGGACATTGGCGCAAAAGGGTATATACTAAAACAGGACTTTGAGGGGATTGTTCCGGCTCTTTTTGCAGTATATGGTGGACAAAGTGTCTTCGGAGGCGAGATTGTAAGTAAACTTCCGGTACTGACCCAGACGAAAAAAGAGTTTGATTTTGCACAGTATGATATTGGCGATAAAGAGCAGGAAATTATAGCGCATGTTGGTCTTGGTAAGAGTAATCGGGAGATTGCAGAGGAATTATTTTTAAGCGAAGGAACCGTGCGCAACTATATTAGTACCATATTGGATAAGCTTTCTTTGAGGGACAGGACGCAGTTAGCTGTTTTTTATCTGACGAAGGTACGCTAAGAAATCAAAAAGATATGGCGCTTACGCCTAAAAAAAGAAAAGAGGGACATAGATTATGAAAATTGCAATTGGAAACGATCATGCAGCAGTAGAACTTAAGAACGAGATTATGGCATATGTGAAGGAACTTGGCCATGAGGTGGTAAATTTTGGAACCGATACGAATGATAGCTGTAATTATCCGGAATTCGGCGAAAAAGTTGGAAAGGCAGTTGCCTTAGGAGAATACGATTGCGGCATTTTGATTTGTGGAACAGGTGTTGGAATTTCCATCGCAGCCAATAAGGTAAATGGTGTCCGTGCAGCAGTGTGTTCTGATGTAGCTACTGCGCATTTGGTAAAAGAACACAATGATGCAAATATTCTCGCATTTGGAGCAAGAATCGTTGGTAGTGAACTTGCAAAAGATATGGTAAAAGCATATCTGGAAGCAGAATTTTTAGGGGGACGTCATGCAACTCGTGTGGCTATGTTTTCCGAAATTGAGAACCGCAATAAATAAAGGGTTGAAAAGTCGTACCATTTATTGTAAAATGGACGAATGAGAGAGTTTACTTTCAGGTTATTGAAGGAGGAAGAATCGAATGATTTCAGCAGGAGATTTCAGAAACGGTATTACGATTGAATACGAAGGAAATATTTATCAGATTATTGAATTCCAACATGTAAAACCGGGAAAAGGTGCAGCATTTGTTCGTACCAAATTAAAGAATATCATCAACGGCGGTGTTGTAGAGAAGACATTCCGTCCTACTGAGAAATGCCCAACCGCACATATCGATCGTAAAGATATGCAGTATTTATATTCAGATGATGATTTCTATCATTTTATGGATGTAGAGACTTACGACCAGATTGATTTAGCTAAAGATTCTGTTGGTGATGCACTCAAGTTCGTAAAAGAGAACGAGATGGTTAAGATTTGCTCACACAAAGGCAATGTATTTGCTGTAGAGCCACCATTATTCGTAGAGTTGACCATTACAGAGACTGAACCGGGATTCAAAGGTGATACAGCAACAGGAGCTACCAAGCCGGCTGTTGTTGAGACAGGAGCAACCGTTTATGTTCCATTGTTCGTAGAGCAGGAGGACGTAATCAAGATCGATACCCGTACCGGAGAATATTTATCTCGTGTATAATTTTTAGACCGATAAAGCTAGGAACCTTGTGTTTCCTAGCTTTTTTCTTGTGTGAAAAAATAATTTCTTAAAAATACAATTGCTGCAATGGCTGCGAAGAGTTCACTCAATAACATTCCCCAAAGACAAGCACCAATTCCATAGTAAGGGACTAAAAACAAAATCATTACGATGCGAATGAGTGATGCCAGAAGATTAATAAATAGTACATTTTTCGGTTGTCCTAATCCGTGTAAAATGCTGCTCAAAAGGCTGTATACATACATGAGTGGGCAAAGGAAACTAAGCCGTTTGATAAAATTCCCGGCAAGGGCATTTTGAAATATGGTATTGCCAATAAAATCTCCACTAATTAGAAAAATGACAGTAAATGTAAAACCAAGAAGTAATCCGTATGCGATTGCTTTTCGAGTGGTAGATGCAATAAGTGCATGGTTCTTTTTGGTCTTTGCTTCGGAAACTGCAGGAAGAAGCAAAACGGATAGCGAATTCGTAAGTACGCTTGGAAAAAATACAACAGAAATGGCCATACCGGAAAGTACTCCAAAAATTTCCAAAGCATGATTTGGAAGATAACCAAAAGCTTGTAATTGTTTTGGAATTAATATATTTTCCAAACCGGAAAATATATGAACCAAGGTATGGTTTAGTGTGAGCGGTAGAGCCATAATAATTACTTTTTTAAAGGCTTCTATATAACGCATTGAGGTAGTAGCGTTACAGGGAGATAGCTTTAATGCAGTAACATTGAATAAAAGTCCAAAAAATTCACTGATGACAATTCCCCAGACAGCATGAATGGCAGTAAGCGGGCGTCCTTGTTCGGACACGATCAAATACATAAGGTAAACACCAAGAACACGAGCGATTTGTTCCACTAGCTGACTAAAAGATGGGACAAGCGCTTTTTTCTTACCATAATAATATCCGTTTATACAAGAGTGAATACTTGCCGGAAGCAAACAAAAAGATAAAATTACCAATAAATCGGCACATCTTTCATCTCCAAGAATATGTATGGAAATTCGTTTGGCATTACAAAACAAAACAAGTCCGCAAATGAGAGAGAGAATACTTGAAATGATTAGTCCTGCGCCAAGAATTTTTCTTGCTTTTTTTTCACCATTTTCTTTATTAAAACAACTACTTACTGCCTCGGCGACAAATCTGGAAATAGATGTTTGAATTCCTGAAGATGAGATGGAAAAACAAATCCCGAGTAGCGGAAAGACAAGCTGATATAATCCAAGCGATTCTGCACCAATCGTTCGCGAAAGGAATATTCTATAGAAGAAGCCGATGATACGGCTGACAATTCCGGCAACTGTCATAATCAGCGTGCCGGTAATAAGCGGATTTTTGAAAAATTTTGATAATGTCAAGGGATTCTCCGATATGATCGCTTGATATTGAGTATATGAAGGAAGGATGCAAAATATGAGCGAAGAAATCTATTTGGACCACGCAGCAACCACAAAAATGTGGCAGGAAGTAAAGTCTGCCATGGAACCATATTTGACAGATAAATATGGCAATGCATCCACGGCATACGATATTGGAAAAAATGCAAAAGAAGCAATTGAGCAAGCTCGATATGAGATAGCAAGAGTAATTGATGCAACACCGGAAGAGATTTTTTTTACTTCCGGAGGTAGCGAATCCGACAATTGGGTGATTAAAGGGGTATCCGGAGAAAATAAATTTATTGGACGACATATTATAACATCGCAAATTGAACATCATGCAGTATTAAATTCTTGTGAATATCTGGAAAAATTAGGATATGAAGTATCGTATCTTCCGGTTGATAAAAATGGAATTATTGATTTAGAAGTTTTGCAAAAAAATATAAAAAATAACACTACATTAATTACAATTATGTATGCAAATAATGAAATTGGAACGATTGAGCCAATTATGGATATTGGCGCAATTGCGCGCACAAACAGAGTGTTGTTTCATACAGATGCTGTTCAGGCGGTCGGACAGATTCCTATCTCGGTCAGACATTTGCCGGTTGATTTTTTGAGTGCAAGCGCACATAAATTTCATGGTCCGAAAGGTGTTGGTTTTTTGTATGCTAGGAAAAATGTTCATATTCCATCATTTATTCATGGAGGGGGACAGGAAAAAGGAAAACGTGCGGGAACTGAGAATGTAGCAGGTATTGTGGGAATGGCGGAAGCGTTAAAATTATCGCGCATACGTATGCGCTTTTCTATACAACATTTAACAAAATTACGGGATTATTTTGTATGGCGTGTACTTCGAGAGTGTAAGGATGTCATTTATAATGGGGATAAAAATCAGCGACTGCCGGGGAATGTAAGTTTTAGTTTTGCAGGAATTGATGCAACAGCACTACTTGTTCTCATGGAAGAAGATGGGATATTGGCATCTGCAGGTTCCGCGTGCAATACAGGAGAGACGCGTATTTCACATGTAATTCGTGCAATTGGTGTACCGGAGGATTATGCGGTTGGAACGGTTCGGTTTACCATGGGTGCTGAAAATAACAAAAACCAGATAGACCAAACCGTAGAATCTTTAAAGCGCAATGTTGCTTTGCTTCGTGGAACAGATTGCAACGCATAAAAAAATAGTTTACAATGAAATATATTTATAAATAGCGGCAGCAACCCCATTCTCTTCGTTGGATAATGTAATGTCATCTGCAAGAGCTTTTACTTCAGGGGTGGCATTTCCCATTGCAATACCAAGACCGGCGGCTTCAAGTATTGCCATATCGTTTTCGGTGTCGCCGATTGCCATGGTGTCCGATAGTGGGATATTTAAGTGTTCTGCGAGTTTTGAAAGGCCGATTCCTTTTGTGATACCGGCTTTGGTGAATTCTAAGTTGTTGTAACCACCACAGACACAAAGAATGTTTGGATTGGCATTTAAATATGTCTTGGCGGCTTCGCGGTCAACAAGAACATCATTTTCATCCCGATAAAAATTCAAAGTCATTTTTTGAATAGGATGTTTTTGCGTAGAGAGAAACTCATGAAAGTCTTCTACGCGTTCTCGCGTATTTAAAACATATTGCTTAATAGATTCCGGTAGCGGAAGTTTTTTTGCAATTTCAAGGCAGCGAATCGGCGAATAACCAATTCCATCAATAAAGGCGTCTATATGGATGTCCTTTGTTTGCAGAAAATCAACAATTGGAAGAATAAAGGCCGGTTCCATGCCTGCTTCAAAGATACAGGTTTTGGTAGGAATTTCATAAACCGAACTGCCATTGGTCGTTATGGCATAGCGAATGCCGGTATCTTTGATTTGTTCAAACGGAAGTCCGGAAAATGGACGTCCGGTAGAAATAACAACGTATATACCTTGATCTGTGATTTGACGAATCGCGGCTTTGTTTTCTTGAGTAATGATACTTTCATTATTAAAAAGTGTGCCATCAAGGTCTAATGCAACAAGCTTTATATTTGGCATAATGTTTTCCTTTCACGGAGCATATCGCTCCCGAATGTATTATATATTAAAAATAAAAAACTGCAAGTATATTTCAAAGGAGAAGGAATATGACGAAACAAGAGTGGAGAAATTTTTTAGAAAAAGGACCAATTATATTAGATGGGGCGACCGGAACCAATTTGATGTCTGCTGGTATGCCGATGGGGGTCTGCACAGAGTCATGGGTATTGGAGAATAAACAGGTACTTATTGATTTGCAGCGTGCCTATGTAGAAGCCGGAACGAATATTTTATATGCACCAACTTTTACAGGAAATCGTATCAAATTAAAAGAATACGGATTGGAGAATCGACTTGCAGAAATGAATCGAGCTTTGGTGGAAATTTCCAAAGAGGCAGCAGGGGGAAAAGCAATTGTGGCAGGCGATATTACCATGACAGGAAAGCAATTATATCCAATGGGGGATTTGTTGTTTGACGATTTGGTAGAAGTCTATAAAGAACAGGCAAAAGCCCTTGCAGATGCCGGAGTAGATGTAATGGTCGTAGAAACCATGATGAGCCTACAGGAATGTAGGGCAGCAGTGCTTGCGATTCGAGAAGTTTGCAAGCTTCCTATTATGGTTTCGCTGTCTTATGAGAATGGAAGAACCTTATTTGGGACACCGCCGGAAGTGGCAACGGTGGTATTACAATCACTTGGAATAGATGCCATTGGATTGAATTGCTCGACAGGTCCGATGGAGATGGTGGAATTAGTAAAAAAAGTGGCAGAATATGCTACTATTCCGATTTTTGCAAAACCGAATGCCGGAGCGCCTGAACTTGAAAATGGAAAAGCGGTTTATCATATGTCGCCGGAGGACTTTGCAAAAGCCGGTAAGTTGTTGGTAGAAGCCGGCGCGGTGATGATTGGCGGTTGTTGTGGCACAACGCCGGAGCATATTCATGCACTGGCAAATGCGGTTTTTGGTAAGCCGTTACATACCGCACTTAAGGAGGAACGTTGTGTAATTACATCAGAGCGCAAATGGATTGAAGTGAATGATGAAATCATAATAGGTAAGGAAATTGATGCATCAAAAAATCAAGAGTTGGCAAATGATTTACAGGATGGAGATTTCGAACTGGTTACAGAGCTTGCAACGGATCAGGAAGAGGATGAAGTTAATGCATTAAATATTTGTATTGCAACGGACGGACTCGACGAGGTAGCGATTATGAAACAGGTAATTGATGAAGTTTCTTATGCAGTCAGTCTGCCACTTTGCATTCAATCAGATAATGCAGATGTAGTAGAAGCAGCACTTCGTATTTATCCGGGGCGTGCAATGGTTGTTACAAAATCCGAAGATGAGAGTGCGAAAAAGGCGATTTTGGCAATTGCAAAGAAATATGGTGCAGTGATGGGATGATAATTGGTACATGCTGCCTATCTAATTGTATCAGAGAGTTACGAGGTCAGCCTGACTTCGTGTTAATAAATATCGTAAAATCAAGATACCAAATCACTTGAATTCGTTTAAATTCGAAAAAGTGTTCAAAATAATTTGTATTATATATGCAAATTGTTTTGTTTTTTTATAGTTGGTTACGAAGCCTGTATAAAAATCGTATTAATAAAGGAGCTGGAAACAGCTCCTTTACTAGCGAGAGTGGGATTTGGTCTCCGCTCCGCTTCGGTTTTGCCCCCCTCGACACCACTACGTGGAGTCTCGTGTTCATATTGACTTTTGTTACTAACAAAAAAAGGAATCCGATTGGATTCCTTTTCATATTAGTAGCGAGAGGGGGATTTGAACCCTCGACACCACGGGTATGAACCGTGTGCTCTAGCCAACTGAGCTATCTCGCCATATAAAATTGTATTGGGATTCGCAAGAGCGTTTCCTTAAATGGGACCTATAGGGCTCGAACCTATGACCCCCTGCTTGTAAGGCAGATGCTCTCCCAGCTGAGCTAAGATCCCAAGATGTAAGTCGCTATCTCCGACCGACTTGATTATTATATATTGCAAAAAGGGGCTTGTCAACACTTTTTTTTGTTTTTTTAGAATGTTTTGGTTTGTATACCTATTTCGCGTCTTTTGCCTCAAATAAAAAACATAATTGTTAAATATTTCATTGGAAAAAATGAAAAATGCGTGTAGAATAGAGATATCTATGTAAAGTAAAATGAGCCTGAGAGGAGAACAGAATGGAAGAGAAAATTGTGCAGTTGTATTACTGTGAGAATTCCAATGTCAGAGATGCATATGATAAGGCAGTATTTAATATTTGCCTCCAACGTGAGAAACATGGTTATGGAACATTTCACTTGTGCGGAATTGAACCGGGAGTTGGGACAACTTCTGTAGTAATTGAGCTTGCAATTTCATTATCTCTTGCCGGTTGGAAGACTGCTATTTTAGATGGTGATTTGCGAAAAGGAAATAGTTTCAAACGTTTGAATGAAGATAATAAAGTTGGACTAGCTGATTATATTCGAGGTGAAATACCTTTTGAAAATATGATATATAAAACAAACTGGGACAAGTTAGAGTATATCCCATGCGGAACTCTAAGCGGAGAGAATCCTCTAAGTTTGCTATATGCTGCTCGCATGGGAGAGGTTATGACAAGCTTGGAAGAAATGTATGACTTTATATTAGTTGATGTACCTTCTATTAACAGCTCTGTAGATGCAAATATATTTGCAATTAAGACGGATGCTACAATCTTGATTGCAGCAATGGATGGATCTTCTAGAAAGAATCTTGCAGAAGCATATGATGAATTGCTTTCAAATAATGTCAATGTAGTTGGTGTTATTGAGAATAAAATTTGTATGGAAGAATACAAAACGTACTTAAAAGATTATGATTACTTTGACAAGAAAAAATATGCAAAGAAAAAGAGCGGGAGAAAATAGGATGAAAAAAAGGATTACGAAAACAATTGGGATGCTGTGTTGTTTGCTATGCTTTGTTATGATCAGTATGATTCCACAAAAAGTGTCAGCAAATACCGGTGCAAGAGTGTTAGTAACGGATTATGAGATAGACGGGGAAGTTGAACCAGGAAAAAATGTTACATTGCGTGTTAATATACGCAATGTAAGTCTGACTCATCCGGCGACGAGTATTGTGGGATATTTGTATTTTCCGAATGGTGGGGTATATATGCAGGATGGATATTCAAATGAAGTTTATTGTGCACAGTTAACACCGGGAGAAGGAACGACGTTAGAATATTATTTAACCTTGGACGATCTTTATACAGAAGATATGGCTTTGTTGCAATTGGATTTAGATTATATGAGTAATAATAGTGCGCATGTAACAACTGCACATATTACACCGACTATTACACAGGATGCGCAATTAGACATAGAGCTACTTACGGCGGCTGAGTCTGTAGAGGAGGGTACGGAGCTGATTATCAGCACCAGATATGAGAATATCGGAACAAAGGATATTGATAATATTGTTATGCATGTGACAGGAAGTGTAAAAGAGGGCAACCAAGAGATTCCATTATTAGAATTAGAAGCAGGTGAAACCGTAACAAAGGAGGTATCTGTACTGGTAAATGGAAGCGGAATGCAGACCATTCATGTGAGTTTCTCATATGTAGACGAATTTGGAAATAATTATAAGACAGACCCGAAAGAGTTTCAGATTGAAGTGGTAAGAGCAGGGACGTATCATTCGGAATCTAAGATTATAAATTTTTTTAGCGGACTCGCAAATCCGTTTTATATTTTTTTGATTCTGGTAGCTGCAGGCTGTGTTTGGCTATGTGTTAAGTTCGTACAAAATGAGATTGACGGAAGACGTAAAGGAGATAAAAAATGAACGTAAATCGTTTGATAGAAATAGATATTCGCAGATGTTCAAAAGCACTATATAAAAATATAAGATGGATTGGAATGACCGTAGTATTCTTCCTGGCAATTGGAATTTTTATAGCACTTTTAACACAAGAGAAAAAGGATACATATACCACCGTTGCCAGCGTATATTGTATTACAGAGTCCGGTCAGTATTCGGAAACATATGACAGTACGGTATTGATGATGACCTATGCAGAAATCGGCAAAAGTCAGACAGTATTAGAACGTGCCAATCGTATGCTGGGAAATCGCTACAAAAATATTAGTACAATTGAGAAAATGATTGAAATAGAATATAATCCAAGTGCTAATTTAGAAACTGCGGTTTTGAAGATAAGAGCAACCGGAACCGAGACGGATGAGTTGGTAGAAGTGGCAAATGCAGTAGCGGATTCATTTGCACTTGAAATGTCAAATGTAATGTATAACGGCAATGTGCGAGTACTTGATCGTGCGAAGTTTGCAGAACTCGAAACAAGAGCACAGAAAATGATTCTTATAACGATTGTAATGTTTATGGCTTTTGGATTTATATTAAGTTCTGCAATTATAGTGTTACGCGAGATTTTCTCTAATCGTTTGTATACCGTAAAAGATGGAACCTTATACGGAAAAATCAACATTATCGGAGTTATTCCTGATATCAATGAAGAGAGTCAGAACAACTTCGAATTAAGGTACTAATTTAATTACGGTTATTTCCGGAGGATTGTTAAAGCGCGGCATGAGGTTATTGCCTAATCCACCACTGACAATCAGCGTGGAGTCTCCAGATGTAAACATTCCCTTGTCGTATTTAGGAAAGAAATTTCTATCATTACCAATTAGACCGCCGACAAATGGAAGTTGAACAACGCCTCCATGAGAATGACCGGAAAGAACTAAATCATAATGATATGGTGCGATGGCATCAAAGTTATCATTCCCATGATAAAGCAGGATATCAAAATAAACTTCTGAAGCAATTGGAAGTGATATGGTAAGGTATTTTGAAAGATATTTTCGACCATATAAACGGATAAAGGAATCTCCTTTTCGAAGAGTAACTTTATCATCGTCTAAATCGATTACGCCATATTGCTCAAATACATCTAGCATCTTAAGATACTGCGGACGAGCCTCCGGCACGAGGTCGTGATTGCCGGTAATAAAGTAAATAGGTGCAAGTGTATGGATGCCTTCAATCAGATCGATGACCGGCTGGATGTCTGTGTGATCTGCATCGACAAAATCGCCTGTCAATACAATGATGTCAGGTTTACATTCTGTGATAGCTTCAATCAATTGGGATTGATTATCGCCGAAATTTTTGCAATGCAAATCGGAAAGCTGAACAATTGTATATCCGGAAAAGTCTTCCGGAATTTTATCATTATGGTAAATATACTCTGTGACAGTAAGTGGTGCATAGAATCCTTGTATAAGATATGCACCAAAAGCAACCATCAAAATTAGTGTTATGAAAGAACGGAATTTATGTTTTTGGATGTTTTTCATAGGAACCTCCTAAAAGTACAAACATCGTAGCATACAAGAAAAAAAATTACAAGGTGAATGGGAATGAAAAAAATTTTATATGTAGTAGAAGCCTTTGGTGGTGGTGTTTTTACATATCTTGTGGATTTAGCAAATGCTGCAGCTGAGTGTTATGACGTGACGATTTGTTATGCCTTAAGACCGCAAACACCGGTAAATTTTAAGGAACAATTTAGTGAAAAAATACAATTTATTCAAGGAAAGAGTTTTCAAAGAAGCATTAATCCAATTAAGGATTTAAAGTCTGTATTTGAAATTCGAAAAGTAGTAAAACATGTGAACCCGGATATTGTGCATTTACACTCTTCAAAAGCCGGTTTTTGCGGAAGAATGGCGGTTAATACCAGAAAACATAAGGTTTTTTATACGCCACATGGATATTCTTTTTTGAAAAAGGATGACAGTATCATCAAAAGAATCATTTTGTTTGTGGTAGAAAAGATTGCAGCAATTGGTGGTGCGACGACGATTTGCGTGTCTAAGGGAGAGTATGAGAAAACATTAAGAATTACCAAGAAAGCATTATATATCAATAATGCGATTGATGTGAATAAGCTACAGGTCAAAGATACGCATGTCCTTGACATGAAAAATCCGGTTGTATGTACGGTGGGAAGAGTCTGTTATCAAAAGAATCCTAGTGCATTTAATGAAGTTGCATTAAAATTTCCGGATCTTAAGTTTATTTGGATTGGTGATGGAGAATTAAGGAATGAATTAACTGCACCCAATATTGAAATTACAGGTTGGATGCAACCGGATGAAGTTCCAAAGACAGTGCAACAAGCAGATATTTTTCTATTACCATCGCTTTGGGAAGGGCTCCCAATTGCGTTGTTAGAGGCAATGTACATGGGTAAAATTTGTCTTGCCAGTCGAGTAATTGGAAATCGCGATGTAATTGTACATGGAGAAAATGGTTTTCTTGCAGAATGTTGCGATGATTATGTAGAAATTATTGCGAAACTTCGTAAGGGTGAAATTGACGCACAGCGGATTAGTCAAGCGTGTAGGAAGGATATTATTGAAAATTATAATGTCGAGAAAATGTGTACACGTTATTTTGAAGTATATGGAGAATAAGCATGAAAGAAGAAAAAAAGCCGTTAATTAGTGTTATTGTACCGGTTTATCAAGTGGAGGAATATTTGGAATTATGCGTAGAAAGTATTTGTAACCAAACTTATTGTAATCTGGAAATTATACTAATTGATGACGGTTCCAAAGATGCTTGTCCCAAAATGTGCGATGAATATGCAAAAAAGGACGAGAGGATTGTTGTAATACATAAAGAAAATGGTGGATTGTCCTCTGCCAGAAATCACGGTCTTGATATTTGCAAAGGGAGCTATATCACTTGTGTAGATAGCGATGATTATATAGCAGAAGATATGATTGAGCGCTTGTACCAGGTTGCAGCAGATACGAGTGCAGAGATGGTTTCCTGTCGTTGGAAAAATGTATATGAAGATGGCAGAATTATGGAGAGTTCCAAGCAAACAGACCGGATTCGTCTTGTGGAAAAAGAGGAAGCTCTTGAGATTATGTTGTATCAGTTAGATGCTGACGTATGTGCATGGGGCAAGTTGTATAAAAGAGAGTTATTTGCACAAGAGCGTTATTTAGAAGGAAAGCTTTACGAAGATTTTGCAATTATTTTTTCCTTATTGGAGCGATGTCATAAAGTTGCATTTATCGATTATGATGGCTATTACTATCTGCAAAGAAGTAACAGTATTATGCGTGTACAGTTCCAACGAAAGAAAATGGATTTAATTGATTTTTCGGAAAATTTGTATCAGCATATTAGAACAGAATATCCGCAATTGGAAAGTGCAGCTGCATGTCGTGCAGTACGAGCACACTTTACGATTTATCTTCAGATTCCGAGCGGAAAAGAATATAAAAGTGAACGTAAACGTATTGAAAAAAATGTCAAAGCATATCGAAAACTTGTTATGCATGATAGAAAAGCAGGAATGGGGACAAAACTTACTTTATTGGTATCCTATATTAGTTTTCGTTTGATTTATCAAATGAAAGGTTTGAAAAAACTTGCAAAAAGGCAGGGGCAAATATGAAAAAAATAATTGCGCATGTTGCCGGTGGGTTAACTACCGGAGGCGTAGAAGCAGTGCTATATAATTACTTTTCGAATATGAATTTAGAGGAATATGAACTACATTATATCGCATATGATACACCTAATCCAGTGGAACAGGAAAAATTTGAAAAGCTTGGCTTTAAGGTGCATGTGGTTACGAAAAAGAAGGACAACCTTATTAAGAGTTTTCGTGAGGCATATTCGGTTATCAAAGAGAATCACATTAATATCATACATTCGCATATGACGCTTATGTGTTTTGTTACTTCCTTTCTAGGGATGTTATGTGGCGTTAAAGTACGAATTGCACATTCTCATTTAGCACAGCATCCAACAGGAATAAAGAAGGTGATTTATGCTTTTTTTAAGTTATTTACCAGAATAACTTCCACCCATTATTATGCTTGTGGCGAAGAAGCAGGAAAATATTTATTTGGAAAAAGAAATATGAAAAAGGGAAAAGTTCGGATCATCAATAATGCAATTGATACGGATAAAAATTCCTATAGTGAAGAAATTCGTAAGAAAAAACGTGAGCAACTTCAGCTTGGAGAAAAGACTTGTATTGGAAATGTAGGAAGATTTACGGAACAAAAGAACCAGTCTTTTTTGATTGATGTTTTTCGTGAAGTCCATAAACAAAATGAAAATACTATTCTTGTTCTTGTTGGAGAAGGTCCGCTTTTGGATGATGTTAAGAAAAAGGTAAAAGAATATGATCTTTTGGGGGCTGTTCTCTTTCTGGGGGCGCGTTCCGATGTGAATGAATTATATCAAGCGATGGATGTATTTGCGCTTCCTTCTTTGTATGAAGGTTTAGCATTGGTATTGGTCGAGGCTCAATGTGCAGATCTTCCTATTTTAACCTCGGATACCGTTACAAAAGAAATTGAGATTACGAATAATATGAAATATCTTCCGCTCAATGATACGCAGGTATGGACAAAAGAACTTTTGGAACTATGTGCAAATACTACAAAAACACGAAAAGATGTTTCTGAGGTTGTAAGAGAATTCGGATATGATATCAAAAAGGAGTCCGAGGAACTTGATTTATTATATAATGAGCAGCTGAAGGAAAGAGGATAAATTAGATATGCTTGTTTATATTTTGATGCTTTTTATTTCTATGTTTTTTGCGGCATATGCAGAAAATGTAAAGCATGAGGAACAACTAAAGAGTACTTATCGTTATCTGGCGGTTCTCTCATGTATTCCGTTTTTACTGGTCTCTATGTTTCGCTATTGGGTTGGAACGGACTGGGTAATTTATGATGAGTATTTTCTAACCATTTCAAATGGTGGAAAAAAGTTTTCTGAGCCGTTATTTAATTTCTTGAATCGCATTTTATATTTTATTACAGAAGATTCTTGGATACTTTTTGCGGTAACGGCATTTCTGATTCTTTTATTTACTTTTTTGACAATATATGAACAATCAACATATGTGCCACTTAGCATTTTGATATTTTTTGTAAGCGGCGATTTCTTTAATTCGCAAAATCAGATTCGTCAGATGCTCGCAACAGCAATTATGTTGTATGCATTAAATTATGTATATGAAAGGAAATTCTGGAAATTTTTACTCTTTTTAATTATTGCAACGGGAATTCATGTGAGTGCAGTGGTTTTCATAGTTGCGTATTTTTTGTATGGAAAGAAGGTTAATCTTAAAACACAGATAATTACATATATCGTACTATTGGCTTCGTCTCCTCTCATAGGAAAATTGGTGCGTTTTGTCCTATCAAAGACAAAATTCGGTTGGTATATCGGGTCTGTGTATGATATGAGTAATTTTTATCTCATAGGATTTATTTTTACGGTATTTTTCCTTGCTATTTTTTACTATTATTTGCATTATAACTTGGAAGAAGATAAAAAATTCAATCTCTATGTGAACATGTATTATATTGGGGCCCTTACAATTCTGTTTTCTTCAATTATACCTCAGGCGGATCGAATTACGAAACTGTTTACATCGGTTACGTTTTTAGCTATTCCAAGGCTTGTTATTCGTGAAGATGACAGAAATAGAAGGATTTTATTGTATATGTTGGTGGTGGCGGCATTTGTTGTAAAATTGTTATATGATGTTTATATCAATGGTTGGTATGATGCACTACCATATCGAACAATCTTAGAAGTTGTAATAGGTGGATAAATGAATCAAAAAGCAAAACATTTTTTGAAAAATTTTATGCATGCGTTGTCTGCGAATGTGATTCGATTAGGAATTTCCATTGTGATGACGTTATTGCTTCCAAAACTATTGGGAGTAGAAGAGTACAGCTATTGGCAGCTGTACTTATTCTATGTAACCTACACAGCATATTCTTCGCTTGGTTGGTGTGAAGGAACCTATTTGAAATACGGAGGTAAGGATTACAAAGAATTAAACCATGGAATGATGGCAGCACAATTTTGGTCGTTGGCATTGTTTCAGTTCATCTTTTGTGTTGTGTGTGGTTTCATAGCCAGAACTTTCATCGGCGATGAAATGAAAGCTGCGATTTTATCATTGGCAGTTATTTCATCTATGTTTGATATTTTGCGTTATTTGCTACAAACGCATCTTCAGGCAACCGGGCGGATTAAAGAATATGCAAGGGTTGTAACAGCTGAGAGGGTACTCTTTTTCGGAATTGCAATTCTTGTACTCATTCTTGGAGTACGCAATTTCTATGCATTGATTTTTATTGAAATCATAGGAAGATTTTTATCTATGATTTATGCGATGATTCTTTGCAAAGATAATGTTTTTGCAAAATTCCCGCCGAGAAAAGAGGTATGGAATGAGGCAAAGGAATTGATTTCCATAGGTTATAAATTGCTAATTGCATTGCTTGCAAGTCAGTTGATTATTGGGATTATCCGTTTTTGTGTGGAACAAAAATGGGGAACTGTTGTATTTGGTAAAGTCTCGTTAACACTCAGTCTTTCGAATATGGCAATTACATGTATTGGCGCAGTTAGTGTAGTATTGTTTCCGATGATGAAAAAAATGTCAGTTGACAAATTAAAAGAGTTATATACAACAATGCGCATGGTTTTTACCGTGCCGGTTTTAGCAGTATTACTTTTGTATGTGCCTGTAAAAATGATTTTAGAGGTTTGGTTGCCACAATATGCAGATAGTTTGAAATACTTGTCCATATTGTTCCCGATGTGCATTTATGAAACGCGTTCTGTTGCATTGACAGATACCTATCTTAAGGCACTCAGAAAGGAAAAATGGATTCTTATGACGTGTCTTATTACGGTTATTGTTAGTGCTTTGCTTGCGGTAATTACGGTATACGGAATGGGAAGTTTAAATGGCGCAGTCATTAGTATTGTATTTCTTATGATGTTTAAAAATTTTCTTGCGGAAAAATTGCTATTGCGTGAGATTGAGGCTCATGTATGGAAAGATAATATTGCAGAAATTCTTTTGACAATAATTTTTATTGCAGTTAATTGGTATGTGGAAGGAATTCCGGCAATGCTGATTTATTTGGCGGCTTATTTAATTTACTTATTTTTAAAAAATAAAAGTATTCGTGAAGATATCGGACAGTTGAAGCAAATTCTTGGAAGATAAAAGAGGAAAGTTATGGCAGAAGAAAAGAAGAACTTGCGAAATTCTTCAATGGATATTGTAAAATTTATACTATCTTTAATTGTTTTGGGATATCATATATGCACAGAGCAACTGGGAAGAACGGCGGTTATTGCGAGAGTCTTTGAGGCGCCTGCACGTTTTGCGGTGGCGTTCTTTTTGGCGTCATCCGGATATTTCTTTGTGAAAAATTTGTTGAAAAATCAGGCATCTTCCCGAAAAAGTATTCAATGTGGAATTGTTATCTATGTGAGATGGTCTGTAATTTATATCTTATTAAGTATTGTGGTGAATGTAGTTATTCAGGGTGAGCCATTTTTGGGTGCGTTACTTCGATATGTGAAATATTTTTTCTTCGTTGGTAGTTATTGGCATTTGTGGTATATGGTATCCTTCTTGTATGCAATGATTTTAGTATATATCATTTATCGTTTTTTTAAGGAAACCGGATTAAAGATTCTATTATTTATTAGTGTTTTGCTATTTGGTTTTGGTGCATTGTACTATGGATATCCGTGGATTCTGGAAACGATTCCTGTATTTGCAGATTTGCACACGATGCCATGGTTTTTTGTTTGTGTGGAAATCTGTTGTCTGGGCATACCATGTTTTGTGGGCGGATATTCCGTGGCGCTATTTGAAAATTCGCATCAAATGAAAAAAACAAAATACACGATGTTGATGATATTGACTGTGATTATATATGTGATAGAATTTGCGATACTTGTTCATTTAAACTTAAAGACAAGTGTTCGCAGTCAGTTTACGACACGGATTGTATCACTTTGTATGTTGATGTTTCTTTTGCATTTTCCACTTCCCAGCATGGAAAAAACAGGAAAATGGTGTCGGGGAATGTATGCTTATATATACTTTGCACATCCACTTTTTATGGAAATTGTTGGCAAGGGATGCGAAATACTTCATTTGGAACTACCGGTACTTGTATATGGAATTGCAGTTTTTTTATTAACACTCTTTAGTGGTATGATTTTACAATATTTGAAAGAAAGAAGGTGTAAGAAAAGTGAAAGATAGAAATGTTTCAGTTGATTTGTTTCGGTTTGTGGCATCATTGGGAATTATGTTTTCACATGTTGGGTGGCAATTAAATGATACTCTTATGAAAGTAAGTCCACTGATTGAAATATTTATTACAAGAACACTGGTATTATTGTTCTTTTTGATTTCCGGATATTATTTTTTGGATGCACGAATGAAGGGAAAAAATATTTTTGCAAAACAAATCGGAAGTCTTGTAAAAGTATATGTTTTTTGGACAATTGTATATTATTTGATGAGTTTTGTGATTAATGTATTGATTCAGAAGGAATCGATAACTACTTTTTTGATTCAACGTGTACAATTTTTCTTTGGAGAGGGAAGTTATCCGCATTTATGGTATATGACTGCATTGATTTATGCGCTTGTGATGGCAGAAATCGCCTTTCGGATTGCAAAAGAGAAGGGATTAAAGGTATTAACTGTTGTTTCAGGAGTCTTATATATCGTTGGAATTGCGCATAGTGAGTATGGAATTGATGCAGAGGGAATCCCTGTGTTAAATAATTTATATGAGTGGAGTGGATATGAGATATTCCGAAATATTTTCTGTATTGGTCTACCGTCGGTGATGCTTGGATATATATTAGTCAAAATAAAAGAAAAATGGAGTGAGTCGCCACGTTTGATTGTGATAGGTTTTTTGACTTGTGTAATTTTATTAGCCTTGGAAGGTCTTTGCGTAAATGTTTATGTTCAAAATCCGGATTATAAGGCAATGCTTTTGATGCCACTGATGAATTTATTTTTTATGCTTTTATTATTCAAATATCCAATGTTACATTGGGAAAAACATGATAAATGGTTAAAACGAATGTCGTCCTACATTTATTTTTCCCATCCGGCATTTATTGCAGTTGCTTCTGTTGCATTAGAGATTCTTGGAATTACATTGCCGCATTTCCTTTTATTTATCATAATTGGAGTAATTGTTATGACCGTGGGTATGCTTCTGATGAAAATCAATAAAAAGTCTATCCACATTATTATCTAAAGGGGATTTTATGAAAACAAGATGGTTAATTATTATAGAAATCTTATTGACGATACTACTGTTTGCACGAGGTCGAGAAAATGGTATAAATAAACGTGATTATACATATACGACGGATTCCTATTCTTATCATATCTCTAAATCTGGAAAGGAAAGTATATCTATTGTAGATAAAGAAGGAAACCAAGTGGAGGTTTTGTCAGAGGCAGGGACATTTACCTATTGGGTAGATGATAAAGCTTTGTATAAGAAGAAAAGGGTGCGAAAATTTGATGTGGATACAAAAGGAGAATATCCGGTAGTGACGGTCACTTATGATATGAATTCATCATCCGGAAGTTTTACCACAGAGTATACCTTATATGATAGTCATATTGGCGTGAAATCTTTTTTAAATAGTAGGTTTTATGAAAAAGATGGTGGGATACTGTTTTATTCCCAGAACCGTCTGACTTCTTATGAAAAGGTAGAAAAAAGAACACTTGGAGAATGGGTTTTCCCGGAAAATGGTGATTTTCCGTATTTGGATTTTGAGAGTATGGCATGGATTCAAAGAATTGATGATACAAAGAGTGTTTATACATTTTATAAAGGCGATGAGGCACAGCCGGTGTATTATTTTGAAAATTATTCGGATGATATGATTCCGATATCTTTCGAAGGCGAAGATTTAGACACGTCAGTAGAATTGGCGATTGTTTTTTGTGATGAGTCGGATCAAAATGAGGCTGATACAAGGGCTGTTTTTGCATCCAGAAACTTACCGGTATCCGTTCGATTTGATTGTGCAGAAGAAACCGGACATAATGTTATGCTATATACAAATAATGAATTGTCATTTGAACTTCAAACGAAAAATCTGGTGAATGATGATTCGGAAGTGGACATTCGTTGGCAGATTTATGACTATTACGGAAACTGTATCAGTGATGAGACAGAAGAAGTTTTGTTGAAAGAGGGGGAATATCAAGAAAAAGAAATTTCTCTTATTGCAGAGAAAAGCGGAATCTATTATGCATTGATTACCGCACAGATGAGCGAAGAAGTTCATAAAGAGGTATACACATTTGGTGTGATGCCGGAATATGAATATCAGTATAGAGACGGTAGTCCGTTTGGCATTAGCGGAGTTCGATTTGGAAAATATCAGCCAAATGAAGACACAATAGAAATTGCAAGACTTCTGGGAATTTCAAATGCACGAGTGGGAATTGGTGTACCGGAATATGTAGAGGAGGATTATACTTTACTGAAAGATTCTTTGGCGCAATTGCAGGAACAGGGAGTTCGAATTCATGGACAGTATTTAATTGGTAAGAACTGGACCGAACCCATAGATGCGTTGGAATATCAGCAGGAAGTTACTGCGGCATTAGAGGAGGTTGGCAGTTATCTAAGCAGTTGTGAGGCTGGTAATGAACCGAATTTATATGCGAATCTTTATGGGTACCCGTTAGAAGAATATATATCATATTTTAATGACGTATATGTTGCAGGAGGATATAAGGCTATTCATGATTATGGATTGCCATATCTAGGTGCTTCAGTTTATCAAAGTGAGACCTTGTGGTTACAATCTTTGGAGGATTATGGGATTCTTGAAAAGCAGGATGCATTAGTAACGCATGCATATTCCTTTCCTTATTCACCGGATTTGATTCGTGATACCTCGGTAGAACTTAGTTTTGAGAGTGCAATGATACGTACCAGAAATTATTTGGATTCCATTGGGGATAAAACATGGTATTTGAATGAATGTGGAATGCCAACGACTCCGTTAGCAACCACGGGAATATCCAGTGGAGTTGATTTACGTACGCAAGCAGATTATATGGCAAGAGAACTGTTACTTGCTTTGTCATATGGGGCAGATGAAGTTGATGTGTATAGTTTGTTTGATCAACAGAATCTTTATCATACAATTTTACCCAATGATATGGAAGATAATTTTGGTATTTTTTATCAGGCCGATTTTTATGGTCGCATTATGCCAAAACCATCCGCGCTTGCATATGCTTCCATTACAAGACTTTTGGAAGGAGAAGAAAGTGTTGTTCCGCAAGTGACAGGGTCAGATGAAATCAGAGCATTCCGCTGTGAAATAAAAGATACAGAGGATTATGTACTGTGCGCATGGAGTACAACAGAACATTTAAGCAACGATGATATCAGTAACTTAGAAACAATGGAACGAACACCGAATTTACCGTGGAATTGTCAGTGGAGTGAAAGTAAGACTTGGGAAATTGCAATTGATGGAACACGTGCAGAATGTATTGACTTAATGGGGAATGTTACGGAATTAGATGTAGTAGATGGGAAAATTCAGATGGAACTTACAGGAGCACCTATATTTGTATGTGTAAAAAAATAGATGTAAAAATATTGAAGTGCAAATGGTAAATGTGGTATGATTAATCTTATTTAGGAAGTAAAGGAGAATAACAATGGATAACAATCAACAATTTAACAATCAAATGATGAACAACGGACAAAATCCTTATATGGGGGCAGTATATGGGCAGGCACCGGTGTTGGAACAAAAGCCGCGTAAAGGGCTTGGTATTGCATCATTGGTATTTGGTATTATATCACTCTTATGTTGCTGTTTAGGAACACCAATTGGTTTGATCGGTATCATATTGGCAATTGTTGCATTAGTGAAGAAGAATGGAAAAGGGTTAGCAATTGGAGGATTAGTTACAAGTATTATTGGTTTAGTTATTGGTATTTTTGTAGGGGGATATTGCCTGTTGGTAGGAGTAATGACTGCAGAGGTAATGCAAGATCCGGAAATACAGGAAATGATGGAGAGTGGTGATTACACCGAGGAAGAATTCAATCAATTAATCGAAGAGATTGTTTACGAGGAAATGGGAATTTACTAAAATGCTAAGACCGAAGATTGGATTGGACTGGGATGATGTAACAGCTCCATTTAACAGTCTTGCCATCGCAATGGCAAATGAGAAATATCAGATACAACCACCGCTTATCTTAGAAGAAGTGACTTCTTGGGAGAATACCGGAAGAACAAGCATTATTAAGGAGTTTTATCAGGAAGAGGCACTATACCACAAACAGGTTGTATCAGAGCGAACGAAGAAAAGTGTTCGTAAGCTGATGGAAATTGCAGATGTTTATATCATCACTGCAGTATATCCGAAATTCATGGGGATTCGTGCACAACAGATTATGGATGCGTTTCCGGAACTTCCACATGAGAATATTATTTTGGGAAATGCAAAGAATTTGGTGCATTTTGATATTATTTTAGACGATGCGATACATAATATTTTAGAGACACCGGCAACTTATCCGGTACTTATGCGGAAACCATGGAACTGGAAGATGACAGGACTTTTATCTGTCAATACCATTCAGGAATTTGTATCATTGGTGAAACAGATTATTCAAGCATCACATGCAAAGAGTCGGAATGTTTTAGTACCGTCGGTTTTGGCGCTTGTAGGTCCTTCGGGTTCAGGGAAGACGCAGATTGCAAAGGAATTGTGTAGGGATAAACGATTCGCGGCGCCATTGACCTATTGCACAAAGAAAAGCGATAAGCACATTTACATAACAGAAGAAGAATTCGAACAGCAGAATTTCTTCGAAAAGACAATGTATGCAGGGGTTAAATATGGCACTAAAAAAGAGGAAATTCAAGCAGTATTGGATAAAGGGCAATTTGCGGTGATGCCACTGGATATGTGCGGAGCAATAGCAATGAAACGCCATTTCCCGACAGAGATTATTTATGTTTCTAAGGATAAAGAATGCCTAATTAAAAATATTGTAGAAGAGGATTTTTCATCCGAGGAGAAAACCCTTCGAATTCTCTCGATTGATGCAGAAAAGCGTAACAGTAAAATTTGTGACCATATAATTGATAATCGAAACAATGATGGTGCAGATTTGATTCAAAAACAAATAGTATTTCCATAAAAATAACATACAAAGGAGATTGGAATATGTTTGGTAAATTAATTGAAACTTTAAAAGAAAATCCAAAGAAAATTGTTTTTACAGAGGGAACAGACCCACGTATTTTAGAAGCCGCATCTCGTCTGTTGACAAACAATTTCCTTAGTCCGATTTTAGTTGGTAATAAGGAAGAAGTTTGTGCAGCGGCAAGGGAGAGCGGATTTAATATTAGTGGTGCAACTATCATTGATCCACTTAATTTTGATCGCATTGATGAGATGATTGATATGTTTTGTGAGCTTCGTAAGAGCAAAGGTGTTACACCGGAACAGGCAAGAGGGATTTTATCTCAGGCGAATTATTTTGGAACAATGCTGGTAAAAATGGGACTTGCAGATGCCTTACTTGGTGGTGCTACTTATTCTACGGCAGATACGGTTCGTCCTGCACTACAGGTTATTAAAACCAAACCAGGTAATAGTATAGTATCCTCCTGCTTCATTTTAGTTCGTCCGTCTGCAATCGGTGAGAATGAAGTTCTTGCAATGGCAGACTGTGCAATCAATATTCATCCGACAGAAGATGAACTTGTAGAAATTGCAGGTGAAGCAGCGGCTTGTGCGAAGATATTTGGAGTAGATCCAAAGGTTGCATTTTTGAGTTATTCTACGCTTGGATCCGGAAAAGGTGACGATGTCGAGAAAATGCGTAATGCAGCAGCAAAGGCAAAAGCAAGATATCCGCAACTTCCAATTGAAGGAGAAATTCAGTTTGATGCGGCAGTATCTCCACGTGTTGCGCGTACCAAATGTCCGGATTCTGAGGTTGCAGGCCAGGCAAATACCTTTATTTTCCCTGATATTAACGCAGGTAATATTGGATATAAGATTGCACAAAGACTTGGTAATTTCGAAGCATACGGACCAATATTACTTGGTTTGAATGCACCTATTAATGATTTATCCAGAGGGTGTAATGCATTAGAAGTATATTCAATGGCAATCATTACAGCAGCATTAGCATAAGGTGGGAATTAGGACATGCGCGTAGGAATGGGCTATGATGTACACAAATTGGTCGAAGAGAGACCGCTGATTTTAGGTGGAGTAGTAGTGCCACATACATTAGGACTTTTAGGACACTCCGATGCAGATGTATTAGTGCATGCAATTATGGATGCGCTTTTAGGTGCTGCAGCACTTGGAGACATCGGAAAGCATTTTCCGGATACGGATCCAGCGTACAAAGGGGCTTCTAGCATAAAGCTTTTAGAGCATGTGAAAGGGCTTTTGGAAGGAAATGGATATGTAATTGAAAACATAGACGCAACCATTATCGCTCAAAAGCCAAAGCTTCGTCCGTATATTGAGCAGATGGAACAAAATATCGCGCAGACACTTGGCATTGCAAAAGAACAGGTGAATATCAAAGCAACCACCGAAGAAGGTTTGGGATTTACCGGAAGAGAAGAAGGAATTGCATCACAGGCAATTTGCCTTTTGACCGGTTTTTATGAGGGAAGCATCATGATGGGTGATGCCGATTCGTGTGCCGGTTGCAACGGATGTCGCAAAAATTCTTGACAAAAGAATGAATACTGCATAAACTAAATTAGAATATGGAATAATGATAAAAGGCAATGAACGGAAAAAAGTAAGAGACATAATTAAGCCACAGAGAGAAGTTGTCACCGGCTGCAAGCAACTTTGACTTATGGTTTCTGAAAGTGCCTCCGGGAGCTGATTTGACGAAAAACTTGAGTAGTCAGATACGTAAGACACACGTTACGTGTATAGAGCAGACCGATAGAATTATGGTTATAGTTATAGTTATCGGCTGGAATGAGAGTGGAACCACGGATTACTTCGTCTCTTTTGAGGAAGTAATCCGTTTTTTGGTGATATGGAATATGTAATGAATAAAAGGAAGTGATTGTATGGGCTTTATGCAGATTGTAAGAGAGGAAATTCAAATCATACGAGAACGAGATCCGGCAATTCATTCGAATATGGAAGTTTTTCTGTATCCGAGTTTTAAGGTGATGTTGAGTTATCGTAGAGCACATAAGTTGTATAGAAAAGGTCATTATTTTTGGGCAAGATGGATCTCGCAAAAAGCTGCAAGAAAGACCGGAATTGAGATTCATCCCGGAGCAACGATAGGAAAAGGTCTTTTTATCGACCATGGAAATGGTGTAATTATTGGAGAGACCACAATTATCGGTGATAATTGTACCCTATATCAAGGCGTTACTTTGGGCGGTACAGGTAAAGAGCAGGGAAAACGTCACCCAACACTTGGGAATAATGTTATGGTCAGTGCGGGTGCCAAAATTTTAGGTTCTTTTAAAATTGGTGATAATAGCAAAGTAGGTGCCGGAAGTGTTGTGTTAGACGAAGTACCACCGAATTCAACAGTAGTTGGAGTCCCGGGGCGAGTTGTGAAACGGAATGATGTTCATTTGCCGCAAGAAGATTTGGACCAGACACATTTGCCGGATCCGGTGCTAGAAGAGTTAAAAAATCTAGAACAACGTGTGCATGAATTAGAATCACAGATAAGAAAAAAGAAGGAGCATACAAATGGAGAATAATTTTCGCATTTATAATACTTTAACGAGAAATATGGAGACCATTATTCCAAATCAAGATGGTAAAATTGCAATGTATACCTGTGGTCCAACTGTATATCATTTCGCGCATATTGGAAATTTGCGTAGTTACATTATGGAAGATGTTTTAGAAAAGTCACTTCGTTATATTGGATATGACGTAAAACGTGTAATGAATATTACTGATGTTGGGCATTTGTCAAGCGATGCTGACACCGGAGAAGATAAAATGTTAAAAGGCGCAAAACGTGAGCATAAGACGGTTATGGAAGTGGCTCGATTTTATACAGATGCCTTTTTTGGAGATTGTCAGAAATTAAATATTAAACGTCCGGATGTTGTCGAACCGGCGACGAATTGTATTCCGGAATTTATTCATATGATAGAAGTGTTGTTGGAAAAAGGCTATGCATATCAGGCTGGTGGAAATATCTACTTTGACACTGGTAAGCGTGACGATTATTTTGTGTTTTCTTCCGCAGTAGAAAAAGAACAGTTGCAGGTTGGCGTACGTGATGATGTAGAAGAAGATATCAATAAAAAGAATAAAAATGACTTTGTACTTTGGTTTACAAAATCTAAGTTTGAAGATCAAGCATTAAAATGGGATAGCCCGTGGGGGATTGGATATCCGGGATGGCATATTGAATGTTCTTGCATCAGTATGAAACATTTGGGTGAATATATGGATATTCATTGTGGCGGTGTTGATAATATCTTCCCACACCATACCAATGAGATAGCGCAATCAGAAGCGTATACGGGACACAAATGGTGTAATTACTGGTTCCATGTACATCATTTAAATGATAAGTCTGGAAAAATGAGTAAATCCAAAGGCGAATTTTTGACAGTTTCTTTATTGGAAGAAAAAGGATATAATCCGTTGGTATACCGATTATTCTGTTTGCAGTCGCATTATCGCAAGCCGCTCGAATTTTCTTATGAAGTTTTAGACCAGATTACAGTTGCGTTTAACAAGCTTGTAAAGAAAATTGCTGAATTAGAAGAAGACGGTGAATTGGATGAAAATGCATTTGTACAGTACAAACAAAAATTTATGGATAGTTTGAGTAATGATTTGAATACTTCGATGGCAATTACCGTTATTTATGATCTATTAAAAGCCGATATGAATGATAGGACAAAACTTGCATTGATTAAAGATTTTGATTATGTATTATCTTTAAATCTCATTGCGATGGCAAAGGAGTTAAAGGAATCAAACGAATCGGTAGATGCGGAATTAGAGAACTTTATTCAGGATAAGATTGCAGAGCGCGCTGCTGCCAAAAAAGAAAAAGATTTTGCAAAGGCAGATGCAATTCGGGCAGAATTATTAGAAAAGGGAGTAGCAATCAAAGATACACGTGAAGGAGTAGTTTGGGAGCTTATTTCATGAAAAAAGGAATTGATTCATATTTAAAAGAACAATTTGAAATACCGGAGGTGGATATACGAACGTATTCGCCATTGACGTTTGCATATATTGGAGATGGTATCTTTGATTTGGTTATACGCTCACTTGTTGTAGGAAAAGGAAATACGAAAGCGAGTCAGTTGCATTATCGGACCAGTCATATTGTGAAGGCGCAAACACAGGCAAAAATGGCGGAAACACTTGAAAGTAAGCTGACAGAGGAAGAGATGGATATTTATCGTAGAGGACGTAATGCGAAATCACCGACAATGGCAAAGAACGCTACAATGGCAGATTATCGTAAAGCAACCGGTTTCGAAGCGCTTATGGGATATTTGTACTTAACGGATCAATTTGAGCGAATTGTAGAGTTGACAAAAATAGCGATTATAGAGTTAAGCATTGTTATATAAGGAGAATTAGTGTGGGATACGAAGAGAATAAAATTGAAGGGCGTAATGCAGTATTAGAGGCGTTTCGTTCCGGAAAAACCATCGATAAACTTTTTGTCTTAGATGGTTGTCAGGATGGACCAATTAAGTCGATTACAAGAGAAGCAAGAAAACATGATACAATCATCAATTATGTCAGTAAAGACCGATTGGAGCAACTTTCGGAAACCGGAAAGCATCAAGGTGTGATTGCAATTTCTGCGGCATATGAGTATGCAGAAGTGGAAGATATATTGCAAATTGCAAAAGAAAAAAATGAGCCTCCTTTTGTAATTATTTTAGATGGAATTGAAGATCCACATAATTTGGGTGCTATTTTGCGAACAGCAAATTTGTCCGGTGCGCATGGAGTGATTATTCCAAAAAGACGCGCAGTGGGTTTGACGCCTACCGTAGCAAGAACTTCTGCAGGTGCAATCAATTATACTCCTGTTGCAAAAGTCACAAACATTACCAGTACGATTAAAGAACTCAAAGAGCAAGGAATGTGGTTTGTATGTGCGGATATGGGAGGAACACAGATGTATGATTTGAATTTGACAGGGTCGATAGGCCTTGTTATTGGTAATGAAGGAGAAGGCGTGAGTAAGCTTGTAAAAGAAAATTGTGATATGATTGCATCGATTCCGATGAAGGGAGATATTGATTCGCTAAATGCTTCTGTTGCCACAGGTGTATTAGCATACGAAATTGTGCGTCAGAGATTGCATAAGGGGTAAAAAGATTGAAGAAGTATGACAATTATACGGATGAAGAATTGATAGAATTGCTCCGTTTGGGAGAAGACGATATTATTGATTATATTATGGAAAAATATAAACCGGTGGTGCGAAAAAAGACAAATGCCATGTACTTGATTGGTGGAGAAACAGACGATTTGATTCAGGAAGGTATGATTGGTCTTTTTAAAGCCGTTCGAGATTTTAAAAAGGAAAAAGAAACTTCTTTTTATCATTTTGCAGAACTATGTATTAATCGTCAGCTTTATTCAGCACTCGAAGCCTCTAATCGTCAAAAACATCAACCGTTAAACACGTATATTTCGCTTTCGGTAGAACAGAGAGAAAACGGCATGTCATTGGAAGAATTATTAAGCAGTCAATTACAGGAAAGCCCCGAACAACAGGTGATTAAGCAAGAATTATGGAAGGATTTCCAAAGCAATCTTTGGGATTGTTTGAGTAAAATGGAGCAACAGGTGCTTCATTTCTATTTAGAAGGAGATTCATATACGGAAATTGCGGTTCGTCTTGGAAAGCCAAGTAAATCTATTGATAATGCGCTACAAAGAATACGTAATAAAATAGAAAACATGAAAGGCAGGTGATAATATGGAATTTTCCCGAATTGGTGAACATGCAATCAAGTGCGTGATTTCAGAAGATGAAATACAGGAATTAGGTTTTACATTGGATGAAATTATGAGCAATGGTGAACGTACACAGGAATTTATGAACCATATTTTTGAACTTGCTGAAGAAGAGTTTCAAATAAAATTTGAATTGGGTATTAAAACAGTTCGGGCAGAGTTTATGCCGGATCATACGCTATCACTAACGTTTTCGGAGCATCCGGGAGCTGGTGGTATGGTGGAGCATTTGAAGGATATTTTTCATGGGCTTTTAAATTCCATTCCAAAGGAAAAGTTGGAAAATGTATCGTCATACAATGAGCAAAAAGAAGATGAAAATGCTCGTGTAATAGTAATTTATACTTTTCATAAATTAGAAACAATCATGTGTTTTTCCAAATTGATAGATTTAAATCCGGTTCCGAAGAATGCCTTGTATAAACATGAAAAAAAATATTTTCTGCTCATAGATGTAACGGAGCGTACGGAGGATGAAGTGCTACGCTTGTCGGTACTGGCGGATGAATTTGCGAGTCATGTTGAAGTAGGGAGTGCAAGAATGGCTTTTCTTAAAGAACATGGGATTGTTATACTGAAGGAACAGGCGATAGAACAATTGAAAGAAGTGTAATTAACAAATAAAGAACCCGGAGTTTTGACCAACTCCGGGTTTGTGCTATTTGGTTACTAAACAATTTCGACCAGATGCTTTTCCTTTGTATAAAAGATTATCTACCTCTTTTACCATATCATCTTCGGTGTCATATCCGTTTGTGTCAATAAGACCGAAGGTCATTGTTACTGAAAGCTCTGTATCTTTATAAATAAATTTTTGATTGGCAACATCATGAATCATATTTTCACACAATTCTTTCAGATGATCATAAGAACTATTGGTAAATACAATTAGAAATTCTTCTCCGCCCCAGCGAATACAATATCCGTAATCACGGACATAGTGCTGAAGGAAGTGGGCAATTTCTCGAAGAACATAGTCTCCACAATCATGCCCATACAAATCGTTGAATTTCTTGAAAAAGTCAATATCGCCAAGTGCAATGGAAAAACTAGAATTGTTTTCCTTTGCTTCTTGTGCCATTTGTGTTAATTTTTGTTGTCCAAAACGTCGATTGTATAAACCGGTTAGAGCATCTTGCTCAATGAAAGTGCGAAGCGAAGCCTGCATATCTACCAAGGAATGTGCCATGGTACCAAGTTCGTCTTTCCTGGCAAGAAGTTCAGCAGGAACCGTATTGGAAAGAGTTCCGTGTGAGACTTTCTCACATGTTGTAGTCAACTTCTGAATTACACAAATTAATTCTTTCGAATAATGGCGTGTCCAGATGAGTGCAAAAATGATTGCTATCAAAGATAAAATCAAAATAGGTAACGTAGAACGTAAAATTAACAACCATACACCGTGGGTTGGCATTAGAGTGGCAAGCATGCCAATGCATTTGCCATTATCATTATAAAGCGGCATGTAATAGGCGTAATAAGACGTATCAAAGATATCAACATTGGTATAAAATGCGGTAGATTGTTTGTTTATAACATCTGAAATAATCTGTGAATTTGCTTTTGTACCTATAATGCGCTTATTTTCCTGATTGCGTAATGTGGTGATAATACGCATATCTCCATAAAATAATGTATAATCTGCCTCCGTATCCATCTTAAGTGCATCAATTATATCATAATTCTCATTAAGAATCATGTCGCCTTTGGTGACCAGAATTTCATCTTCATTGGTATACATAGCGTAATCACCGGGATAAAGTTGGTCAAACATTTGCATGGCAGATGATCCTAGATGAAGTAATTCTTTTTCTACTTCATCCTCCATTGATAAGGAAACCCAGTAAGTGCTGAACAAAGTTGTAATGATTCCAAAGATTAAAAGCGGTAATACAGTTATATTAGCAAGACTTTTGGAAATCCCGGATCGTTTTGCTTTCATTATGGTGCTTTATCCCAAAATTTTGCGAATAGACTCTAATACGCGGTCTGCCTGAAAGGGTTTAACAATAAAGTCCTTTGCACCGGATTGGATTGCTTCTATAACCATAGATTGCTGACCCATAGCAGAGCACATAACACAAGTTGCGTTAGGATCGTTTGCTTTAATCTCTTTTAATGCTTGGATACCATCTTTGTTCGGCATGGTAATATCTAAGGTAACAAGATCTGGTTTTAATTCATTATATTTTGCAACAGCCTCGTTTCCGTCAGCAGCTTCTCCTGCAATTTCGAAGCCACCCTTTGTAAGGATGTCTTTTAACATCATGCGCATGAATGCAGCATCATCTACAATCAAAATCTTAGCCATTTATTTGTCCTCCTGTTTTAAAATCTGTTTTACAATATTAAGTGGATAAAGTTGAAGCAAAGTGCTATCAATTAAATCGCCAACCGTTAATCGAAAAGAAACTTTTACAATATCCGTTCCGCTACATAGCTCCTCAGGGATTAAAAAGGTTCTTTTGTACTTAGAATTCACGAGTGGAAAACCAATGTCAGTTGGTGCATCAATCAGTGTTGACATTGAGGTGGCAATCGTACCACACATCTGATTCATGGCTTCTGTTATTGCTGAAATCGTTAATTCGTCAAATTCCATATGTGAAGTATCTTTGCCATTTCCACCCATCATAAGGTTTGCAATAACTAATGCATCAGCCTCTTGTAGAATCATAAGATTCGTTCCATCCAGTCCTTTGGTGTAAGGGATTTTAACTAAAATACGATCCGGACGAGAAAGTTCTTCTTCGTTCGTAAGAACCTCCACAGTCGGGGTCGTAATATTGGTCGGATGGTTCAACATCATGCTAAGGGTTGTTGCGGCATTCCCTGTGCAAATGTTAGCTATTTCGCCGATAATGTCAGCATTCTCTTTTGTAATATAATCCATGAAATTCACCCCTTTATGCTACCCTTTTCCTAATTACGATTATATCAGAATAGGAGAGTTTAGAAAAGGAAATATTTTAAAAATCATACTTTTTATCAAATTCAACATTTAAAGGCAAGAAAAAAGGAAGAGCTAAAAAACTCTTCCTTAAGCTGGTAACCGGAATCGAACCGGTGACCTCCACATTACCAATGTGACGCTCTACCGACTGAGCCATACCAGCAATGTAACGTTGATTGCGTCAACTGTTACATCTTACTATAGGAATTTTGAAATGTCAATAACAAAATTCCAAAAATTGCGGGAATGCAAATATTATGTCGCCAAATCCAGTTGTTGTAATGTTCCGCTTGTTCCATTCTCGTACAAAAACAGACCGGTTTTTCGAATCATACCATTGGTGTTATTTTCGGCATCTTTTAAAGAGAAATCCGTATCGGAACTTCCGAGATAGAGTGCACCTACACCGGAATCGCTAAGAGTACATAATTTATGATTGCCGTTTGGCTCCATAGTCCATATTTTTAGGTGTTTGAAAATTGCATCTGTTTCATCAATCCAACCGTTGTTGTCGGAGTCGTATTGGGCAAGGTCAAGAAAACCGTTTCCGGAAGTGGTGCCAAACAACTCGCTTCCATCGTTGATAACGCCGTCATTGTTATGGTCGAGAGCAAGATATCCACTGCCTGCGTTTAAAGAGGATATTTCTTCTTCCTTGCCGTCTGCATCTAAATCGAAGAAAAATTTCTGGTCTGACACAGCTGCAATATTGGAATTTAAGTTAATTACAAGTGGGTCGCAAAGGACCGGTTGTGTAAAATCAATGTACGATGATGCGGTTTGGGTAAAGGAGCGTGACATCGTAAGGTTAAAGTTAAAGTTAATTTCACGTCCGTCTGCAGTTTTTACCGTTCCGGAAGCATCGAAAGAAGTTGTCTCAATTTCTGAGTAGGTAAAGTAAGCGTATTGCCGAACGGTTTGCGTGGAAAAATTGGCTCCGGTATCATAATATACACCGTTTGACGGTTCGGTTGCTTGAGTTTTTCCGAATAGCAGTTGCATAAGATAATCAATGGTTTGTCGTTTGATTTGATCTAATGCTCGCAGTTGTTCCTGAATTCGGCTGGCGTGTACATTATATGTTGTTTGATAACGGTTAACCATCTCAGAAAGTGAATTGGCAGATTCATGTGATGGAGTATTGTGATTAGTATCCTCGTTTATATTTGGAAAATGAAAAATGTTTTGTGATGGTTTATTATCCAAAACCTGACTACTTACGGAATAAGTGCGAGATTCCCTGTAGTTACGTTTTGCAGCAAGCTGCATGTTGTCTGATTGAATAATCATGTTTTCACCCCTCTTAAGGGACTGCACCGATTACTTCTGACTGCATCCTTTCAAAAAGAAATAAAAAAACGGTAACATGAAGTTGAAATTCCATTTCTATTCATGTTACCATCCCTGGTTTGTCCATTTTCTTCTTGTGCGATTATTCGGCCGATGAACCGCTACAATATGTATATCGGATACGGATAAAAAATGTTTAGTTATAATATTCTAAAACTTTTGTTACATAATTCTGTGTCTCTTTAAATGGTGGAATACCACCGTATTTATCGACATTTCCGCTTCCGGCGTTGTATGCGGCAAGCGCGAGAGATAAGTTGTTATCATATTTTGTTAAAAGCTGTGAAATCAGTTTCGCACCGCCCATGATGTTTTCGTGTGCGTCATAAGCGTTGGTCACACCCAGATCGGCGGCAGTAGCAGGCATTAGCTGCATAACACCCATTGCACCGGCACTACTTGTAGCATCCGGACGAAAATTGGATTCTGCTTTGGCAATGGATTTAAGCAGATTAATATCCACGTTGTAAGTTTCGGCGGCCTCTACAAAATAAGGATTCAACTCTTCGGAACAAGTAAGTTCTGTTTTGGAAAACGTGTTTTCTTGAGATACAGGGGTGTGCTTAACGGTAGTATTTAATCCGGTAGCAGTGGTTGACGTACTGATATAATTTGAAATACCAAGTTTTACCGCAAGCTCGGAATTCATGGAAATACCATTTGATCCGGATGCTTTCGCTTGGGCGATAGCGGTGTCGATTGCCATGAGTTTTACCGCTTTTTTAGCAGTGTCCAATGAAGTGGAAAAAGACACATCGGAACTATTGTCAGAAACAGTATCAGCTGTTTTTGCATTTGTGGTTGAAGGACTTGTCTGATTCAAAAGATTTTGATCCAGATAAGGTAAAACAGTAATGCTCATAATAGAACCTCTCTTTCGTATTCTGTTTTATTTTATCATTTTTCGGTGGAAAAGAAAAGAAAAAGCGCAAAATTGCTTGAATTTAGGAAAAACTTGTTGTAGCATAATGTTTGCAAAAGCAAAGGAGAGAAGATTATGAAGAAAATACCGTTTGTAACGAAAGAACAGGTGGAAGAAATTGTAAAGACATATCCAACACCTTTTCATTTATATGATGAAAAAGGTATTCGTGCAAATGCAAAGGCTGTTAAGGAAGCATTTGCATGGAACAAAGGATTTCGTGAATATTTTGCAGTAAAGGCAACTCCAAATCCATTTCTTTTGAAAATTTTACAAGAGTATGATTGCGGATGTGATTGTTCATCTTATACGGAACTTATGTTAGCAAAATCATGTGGCTTTGATGGTCAGCACATTATGTTTTCCTCCAACGATACTCCGCCCGAGGAGTTTGCATATGCAAATGAATTAGGTGCAATTATTAATTTGGATGATTTTACACATATCGAATGTTTGGAAGAGTCAATCGGATATATTCCAAAGACTATTAGTTGTCGTTATAATCCGGGTGGAATATTTGAGTTAAGTAATGGAATTATGGACAATCCGGGAGATTCCAAATATGGAATGACCAAAGAACAGTTGATTGAAGCATACAAAATTATGAAGGCAAAAGGTGCTGAGAATTTTGGTATTCATGCGTTCTTAGCGAGCAATACGGTAACGAATGAATATTATCCAAAACTTGCGCGACAGTTGTTTGAGCTTGTAGTGGAATTACGTGATTTAACCGGTTGTCATATTGCTTTTGTAAATCTTTCCGGTGGGGTTGGAATTCCATATACTCCGGACAAGGAGCCGAACGATATTTATGCAATTGGCGAAGGCGTGCGCAATGCATTTGAAGAAGTGCTTGTACCGGCTGGAATGGATGATGTTGCAATCTATAGTGAGATGGGACGTTTTATGTTAGGACCATACGGTGCATTGATTACGAAAGCGATTCATGAGAAACATATTTATAAAGAATATATTGGCGTAGATGCATGTGCAGTAAACTTGATGCGTCCTGCTATTTATGGTGCTTATCATCATATCACCGTACTTGGAAAAGAAGATGCACCTTGTGACCATATGTATGATGTTACAGGCTCTCTTTGTGAAAATTGCGATAAATTTGCAGTAGACCGTCAGTTGCCAAAGATTGAAATGGGAGATTATTTGGTGATTCATGATACCGGTGCTCATGGATTTTCTATGGGATACAATTATAATGGGAAACTTCGTTCTGCGGAATTATTATTAAAAGAGGATGGAAGTGTGAAGATGATTCGTCGTGCAGAGACACCAAAAGATTACTTCGCAACATTCGATTGTTTTGATGATTTGAAAATTACTAGGTAGGAAATAAGATAGCCCTTCGGTTTTTAGAACCGAAGGGTATTTTTATAGTATAAGAAATTCGATGTAACTAATTTAAAAATTTTTTTAATTCTTCAAGGCACGCAAGTGCATCTTTTCTGCCATGTTGATAAGTGGCTTCTAATTTGTCAGGGTTATGTTCAATAGGACCAACTTTTAGTTTCGCACTAGGACGTATAACAAAGGTGTTTCCTTCCTGTTCTTTTTGACGAATATAGTCGATGTTAGAATTGTAACGAATATGTCTGTCGCCAAGTGCGTCAATCAGTTTTGGATATTTGCGTAAACCGATATGAAAAATCGGCATCAATCGATTCTTTTTCTTGCGATATGTTGCCGGACGCGTCAAAACAACCACATTACGGTCGTAACCCTTCTCTTCCATAAATGCAAGAGGAACAGAATCAGATGTTCCTCCATCAGATAGAAATTGACCATTGATTTCGACGATACGGGAAAGCATTGGCATAGATGCGGATGCACGTAACCAATCTACATCTTCTCCGTCTCCTAATTCACATTTGTGGTAAATTGCTTCTCCGGTAACCGCATCGGTACATGTTGCATAAAACTCCATAGGATTCGAACGATAGGTTGGAATATCGAAAATGTCTAGTTTGGTTGGAAGCTCGTGATAGCAAAATTCAACGCCGTATATATCACCGGTTTTTATTAAAGAACGAAAACTACAATAGCGTTTATCCCTACAGTAAGTTTTATTATAACGGATGGTACGCCCAATCTGACGTGATTTATAATTGCATCCAAATACAGCTCCGGCAGAGACTCCAACGGCCCCATCGAATTCTATTCCGTTTTCCATTAAAACATCAATGACACCGGCGGTATACATACCACGCATAGCGCCACCTTCTAGTACTAATCCCTTTTTCATTTGCTGTCTCCCAAATTAAGTAAAGTTTATGGAATAAAAAAGCACCTTTGCCTGATGGACAAAAGTGCTTCTAATGCCGGCAATGGGACTTGAACCCATACGTGGTTGCCCACAACAGATTTTGAGTCTGCCTCGTCTGCCATTCCGACACGCCGGCTTGTTTCGAACAAATGATATGTTATCACAACCAAGAAATGAATGCAACAAAAAAATAAAAAAACATGAAAATAATTGACAAATGTTATCGTATATGATAACTTAATAGTGGTAAGTTTGTTGAAAAGAAGGTACTTGTATGAGAAAAGAATCAACAAGAGAAGTGGTTGTGCGTCAGCTTCGGGAGGCTCGGAAGGCAGAAGGAATGACACAGGAACATCTTGCAGAATTGGTAGGAACGAAGAAGTCGAACATATCGCGATTAGAGAGTGGAAGATACAATCCGAGTTTGGATTTTTTAATAAAAGTGGCAGATGGTCTTGGCAAGCAGATTCAGGTTCGTGTGAAATAGGGGGGTAGTGTTTTGGCAACAGTAAAAAAACTTGGGAATTTTACGGATAACGATGTAGAGTTATGTAGAACAACGAATGTGCGTGTAGGAAATCAGACAGCACAGTTGTTGTTAGAAAAGCAGATTCCATTTACAAAGAATTGTAGAAAGATTCCTTTTTTTCGAAGAGATAAGTATAATGGAGCTAGCGAAGTTTGGGTGATTCGTATTAATCCACATCGTTATGGACAGGCAAGACGTGCCTTGGATGGATTAGACATTTCTTGTCGTAAGAGACTGGTTCTTAGTAATTATTAAAAATTACCGAAATCAATTTAAAAAAGCAGCTGGATGTGCTAGAATTCATTTCAGAATGTTTGGAGGCATTGGAATGAATTTTGGCACATTTTTTATGCGGGAAAAAGATGAAGAAAAGGCCGTTACAGTTATAGAGACAATCATTCGAGCGATTGTGTTTGCTCTGTTTCCGGTGGTGATTTTCTACTTGATGGAATGGTATGAGCATAATCCGTTTCAAGAAGTGCGTTTGGGGGCACAAGGCTTTAATATATTGTTATTTGAATTATTGGCATGGACCTTATTCTTTTTGATTGGGAGTGGAAGGTGGGCGATTCGTATTCTTGCGTTTGTTGCGATGAGTTTTGGGTTGGTAAATCATTATGTTATGGCATTTCGCTCAACGCCATTTGTTCCGTGGGATATTTTTTCAATAAAGACAGCAGCAAGTGTTGTCGGAAATTATGATTTTACACCAGAGCGTCAGGTCGTTATTGTAACTATTATATTTGTTGCAATTTTAATATTAGTACAATTTTTCTCTTTTGCATGGAAAAAGAAGATATCATGGCGACTGACATCAGCAGTAGCAAGTATATTAGCGCTGTGCTTTTTTGTGAATCTTTTGCAGGATGAGAATTTTCAGACGGAGCATTATTTGTATCCGTTTTTGTTCACACCTGTATATATGACCAAGGTAAATGGAATGGCGGTTACGTTTGCAATGAATCTTGAGTATATCAGTATTGATAAGCCGGCGGGTTATAAGGAAGAAGTGTGCGAAGAAATTTTGGAAACTTATGAAAGTTCACAAAATTTCAATCCGGAGGAACTTCCAAATATTATTGTTGTTATGGATGAGGCTTTTTCAGATTTGAGCGTTTTGGGTGAGGTGGAATCGACACAGGATTATATGCCGTTTATTCATGAATTACAGCAAGGTGCACCTAATACGATTACCGGTGAATTGAATGTATCGGTTTGCGGAGGAAATACTGCTAATACAGAGTTTGAGTTTTTAACAGGTCATACGATGGCTTTTTTGCCAAATGGAAGTATTCCTTATCAACAGTATATCAAAGGTGAGATACCTTCTCTTGCAAGTCATCTTACGCAGATGGGGTATAGTACTTATGCAATGCACCCGTATGGTGCAAGCGGATGGGAAAGAGATCAGGTTTATCCATGGATGGGATTTGAACATACCATCTTTTTGGATGATTATGAACAACCTAGACGTATTCGAAAATATGTAAGTGATAAGTCTAATTTCGAAAATATCATTTCGATATATGAGGATAAGGAAGAAGGAACACCAATTTTTATATTTAATGTAACGATGCAAAATCATGGTGGATATACAGATATATACTCGGATTTTTCGCATGATGTTACCGTTCCTGCTGCAAATAATCCGGCTTTAGATCAATACTTATCTTTGATGAAAATCACAGATGCCGAATTTGAGAATTTGGTGGATTATTTTTCTGCTCAGGAAGAGAAAACAATCATTGCATTTTTTGGAGATCATCAGCCAAATACTACTGTGACAAAATCAATTTACTCCGGAGAAGAGGATGAAAAACGCTATATTGTTCCGTATGTGATTTGGGCAAATTATGATATAGAAGAAGCAAATGGGGTGGATACAAGTGCAAATTATTTATCTGCGCATCTACTTCAAACTGCAGGAGTTATCACTACACCGTATCAAAATTTTCTTTTAGAGATGGAGGAAAGTTATCCGATTTTATCCTCAGTGAAAAAAGAAATTACAACGGAAAATAAAGAGCTGCTGGATACCTACCAACAATTGCAGTACTACTATATGTTTGATTGGGAGGAAGACTAACATGAAGAAAAAATATATGTGGTATGCAATTGCCTTTTTGATTCCGGTAGTCGTATCCATTGTGATATATATTGGAATGGGAGTATATCCGTTTGGGGATTCCTGCATTTTACAGGTGGATATGTATCATCAATACTGTCCGTTTTTTACGGAATTCATGAATAAATTGCAAAATGGCGGAAGCCTCATGTATACTTGGAATTTAGGACTTGGATCTAATTTTGTGGCTTTATTTGCTTACTATTTGGCGAGTCCTTTGAACTGGCTTTTATTTTTCTGCCCCGAAGGCTTTGTGATTGAGTTTATGACGATATTAACGCTACTCAAAACCGGTTTTGCAGGATGGTCCTTTTTCTATTTTCTAAAAGAAAGATATCAATTATTGGGGAAAGATAGAAAATTTCATCAAAATACACTTTTTCCGGCACTTGTGTTTGCAACAACATATGCATTTTCCGGATTTATGGCTGCATATAGCTGGAATATTATGTGGCTCGATAGTATTGCACTTGCGCCACTGATTATTCTTGGATTAGAAAAATTAGTGAAAGAAAAGAAAGTTGCGTTGTATTATATTACGCTTTCGATAGCAATTTTATCAAATTATTATATTTCTATAATGATTTGTATTTTCTTGGTGCTATATTTTATCATAATACTATTTGAACAGAAAAAAGCGCGCATTATGACCTGCTGTCGTTTTGCAGGATACTCTCTCTTGGCGGGAGGAACATCAGCGGTGCTTTTACTTCCTGAGCTAATCGCTTTGGGAAGCAGCGGTTCGACAGAAGAAGGCTTTCCGGAGAAAATAGAATGGTATTTTTCTGTTTTGGAGGAATTGGTACGAGGGGCTACAACGGCAGAAACTTATATCGGAAGGGAACATTGGCCGAATTTGTATGCAGGAGCATTTTCCATTCTGTTGTTTGGGCTTTATATTCTAAATCGAAGAATTTCTTGGAAAGAAAAAATTCCAAGAGTATGTTTAATCGTTTTTTTTCTAATCAGTTTTGCAAATAATTATCTGGATTTTATCTGGCATGGAATGCATTTCCCGCAGTCACTTCCGGGCAGACAATCTTTTTTGTATATATTTGTTCTGTTGGTAATCGGATTTGAAACGGTGAGAAAATGGAAAGGTATAAAAATCTGGCATGTGATTCTTTCGTGTGTGGTAGCAATTGCGTTGTTAGTTATGAGTGCTGCGGTGACCGACTTGGAGGTAACAGATGTCGTGTCGGTTGTGGTAACTTGTATTTTTATTACATGTTATGCGCTGATAATGATTATGTTAAAATTGTCAAAGAAAAAAACATATGTATTTTTGCGACAATTTGCTTTGTTATTGGCATTTGGAGAAGTCATCCTCAATGTTTCGGTGACCGGATTTGGCACCACAAATCGAAAGGAATACTTAGAAAAAGCAAATGATTACGAAAAACTATTAGAACTTACCAAGAATGAGGATTCCTTTTATAGGGTAGAAGACCCGCAACGTAAGACCAAGAATGATGATGCATTATATGGATATCCTTCAACAACTATTTTTTCATCTTTGATGAATATTGATGTGAGCGCATTTTATCGAAATGTTTATATGGAAGGTGGGGCGAACTATTATTGTTATAATGGTGCTACTCCAATTGTTTCGGCGATGCTTTCTGTGAAATATATTTTGACGGATAGTGTGCTAGAAGGAGATCCACTTCATACATTTGTGGCACAGGAAGGGTCTTACTTCCTATATGAAAATAATTATTGTCTGCCTTTTGGATTTATGATGACAGAAGATTCAATTAATGCATGGGAGATTAGTAATGTGTCAAGGATTGGAAATATCAACTCTTTAGCAAAGGCGCTTGGTGCATCCGGGAATCTGTTGATATCCAGTTCACGTCAAACAGTGGTAAAACCGGGGGAAACGACAATAACAATGTCGCAAGATGGCTATTATTATGCATTATACGACACTTGCTCAACTGACCAATTGCATGCATCTTTCCTAAGTGGAAGAACAAAAACATTTTCTAAAACAACGCATCGTTATTTACTGGATTTAGGGTATTACAAAGTGGGAGACGTAATTACTATATCAAATGCAAATGATGAGGAAATAGATTATAATTTATATCGCTTGAATATGGCCGCTTTGGATGAGGCTTATCAGACGCTTAGTAAACAGACGATGGAACTTGTTAGTATCAACGATACTAAGATAGAAGGTAAGATAGAGGTTCAAACACCGGGAAGACTTATTTTGCCGATTCCAAGCGAGCCGGGATGGATGCTTTATGTAAATGGGGAAGAAATGGAAATTACTGATTTTTGCAATGCGCTTATCAGTACGCATCTGGATAAGGGGACACATTCGATTCGATTGGAATACGAAACACCGGGGCTAAAAATTGGTGCAGTAATTAGTGCGTCATGTGTTGGATGTTTTGTGCTATTACAAGTGATTAGGAGGAAGTTAAGATGCGGGAAGAATTTATCCGTACCGAAATGTTAGTTGGAAAAGAGAATATAGACCGCTTTTTCAAAACGCGTATTGCAATCTTTGGTGTTGGTGGCGTTGGCGGATATGTTGTAGAGGCGCTTGCAAGAAGTGGAATTGGGACATTGGATTTAATCGATAATGATATCGTTTGTGCATCAAATATTAATCGCCAGATTATTGCAACACAAAAGACAATTGGAATGAATAAAGTCGATGCGGCAAAAGAACGTGTACTTGAAATTAATCCGAATATTGTGGTGAATACGTATCAAACATTTTTTCTGCCGGAAAATGCAAATCAGTTTGATTTTTCACAATATGACTATGTAGTGGATGCTATTGATACCGTGACCGGAAAGGTTGAACTCATCATGCAGGCACAGATAGTTAACACTCCAATTATCAGTGCAATGGGTGCGGGAAATAAGCTGGATGCTACAGCATTTGAGGTTACCGATATTTACAAGACATCGGTTTGTCCACTTGCAAAAGTGATGCGGCATGAATTAAAAAAGCGCGGTGTAAAAAAATTAAAGGTTGTGTATTCCAAAGAACAACCGATTACGCCATTTATGTTAGAAACGGAGCAAAATGGGCGTCGCCAAACACCCGGGAGTATCGCATTTGTTCCGTCCGTGGTCGGACTGATGATTGCAGGAGAAATTATAAAAGACCTAATGAAGAGGGATAATACGTGAAGAATCTGATTGATTTTTATATAGAACAATACCGAAGTATTGCCAAGCGTTCCACAAAAAAAGTACGCCTTACAAAATATATACACAAACTTCATGCAAAAGTGAATATGATTCGTAATACGAAAGCTTCTCCCGGAAAAGTGGAGGCTGTTGCGAAAATACACAAAGATGTAAAACTTCTTGTGACGGCGGCGTATATGTATAATAACAAAACAGCGATTCATATTGTAAATCATGAACTGTTGCCGGAATTAGTTCGTATGGATATGGATATGTTTTCGAAAGAAGAACTTGCGCGTATTGATAATGAAGTTTTACTTGAACTAAAAAAGGAAGCATTTGGAGAAATTTGCAATCATTCATTGCGTGAAGTATTTGATAATTATAGGCAAAAAAGGTTGCAAAAGCAGATTATGCAACTTGTGCCGGCAAAACCGGAAATGGAGTTTCCGAAAGCACTTGCAATGGAACGGAAATTTATTCTTCATATTGGTCCAACCAATAGCGGAAAAACATTTCATGCATTGAATCGGTTAAAGGATGCGCGGTGCGGTGTGTATCTGGGACCTCTCCGCCTATTGGCATTAGAAGTTTATGAGAAAATGAAAGAATACGGCACGCCGTGTTGCATGTTGACAGGACAGGAGTATTTAGAAGAGGCAAATAGCCGTGTGACAGCGTCTACAGTAGAAATGTTAGACATTGAAAAAGAGTATGATATCGTTGTAATTGATGAGGCTCAAATGGTTGCAGATGAATTGCGAGGTCATTCTTGGACAAGAGCAATTCTGGGGGCGCGCAGTAAAGAAATTCATATTTGCATGAGTCCGGCTGCGGAGAAGGTTGTAAAACATCTGATTTCATTATGCAATAATTCTTATGAAATATGTCGATATGAACGAAAAACACCTCTGGAATTGGAAGAATATCCATTTATTTTCCCGGATGACGTCGAACAGGGAGATGCGCTTATTGTTTTTTCAAAAAAAGATGTGTTAAACGTTGCGGGGCGTTTGGAGCAAAATGGGATTGAGGCAAGCGTTATCTATGGAAGTCTTCCGCCTGAGATACGAAGGCGTCAGATGCATTTGTTTAACAATGGTGATACCAAGGTGGTAGTTTCTACAGATGCGATTGGTATGGGATTAAATCTTCCGGTACGTCGCATTGTATTCTTAGAAACTATGAAGTATGATGGAAAGAACATACGAGCACTTGAAGTTCCGGAAATAAAGCAAATTGCCGGTCGTGCCGGTCGGTTTGGGCGCTATGATATAGGATATGTAACCGCGATGCACCATAGCCGTCTTACGTTTTTAAAGAAACAGTGGAACAGCGAAGAAACACCCATTACAAAGGTATCACTTGGTTTTCCGCAAGTGCTTCTGTCTATGGATGCACCACTTGATGTAATTTTGGAATTGTGGCATAGTGTAAAACCGTCAGAGCCATTCGAAAAAATTAATATCGATGATATGATGTTTTTATATCGTGAAGCTTATAAATTGCGAGTTTTTATAGCTGATTTTGAAGATAAATATATGCTTTACCGAATGATTACCTGTCCAATTGATATCAAGGACCGGGAAGTGGTTAGGCTTTGGGGCGAATACTGTATGAACTATACTGCAGATATTTCTTTGGAGAAACCTGGGAAATACAGCCATTATCAGGGTTTGTTAAAATATGAATCTTATTATAAGAAACTGGATTTATATTATCAGCTTTCTATGCGGTTGGGGAAATTAGTTGATGAAGAGTGGCTTGAGGAAGAACGGGAAAAAACACAGGATGTAATTATGCAACTGCTGGCAAAAGATAAGCGCGAATATATTTTACGATGTAGGTATTGTGGAAAGATACTTCCTGTGGATGCACCAAATCGAATTTGTAAAAGGTGTTATAAAGAGATTTAGTGTACGGTATATGGTGCACATGTAGAAATATACTTCTTTTATCAGGAAACGATGAAAGGAGTATTTTTTATGAAAGGATATGTGGTAGCAAATGGATATATGGGATATATCAATGGAGCGTATTTTCTTTTTGCAGATGAAAGTGAATATGTAGAAGCGTATCGTGATTGTTGAATTCAAAGCATTTTTGTGGCATAATATACAGTGGTAAAAAGAAGTACGAATGGAGGTATTTTATGTCAAAACAGGAATTACAGGTAACGTGTCGTCCGGAAGATATTAAAGTTCGTCCATATGAGCATCATGCGAAATATTATGAGACTGACCAGATGGGAATTATCCATCATTCTAATTATGTGAAATGGATGGAAGAAGCGAGAATGGACTTGATGGAACAGATCGGTCTTAGCTATAAAGAAATGGAAGAAATGGAGATTATCAGTCCGGTTCTTACCATATCAGTAGAGTATCATAGTATGGTACGATTTGACGATGTTGTTGAAATTGAAACTAAATTGATAAAATACAACGGTGTTAAGATGGAGTTAGAATACAGAATGACTGATAAGGAGACAGGAGAATTAAGAACGACTGCGCATAGTAGTCATTGCTTTTTGAATCGCTCCGGTAAACCGATTTCGTTAAAACGTTCTTATCCGGAACTAGATACCAAATTCTTTGAGGTGAAGGAAGATTAGTACATGATTCCAGAAAGATTGGCAAGGCTAAGAGAAGAAATGGCCAAGCATAACATTACAATTTATATTGTACCGACAGCGGACTTTCATAGTTCGGAATATGTTGGAGCGTATTTTAAGGCAAGAGAATATATTACCGGATTTACCGGATCTGCCGGTACTGCTGTAATTACAATGGAAGAAGCTGGCTTATGGACAGATGCACGTTATTTTATTCAGGCAGCAAATCAGTTAGAAGGTACGACGGTTGCTTTGTACCGCATTGGTGAAGAAGGTGTTCCTTCTGTTGAAGAGTATGTAGAGCAACATATAACAAAAGGCGGTGTAATTGGATTTGATGGACGTGTGGTAAGCGGCTCGTTTGGAAATCGCTTAAAGGAGATTTCGGATGCTAAAAGTGCAACAATGCAAACGGAATTCGATTTAATAGATTTGATTTGGAAGAATCGTCCAAAATGCTCCCAAGAACCAATTATGCTTTTTGATGAAAGCTATTCGGGTAAGAATACAAAAGATAAAATTGCAGAGGTCAGAAAAGCAATGCAGGAACATTTTGCAACACTTCATATTATGACCTCCCTTTCTGATATTTCATGGCTTTTAAATATAAGAGGTGGAGACATTTCATATGTACCTGTGGTGCTGTCATATCTTGTATTATCAATGAACGAATGTATCTGGTTTGTACAACAGGAAAATCTTACAGATGAAATCCTTGCCTATTTGTACGAGAATGGTATTACAACAATGCCGTACAATAATATTTATTCGTATGTTCAGACAATTTCTGCAGATGAGGTTGTATGGATTGATCAATCAGTTGTAAATTATCGTATTAGTAATGATGTATCGAAGCGCGTGAAAGTGGTGGATGAACCTGCACCAAGTGAGCGTATGAGAGCCATCAAAAATAAGGTTGAAATAGAACATACCCAAAAAGCACATATCAAAGATGGAGTCGCAATGTGCAAATTTATGTATTGGCTTAAGACGCAGGTGGGAAAGACGTCTATGACAGAACTTTCTGTATCCAATTATCTGGAAGAACTTCGTCGTGAACAAGATGGTTTTATGGATTTAAGTTTTGAAACAATTTGTGGCTATGCCGAGCATGGAGCAATTGTACACTATGCAGTGACACCGGAAACGGATGTGCCAATTGAACCGAAAGGCTTTTTGTTGGTGGACTCCGGAGGACATTATATGCAAGGGACCACAGATGTTACCAGAACATTTGCATTAGGTCCGTTAACCGATGAAATGAAGGAACATTTTACAAGAGTTTGCCGTGCAAATATCAATCTCGCAAATGCCCGATTTTTGTATGGTTGTACCGGAATGAATTTAGATATTGTTGCGAGAGAGCCGCTTTGGGAAGTAGGCTTGGATTATAAACATGGAACAGGACATGGAGTTGGGCATATGCTTAGCGTACACGAAGGACCGAATGGTTTTCGTTGGAGACAAGCACCGAATGCCACACGAGCAGATGTTCTGGAAGAAGGTATGATTACAACGGATGAACCGGGGATTTATATCGAAGGAAACTATGGGATTCGTTTGGAAAATGAATTGTTGTGTTGTAAAGGCGAGAAGAACGAATACGGTCAGTTTATGTATTTTGAAAATATAACGTACGTTCCGATTGATTTAGATGCGATTGAACCAACGAAAATGACATTAGAAGAAAGAGAACGATTGAATCAATATCATGCAAATGTATATCGCGTTATTGCGCCATTCTTAACAGAAGATGAAGCAAATTGGCTAAAAATATATACAAGAGCAATATAATTTTAAATAGAAAGGCATCATGATTTATGAGCGAAAAATTGGTACTAATTGATGGACACAGCATTTTAAATAGGGCATTTTTTGGATTACCTGATTTAACAAATTCGCAGGGAGTGCATACAAATGCGGTATATGGTTTTCTTAATATTCTTTTCAAAATTTTAGAAGAAGAAAAACCGATGTATTTGACCGTAGCGTTTGATGTCTCTGCACCAACATTTCGCCATAAAAAGTTTGATGGTTATAAAGGAACGCGAAAACCAATGGCAGATGAACTGCGTCAGCAGGTTCCTCTTATTAAGCAAATGTTATCTGCAATGGGAATTGTTATTGTGGAAAAAGAAGGTTTTGAAGCAGATGATGTGTTAGGAACACTTGCCAGAAAAGCTGAGAGCGAGGGGATGGAAGTATCAATCGTATCCGGAGATCGCGATTTGTTGCAGCTTGCAACGGAACATGTTCAAATTCGAATTCCAAAGACCAAGAAATCCGGAACAGAAATTGAAAATTATTATGCAAAAGATGTAAAAGAACGCTATTTGGTTACACCTAAGGAATTTATTGACGTAAAAGCGTTAATGGGAGATACATCGGATAATATTCCAGGAGTTCCCGGAATAGGCGAGAAAACAGCTTCCGCTTTGATTGCGGAATACGGAAGTATAGAGGCGGTACATGCGAATGCTACTGTTATAAAACCACCAAGGGCAGGAAAAAATATTGTAGAATTCTGGGACCAGGCAGTTCTTAGCAAGGAACTTGCGACGATAGTGACAGATGCGCCAATCGATTATACATTTGCAGATGCAAGACTTTCAAGTGTGGAAGAACTTTACACAGAAGATGCATATTTACTTTGTAAAGAATTGGAATTTAAGAACTTATTATCGCGCTTTTCGGTAGATGTTCCTAAGAACCAAGCGGAACAGTTTTTTAGAGCTATAACAAACCGAAAAGAGGCAGATAAAATATTAAAAAAAGCAGAAGAAAAACCGGTAGCTTTTTGTGTGGTTCCAAGCGATGTCTGCCTTCATGAAAATGAACAACTGAGTTTATTTGATTCAGTAGCTGCAAAAAGTATGGAAGGGATTGCAGTTTGTTTTGGAGAAGAGGATACCTATCTTTTTGTTATAAACGAAGAAATTTCAAAAGATTACTTATGTGAAAAACTTATTTCTTGCTCTGAATGGATTACATTTGATTTGAAAAGAAATCTTGCAGAGATTCCTTTTTTAAACACAGTTGACACATCTAAGGATTGGGATGGATATATAGGGCTAAGAAATCGTTGTTTTGACGTAGGGATTGCTGCATACTTGTTAAATCCGCTAAAAAGTGAGTATCCATATGAGGATATTGCAAAGGATTATCTGGGACTTATGGTTCCTTCGAAAACAGACCTTTTAGGTAAAAAGACACCTTCTCAGTTAATGGTGGAAGAACTGCAAAAAGTAGTGACATGGTCTTGCTATGAAGCTTATGTAGCATGGAAAGCATTGCCTATGCTTTTGCAGGAGATTAACGAAAAAGGAATGGCTGCTCTTTATCGGGAAATAGAAATGCCACTGGTTTTTGTGCTGTATGATATGGAAAAAGAAGGAATTTGTATAGACGCAGATTCATTAAAAGAATATGGACAAAAATTAGCGCTATCGATTGACGAACTGGAACAAAGCATATACAAACAGGCGGGCGAAGAATTTAATATCAACTCTCCGAAGCAGTTGGGTGTTATTCTGTTTGAGAAAATGCAACTTCCAAACGGAAAGAAAACAAAAACGGGATATTCTACATCGGCGGAGGTTTTGGAAAAACTTGCATCGGACTACCCGATTGTAGCAGATATTTTAGAATATCGTCAGTTGGCGAAATTAAAGTCCACATATGCAGATGGACTGGCCGGTTATATTGACGAAACCGGAAAAATTCATACCAATTTTAATCAAACCATTACTGCGACGGGGCGTTTGAGTAGTACGGAGCCAAATTTACAAAATATTCCGATTCGAATTGAGCTTGGAAAAATGATTCGAAAAGTATTTCATCCTATGAAAGGAAATTTGTTTGTCGATTCTGATTATTCGCAGATTGAACTTCGTGTGTTGGCACATATGTCCGGTGATGAACGTTTGATTGAGGCGTTTCAAAATAAGCAGGATATTCATAGAACGACTGCTTCGCAAGTTTTTCATATTCCGTTTGAGGAAGTAACCGCTTTACAAAGACGTAATGCAAAGGCAGTTAATTTTGGTATTGTATACGGAATTAGTGCATTTGGTTTAAGTCAGGATTTGGATATTAGTAGAAAAGAGGCACAGGATTATATTGACCGCTATTTTGAAACCTATCCAAAGATTAAAGAGTTTTTGGACCATGCCGTAGAAGAAGCGAAAGAGACCGGTTGCATCAAGACGATGTTTGGAAGAATTCGCCCGATACCGGAACTTGCTTCCGGAAACTTTATGCAAAGACAGTTTGGAGAGCGCGTGGCAATGAATTCTCCTGTACAGGGAACCGCAGCAGATATTATTAAAATTGCAATGATTCGTGTACATGATCGTCTTTTGAAAGAAAATTTAAAATCACGACTTATTCTTCAAGTGCACGACGAATTATTAGTTGAAACAGTTAGCGAAGAAAAAGATACAGTGATTCAGTTGTTGGAAGAAGAGATGGAAGGTGCTGCAAAGCTTTCTGTGGAAATGGAAGTGGAAACGGCATGCGGATTGAATTGGTACGAGGCACATTAATATGAAATTTATAGGTATTACCGGCGGTGTTGGAGCCGGGAAAAGTGCAATTTTAGATTATCTTTGTAAGAAAGCGAATACTAAGGTAATGCTTGCGGATGAGATTGCCCATACGCTTATGGAACCGGGAACGGTATGTTATAAAGCAATTTGCGAACAGTTTCAGGAAGAGGATATTTTATCCAAAGATGGAAAGTTTGATAAAAATAAGCTTGCAAAGGTTATTTTTTCAGATGAGAATAAAAGAAATGCTTTAAATCAAATCGTACATCCTGCAGTAAAAGAGTATGTTAAAGAACAATTCTTGCTGGAGCAAAAAAAAGGTGAGTTAAAATTTTTATTTTTAGAAGCTGCATTATTAATTGAAGAACATTATGATGCAATTTGCGATGAACTTTGGTATATTTATACTAGCGAAGAGAATCGTAGAGTTCGCCTTAAGGAGTCAAGAGGTTATTCGGATGAAAAAATCAATCAGATTTTCTCTTGTCAATTAAAGGAAGAAGCATATCGCAATGCGTGTCATTTTGTGATTGATAATAATAGAACGATAGAGCAAACTTTGCAACAAATAGAGAACGCTTTAAGGAGAAAAGCAAATGAGTAATGTATTTGGTTTAGATATAGGAACCCGAAATGTTGTTGGTACGGTTGGATATCGTACAGAAGACGGTGGTTTTATTGTAACAGCACAGAATGTCAAAGAACATGAGACTAGGTCCATGATCGATGGTCAGATTCATGATATTGGTCGTGTGGCAAGAACAATTGGAAGTGTAAAGAAGGAACTTGAGGAGCAGTTAAATGAGCCTCTTTCCGATGTATGTATTGCTGCTGCAGGACGTGTGCTTAAGACAATTACCACACATATCGAATATGAGTATCCGGAAGAGAGTGTTGTTACCGGAGAAGATATGCACACCTTGAATTTGCTTGGGGTAGAAAAAGCCCAAGGAATTTTAAATGAGCAAAATGATACCCGATACAAATTTTATTGTGTTGGATATTCTGTGGTCAAATATTATTTAAATGAAGAGATTTTTGGAAATCTGGAAGGACATAAAGCAACAAAAATCGGCGAAGACATTATTGTTACATTTTTACCGGAGGATGTTGTAGATGGTTTGTATTCAGCGGTTGGACAAGCGGGGCTTCATGTTGCAAATATGACATTAGAGCCGATTGCAGCCATTAATGTTGCAATTCCTGAGAATTTTAGAATGCTTAATATTGCATTAGTCGATGTGGGCGCAGGTACATCCGATATTTCTGTTACCCGAGATGGAAGTATTATTGCCTATGGAATGATTCCTTTTGCAGGAGATGAATTGACGGAATTAATTGTCCAGCACTATTTAGTTGATTTCAAAACGGCGGAAGAAATGAAGCTTGCTTCCGGAACAGATGAAGAGATTACATATCAGGACATTATGAGCATTTCCCATACAATTCCTGCAACAGAAATTTGGGAATTGGTTGCTCCTTCAGTAGATAAAATTACATCAGATATAGCAGCAAAAATTCGAGAATTAAATGGCGATAAAACGGTTAGTGCTTGCTTTGTTGTTGGAGGCGGCGGAAAGATTCATGGTTTTACAGAACTTTTGGCAGAACGATTAGAACTGCCGAAAGAAAGGGTGGCGCTTCGTGGAGAAGAAGTTCTTCGTGAAGTTACATTTGCACAATCAGAAATTGAAAAGGATCCGCTTCTTGTTACTCCGATTGGAATTTGCTTAAATTATTACGATCAACGCAACAATTTCATTATGGTGCGTTTTAATGGAGAACGTTTGAAGCTTTATGATAATAGTAAGCTAACGATTGTGGATGCAGCCTTGGCAGCAGGATTCCCAAAAGAGGAGCTTTTCCCAAAACGTGGAACAGCGATTCAATTTATGGTAAATGGTGCATCTCGCATTATAAGAGGCGAAGCGGGGGAACCGGCTATTGTGAAATTAAATGGGAAGCCGGCTAATATAAACACTCCGCTTGAACCAAACTGTGAAATTACAATTGAGTCCTCTACGGTCGGAGAGTCTGCGGTATACACAATCAGTCAATTAGAAGAATACACAACAGCGAATGTGGCATTTTTGGTAAATGGAAAAATGATTACCTGTCCTAAGTTTGTCGAGGTTAATGGTTGTTTAGAACCGGGATCTTATGAGATTAAGGAAGGTGACCAGATAGAAACAAGAAGTTTTTACACGGTAGGGCAAGTTGCCGAGTTCATGGATGTTGAGCTTGATTTGGATAAAGAAATTTATGTAAATAATCGTGAAGCAGATTTAGATACATTGGTGTATGAGAATTTTTCCATTGATTGGACGGTTTTATCCTTTGCAGTGGCAGATGAGCCAATCGACCAAACAGAAAAGGCGGCAATTGCGGAAGAACAAAATGCACAAAGTCAAATAGACGAGGATAAGAATACGGTTTGTATTGTTTTTGTAAATGAAGAATCTATTACGCTTACAGGAAAAGAAAGTTATGTGTTTGTAGATGTTTTTGATCACATTTCATTTAATCTGAATGCAGGTGCAGGTCGTGAGCTTGTAACACAGATTAATGGGCGTGAAGCGGAATATTCCGAAGAACTTCACGAAGGAGATAAAATCGAAATCTACTGGAAAGAGAAATAACATGTTAGAATTATGTAGTATTGCAAGTGGGAGCAGCGGAAATTGTATATGTGTGGGAACAGATGATTATCATGTACTAATTGACGCCGGAATCAGTGGAAAAAGAATTGAAAAAGGCTTAGAATCCATTGATTTAAAATGTAATGAGATGCAGGGGATTTTAGTCACTCATGAGCATATTGACCATGTTGCAGGCCTTGGTGTTCTTGCCAGACGATATGGAATCCCAATTTACGCAACACCAAAAACAATAGATGCAATAAAACAAGTAAAGTCTGTTGGTCAAATTGAGGAATCTTTGTTCCGACCGATTATTGCAGGAGAGGAATTTGAGATTGGTGATATGAAATTCAAACCGATTCCAATATCACATGACGCTGCAGAGCCGGTTGCATATAAGTTTACAAATGGTAAATGCACATTTGCAGTTATAACAGATTTGGGAAATTACAATCAAAATACGGTTGACGAATTGCAGCATCTTGATGCATTATTATTAGAGGCAAATCATGATATCCGCATGTTGCAAACGGGCGTTTACCCATATCCGCTTAAGCAAAGGATTTTGGGAGACCGAGGCCATCTTTCGAATGAGAGAAGCGGACAGTTTTTATGTGAGTTGTTGCATGACCATTTTGGAGAAGTCCTTCTTGGTCATTTGAGCAAAGAAAATAATTATGAGAAATTGGCGTATGAAACAGTGCGTCTGGAAGTAACAATGGGAGATAATCCATACAAGGCAGAGGATTTTCCAATGCATGTTGCTAAGAGAGACGAGGTTTCGCCAGTGATTCGAATGAATTAAAAGGAGCACACTTATGGAAAAAACAATGGACAAGACGATTATTACGGTTGTAGGAAAAGATACCGTTGGGATTATTGCAAAAGTTTGTACCTATCTTGCGGATACCGGAGTGAACGTATTGGATATTTCACAGACAATTGTATCCGGATATTTTAATATGATGATGATTGTTGATATGACAACAGCAAGTAAATCTTTTGCGGAAATTTCCAATGAAATGGACGAACTTGGAACGGAAATTGGTGTATCCATTAAATGTCAGCGTGAAGAAATCTTTGAAAAAATGCATCGTATTTAATGGAGGAACAATGCAATGATTAACAGCTGGGAAGTAAATGAAACCAATGAAATGATTGAGAAAGAGAATCTTGATGTAAGAACAATTACATTGGGAATCAGTCTTCTTGATTGTATTGATTCAGATTTAGATAAATTAAATCAAAAAATATATGATAAAATTACAACGGTTGCCAAGGATTTGGTAGCAGTCGGTCAGGATATTGAGAATAATTATTGTATTCCAATTGTAAATAAAAGAATTTCCGTAACCCCAATTGCCTTAGTTGGTGGTGCGGCTTGTAAAACGCCGGATGACTTTATTAGTATTGCGCAAACCTTGGATAAGGCAGCAAAAAAAGTCGGGGTGAACTTTATTGGAGGTTATTCTGCGCTAGTGTCTAAGGGTATGACAATTGCAGATGAGAATTTGATTCGTTCGATTCCAAAGGCGCTTGCAACGACGGATTTTGTATGTAGCTCCATCAATGTTGGTTCCACCAAAACAGGAATTAACATGGATGCAGTTAAATTGATGGGCGAAATTGTTAAGGAAACAGCAGAATATACTAAGGAAAAGGACTCTTTAGGATGTGCAAAATTAGTAATCTTTTGTAATGCACCGGATGATAATCCGTTTATGGCAGGTGCATTCCATGGTGTAACAGAAGCGGATGCGATTATTAATGTTGGTGTCAGCGGACCGGGAGTTGTTAAGACTGCTCTTACCAAAGTAAGAGGTGAAAGTTTTGAGGTTCTTTGTGAGACGATTAAAAAGACAGCATTTAAAGTAACACGTGTTGGACAGCTTGTTGCACAGGAGGCTTCCAAAAAGTTGGGAATTCCGTTTGGAATCATTGATTTATCCTTAGCTCCGACTCCGGCAATCGGAGATAGTGTTGCAGATATTTTACATGAAATTGGTGTAGAGCATGCCGGTGCACCGGGGACAACAGCTGCTTTGGCACTTTTGAACGATCAGGTTAAGAAGGGTGGAATTATGGCTTCTTCTTACGTAGGTGGCTTAAGTGGTGCATTCATTCCGGTCAGTGAAGACCAGGGAATGATTGATGCAGTAGAAGCCGGTGCCTTAACACTTGAGAAATTAGAAGCAATGACTTGCGTATGTTCGGTAGGTCTTGATATGATTGCTATACCGGGAGATACCAAAGCAACAACCATTTCCGGAATTATTGCAGATGAAATGGCAATCGGTATGATTAATCAGAAAACAACTGCGGTACGTCTGATACCGGTTGTAGGAAAAGGTGTAGGAGAAATCGTAGAATTTGGTGGCCTGTTAGGATATGCGCCAATTATGCCGGTTAACCAATTCTCCTGTGACGCATTTGTAAACCGCAAAGGGCGTATCCCTGCCCCTGTCCACAGCTTTAAAAATTGACGCGATAAGCGATGAAAGCAGCCATAAGGAACCGATGCAAGTTTATTTGCTATCGGTGCGTTATGGCTGCTTGAGGAGCAACGCGACACTCGAGAATCTGTGATTCTCGAGTCGACGCTTATCGCGAGTGAGTAGCGCGAGTGATGAATATAATGAATATTATGAAACGAGAGGTAAACATATGAAAAAAGTATCCTTACAACAAGAATTATCAAGCACTACGTATCCGGGACGTGGAATTGTTATCGGTCGTTCTAAAGACGGCACTAAAGCGATAACTGCTTATTTTATTATGGGAAGAAGCGAGAATAGCCGTAACCGCGTATTCGTAGAGGATGGAGAAGGTATCCGTACACAGGCATTTGACCCTTCTAAATTAAGTGATCCTAGTTTGATTATTTATGCACCGGTACGTGTTCTTGGCAACAAAACCATTGTAACCAATGGTGATCAGACAGATACTATTTATGAATTGATGGATAAACAGCAGACATTTGAGCAGTCTCTTCGTACAAGAGAATTTGAGCCGGATGGACCAAACTATACACCTCGTATTTCAGGCGTAATGCATATTGAGAATGGAACCTACAACTATGCAATGTCCATTTTAAAAAGCAACAATGGTAATCCGGAAAGCTGCAATCGCTATACATTTGCTTATGAAAATCCAATTGCCGGCGAGGGCCGTTTCATTCATACATATATGGAAGACGGAAATCCGCTCCCAAGTTTTGAAGGTGAGCCGACATGGGTAGAAATTGATGGAGATATTGACAGCTTTACCAACATGATTTGGGACAATTTGAATGAAGAAAATAAAGTATCTCTTTTTGTACGTTTTATTGATATTGCAACAGGTAAATACGAAACAAGAATTATAAATAAAAATAAATAAAATTACAAAAGGAAGTAGGAGAAAGAACATGCAGGAATATGAATTAAAATACGGATGTAATCCAAATCAAAAACCATCCAGAATTTATATGGAAGAAGGAGAACTTCCAATTAAGGTTATCAACGGAAGAGCAGGATATATCAACTTCCTAGATGCTTTTAACGGCTGGCAGTTAGTAAAAGAATTAAAAAAAGCAACCGGTCTTCCGGCAGCTACTTCATTTAAACATGTATCTCCGGCAGGTGCGGCAGTAGGGCTTCCGCTTACTGATGTTGAGAAGAAAATTTATTGGGTAGAGGATATGAATATTGAATTTACCCCAATGGCGAATGCATATATTCGTGCAAGAGGAGCAGATCGTATGTCTTCTTTTGGTGATTTTATTTCTTTATCTGATGTGTGCGATGCATCCACAGCACAGGTCATTAAAAGAGAAGTATCTGATGGTGTAATTGCACCGGGATATACAGACGAAGCACTTGCTATTTTGAAAGAAAAGAAAAATGGTAATTACTGTGTAATCGAAATTGATCCGAATTATGAGCCAAAACCATTAGAACGCAAAGAAGTATTTGGAATTACATTTGAGCAGGGAAGAAACGAGTTAGAGATTAATGAAGAATTCTTTGCCAATATTGTAACGGATAACAAAGAACTTACCGAGCAGGCTAAAATTGACCTTACCATTGCAATGATTACCTTAAAATATACACAGTCTAACTCAGTATGTTATGTAAAAGGTGGACAGGCAATCGGTATCGGTGCAGGACAGCAGTCCCGTATCCATTGTACACGTCTTGCCGGTTCTAAAGCAGACAACTGGTGGTTACGTCAGTCACCACAGGTGCTTGGCTTACAGTTTGTAGACAATATCAAACGTGCAGACAGAGACAATGCAATTGACCTTTACATCGGCGAGGATTATATGGATGTTCTTGCAGATGGTGCATGGGAAAATATCTTTAAAGTAAAACCTGCGGTATTTACAGCAGAAGAGAAACGCGCATGGTTAGATAAAAATACCGATGTTGCTCTTGGTTCTGATGCCTTCTTCCCATTTGGAGACAATATTGAGCGTGCGCATAAGAGCGGTGTAAAATATGTTGCAGAACCGGGTGGATCTATTCGTGATGATCATGTTATTGATACCTGCAACAAATATGGAATGGTTATGAGTTTTACCGGAATTCGTTTATTCCATCATTAATTTTAAAAATGATAGGGCTGTGCTTAACGAGTGTTATCGTAAAAGCACAGCCATTTTCTAATGTATGATTATTTCACTTCTTCCTACACTCTTAATTCATAATTATCAATATCAAGATAGCGTCCCATTTTAATCCCAACTTCATGAATGGTTCCGCAGAAAGTGAATCCAAATTTTTGATGAAGTTTAGTGCTTGCCGCATTTCCGGAAGTGATGACCGAGACGACGGTATGAATAGATTTATCATTGCGTGCAAGTTGAAGGATTTCTTCCATTAACGCAGTGGCAACGCCTTGCTTTCGATAGGATACACTCACATAGATAGAGAGCTCAACCGTAGAGCAATAGGCCTCTTTTTCACGGTAAGTAGAAAGGCTGGCGTAGCCTGCAATTTCATTATCGATTTCTGCTATGATAAGTGGATGATTTTCGATATTATGAGCAAAAAACCACATTTCCCATTCTGTTAATGTCTTTTTTTTAATATCAAGTGTAGCAACTCCATGTTCCACTTCGTAATTATAGATATCTAATAATGCCTTTATGTCACATTGTTTGGCTTGTCTGATTTTCATAGAATCTCCTATTTGATAATATGTTTTTCTTTGTATTATACGCAAAAAAATAGAAGAATCATAGCATATATGATAAAATGATGTCAGTAAAAAAATAACGGGAGGGATACGCATGAAAAAGAGAATTATTAATTATCGGAAACGCATCGACCAAATTTTAGAAGAAAATGCTTTGGATACCGATTGGGAACAAGTACTACAAGAACATTTGACGCAAGTGGCATTTTTTCAACATGAACGGCTAATACATTTGATTGTTACAGCACTTGTTGCAGTTATTACAATACTGGTAATTGGAATGGCAGTAATGTCGGCAAGCCTTTTTATGGGGGCGGCCGGATTATTATTACTTGTATTGTTGCTGGCATATATATTGCATTATTATACTTTGGAGAATGAAGTTCAGACGATGTATCAGCAATATGATGGCATTTTGAAACAAATAGTGAACAAAAAGTAAAAATCCAACAATTAAATCACATAAGACCTTGGATGGTTTGTTTTGGGATGTTGTGTAATTGTACAAAAAAAATTATGGAAAAATACTTGTTTACTTGCCTATTGCATAAATAAATGATATACTTTTCCCATATGGTGTAACAGATGGTGCTTGTCTGTTAAATTTATAACAAATGGAGGAAGAAAAATGGCAATTAAAGTTATGGGCGTAACTGCAGGACGCAAAAACAGTAATAGTGAAATTTTACTGAAAGAAGCACTGATGTATTGTGAGGAGGCTGGTGCTGAAGTAACCATGATCAATCTGAAAGATTACAATATCTTAGATTGTACAGGATGTACTTCTTGTACCAAAGGAATGTCAGAAGGTAAGAACGTAGGATGTGTTCTTGATGCAAAAGATGACAAGAAGAAAATTATGGACGTTATGTTAGCACAGGATGCAGTTATCTATTCTGTACCTACATATGATTTAATGCCTTCAGCAGCATATTTAAGATTTGCTCAGAGAAGTTTAAGTTATGAGACAGCTTTCTTGGAGACAATCGGTGCAATCGAACATAAGGATCGTGTTGCAGGACTTATCTCTGTAGGTGGATCATCCAGAGATTGGCAGTCAATGGCATTAGAAGGAATGCAGGCAACCATGTTTACAACAGATATGAAAGTTGTTGATATGATTCTTGCTAAGAGAGTTCCGGGTGCTGCACAGTGCTTGTTGGATGATGAGTTGATGGCTCGTGCAAGAAAAATGGGTGAGAACATCATGAAAGCAATCAATACTCCTGTTGAAGAGCGTACATGGCTTGGAGAAGAGGATATGGGATGGTGTCCAAACTGTCACTCAAATGCATTAGCACTTGGTGAGATACAGTGGGATGGATTACATTATCCGGTAGAATGTGTTGTATGTGGAGCTGGTGGTAACTTAGAGCAGACCGCAGAAGGTAAATGGAAATTCGTTATTCAGGAGAACGGCTTAATCAAAGATCGTACAACTGTTGAAGGAAGAGCAAAACATTTACAGGAAATTGGTCATACACAAGGTGGCTTCTATGCAAATCCTGACAATATGAAGTTGGTACAGGAACGTTTACAGAAGTACAGAGAAAAGACTTTTAAAGGAATCTAATATTTATTGTGCGTTTGCACAAATTTATCTTAAAAATAATTAAATTGGAGGTAAAGAAATGAAAAAATTAGAAGCTGATGTAATTGTTGTAGCTGCTGGTTTGTCCGGACTTGCTGCAAGTATCGCTGCAGCTGAGAATGGTGCAAAAGTTATTACTTTTGAGAAATCAAACACCACCGGTGGTGCAGCAAACATGGGTATGGGACCTCTTGGAGTTGGTTCTAGAATCCAGCGTGAGCATATGATCGCATTAACTCCGGGAGAAGCATTCCGTAAACATATGTATTTTACACATTATCGTGTAGATGCTCGTATGGTTCGTGATTACTATTTCAAATCCGGTGATACAATTGACTGGTTAGTAGAAATGGGTGTTGAGTTCGTTGGTGTTCAGAGAGCATTCGGTGCTCCGGAAGCAACAAGACCATACTCTGATGGTGAGTTTACATGGCATGTATGTAAACCGGAAGGTGGCGGAATTCCTGGACCACGTGCAGCTACTGCAATGACCAAGAAGATGACCGAAAGAGCAAAAGACCTTGGAGTAGAATTCCTTCTTGAAACACCGGTTAGCAAGATTATCATGGAAGACGGTGCTGCAGTTGGTGTTATGGCAAAAGATAAAGACGGAGAAGAAATCGAAGCAAGAGCAAAATCTGTTATCGTTGCTACCGGTGGATTTGGCGATAATCCAGAGATGATTAAAGAAGAGACCGGATATGAATTCCAGAAAACAATCTTTAACTTCGCTATCCCGGGAATGAAGGGTGACGGACTTAAGATGTGCTGGGAAGCAGGTGCTGGTAAAGAGCCATGTACAATGGAACTTATGTATCAGCTTCCGGATAACATGAATCACTTTATTTTGGATGGAGCATTCCGTCAGCCATGTTTATGGGTTAACCGTAACGGACAGAGATTTATGCCGGAAGATCAGATTGGTAATACCACATTTACAGGTAATGCAATCACAGCTCAGCCGGGAAATATTGCATTCTCTATTTTCGATAGCAAATTACTTAAGAAATATAAGAAAAAAGGTCCGGACCTTATTTCTCACGTACATCCACATGATCTTTATGATCACTTCGATGAGCAGTGGGAAAGAGATTTAGCAGATGGATATCCAAATATCACACAGGCTGACACCATTGAAGAACTTGCTGAAAAAGCAGGCATTGATGTTCAGGGTCTTGTAGAACAGGTAGAAGAATACAATGCAATGTGTGAAGCAGGCTTCGATGAAATCTTCGAGAAAGATAGAAGCTACATGCAACCAATTGAAAAAGGACCATTCTACTGCTGTAAACAGAATGTTGGAGCATATGGTTCCCTTGGTGGTGTTAAGATTAACCATAAGACACAGGTTCTTACACAGGATGCAAAAGTAATTCCTGGTCTGTACTGTGTTGGAACAGATGCATGTAACATTTTCGGCGATAGCTATCCATTTATCCTTTCTGGTAACACCATGGGATTCTGTTTGAACAGTGGACGTATCGCAGGAGAAAATGCTGCAGCAGAATTGGATGATTTTGAGTACTAATTTTTAAGGAGCATACGTTTAATGAAGATTACAATTGATGGAAGAGAAATAGAAGCTCAAGAAGGGCAGTCTATCTTAGATGCCGCTCTTGCAGCAGATGTTTTCATTCCTCACCTTTGCAGTCATCCGGATTTGGAGGCGAAAGGTGGATGTCGTCTTTGTTCAGTAGAGATTGAGGGTATGGCGGAAGCTGTACCCTCATGTATGACTAAGGCAGAAGATGGAATGAAAATTTCAATTAGTGGACCAAAGGCAGATAAAATCCGTAAATCAGCGATGGAATTGATCCTTGCTACACACCCGGCAGATTGTACCGGATGTCCAAAATACGGAAAATGTGAATTACAGTCTTTGTACCAGTATATGGGTGTAAGTCCGGAGCGTTGGAGAAAGAAATCAAGAAGTGTTGCTAATGATGATAGCAATCCATTGATTTCTCATTTGTTTACCCGTTGTATCCGTTGCGGCCGTTGTATTCGTGCTTGCCAGGATTTGCGCGGTGTAAAAGTTCTTGATTACATCAAGACAGATGCCGGTATCCGTGCAGGTATTCCGGATGGAAAGAGCTTAGAAGAAGCAGGTTGTCGTTTCTGTGGAGCTTGTATTGAAGTGTGTCCAACCGGTTCTATTATGGATGCAGTCAAGATTATGAAGGAAGAACGTTCGTATGCAGAGAATATTGTACCATGTAGAAGTACATGTCCTGCACATATTGATATTCCTCGTTATCTTCGCTACATTAAAAATGGCGAATTTTCAAAAGCAGCAGCAGTTGTTCGTGAAAAAGTTCCATTCCCGGAGACTTTGGGAAGTGTTTGTACACATGCCTGCGAAAGCGAATGTAAGAGAAACGAACTTGGTGCACCGGTATCTATTTGTAAATTAAAGAGAGCTGCCGGAGCAAATGATGATGCGTCATGGAAAGCTAGAGTTCGTAAAGATGCACCTACAGGCAAGAAGGTTGCAATTATTGGTGGTGGACCGGCGGGTCTTACAGCTGCATACTATCTTGCGAAAAAAGGCCATGAAGTAGTTGTGTTCGAAAAGAACGAAAAACTTGGTGGACAGTGTAGATACGGAATTCCGGCATATCGTCTTCCGGATGATATGTTAGACCGCGAAATTGCGTCTATTTTAGAGGCAGGTATTGAAGTTCGTACCAATGAAGCCGCACCAATGCCAAAACAATTATTGGCAGATGGCTACAATGCAGTGTTAGTATCTATTGGTACACATCAAGGAACTGTACTTCCAATGGAAGGAAATGATCTTCCTGGAGTATATGTAAATGCTGAGTTCTTAAAATGCGCAAGAAGTGGTAATCCGTTACCAGTTGGAGAACGTGTTATGGTATTAGGTGGCGGTAACGTTGCTTATGACTGTGCACGTACAGCGCTTCGTCTTGGTGCAAAAGAAGTACATATGGCATGTCTTGAAGATGAGAAGACAATGACAGCATCTGCAGATGAGATTGAAGAAGGAGCAGAAGAAGGTGTAATTCTTCATGCAGCTCATTCTTTCCGTAAAATTGTTGGAACCGACAAGGCGGAAGGAGTAGAATTACAGAAGATTGACAAGTTCTATTTTGACGAGAATCGCCGTCCGGTTATGGAATTGGTAGAAGGTTCCGAGCAAGTAATTGCAGTCGATAATGTTATCTTTGCAGTTGGTCAAAAACCATCAGGAACAGAAGAAATGGAACTTGAGTTAACTCATGGACCGTATATTCAGACTGATGATAAACTTGCAACTAGTGTAGAAGGTGTATTTGCTGCCGGTGACGTTGTAACTGGAACCAAGAGTGTAATTGCGGCAATCGCAGCCGGACGTCAAGCTGCAGAACAGATGGATATTTATCTGGGTGGCGATGGTGATATCAGCGAAGAATTGTTGGATTATGAAGAGGCAAGTCCATTTGTTGGAAGGTTGGAAGGCTTCTCGAAATTAGAGAGAAAATCACCTGCCGTTGTTTGTGCAAGCGAACGTATTGCAAGCTTTGATCCGATGGAAGCACCATTTACATGTGATGAAGCAAAATGTGAAGCTTCTCGTTGCTTACAATGTGACCTTAGACTTCAGTTAGAAAAGCCGAAGCTTTGGAATGAATATTAAAAGGAGGATTTACGATGAGTGCGATTGAAAAAGTGAAAGCTTTACAGGACAATCAATGTATCGTAGATGTCCTTTTAAAGCTGGTAAATGAAAGCAAATGTAATGACTGTGGAAAATGTGTGTTTGGATATGAGGGAGTAACTCAGCTTCGCATGATTTTACAGGAAATTACCGAAAAAAAAGGCCGTGGTGATGACATGGCTTTGATGCAGGATTTATCAGAGATGATGTTTACACAGTCTCTTTGTGAAGATGGAATTGAAATTGCAGAAGCTGTGAAATATGCGCTTGGTGAATATGCATCAGATATTGAGGACCACATTGCAAAACGTGCATGTAAAGCAGGTGTATGTAAGAAGTTTATGACGTATCACATTCTTGCAGAGAAATGTATTGGATGTGGCGATTGTTTAGATGCATGTGATGAAGATGCAATCTTAGGTAAGAAGAAATTTGTTCACGTTATTGAGCAAGATGAATGTACACAGTGTGGAGCTTGTTTAAGTGAATGTGATGAGGACGCTATTGTTACTGCCGGAGCAGTAAAACCAAGATGTCCAAAGAAACCGATTCCTTGTAAGCGATAATTGAATCTGTTTTATAGAAAAAGGAGATGTTGATGCAACATCTCCTTTTGTTCATAACATATGTAAATATTCCATGATTTTATATGACAATTCAAAGTTCATGTAATCTTCGCCTTCTTGAAAATCACATTGTGTGATTTCTTTGATTTTTCCCATACGATAGATTAAGGTGTTTTTATGTATGTGCAACAATTCGGCTACTTTTGCGGGTTGTCCAGGATGTTGTAAATAGGAACGAAGGGTGTGCAAAAGATCAGTCCCATGTTTGGTGTCATATTGATGCAACTGCATAAAACCTGGATGAATCAAGTATTGTAGCTGGGAATCCGTCTTTTTATAGGTTTCCAGCAGTTGATAAATGTATGTCTTCTGGTAGTGACATACAACGGCATCTTCATGAATGTAGCTTCCAAGTCGAACTGCGTCAAGAGCTTGCTGATAAAAACGTCCAGCTTCGGATAAGTTAGTAAAGTAGTTGCTGATTCCGGCACGTAGATGATTAGCTGTAAGGAAATTTGTTAATTCAACTTCTTCGGATTCTCCAAGTCCTTGATAGAGATCTTTACTAATTAAGAATACGATTGTTTCGTCATAAATAGCATAAATACTTCCGGAAAAAATTCGATGTAAATGCTGCACAATGGCCTCTAGTCGAAGTCCGGAAGAGTGATAGTTATCGGATGGTATCACCAGAATGTACAAATTTTCCTTCAACGAGTAGCCGAGTGCAGCAAGTCGTTCGCGAAAAACAGCAGTATTACAGCTTGGATTTTTCAGCAAATCAGAAAGAAAATAGGAATACATAACGCCTTTGTTGTTGGTAAATACAGAGTCCTTTTGCAATTCGATAGAAACTAGTTTGGAAAAACGATGCAAAAGGGTGGAATCGAATTCATTGAATTTATGATTGGCCTCTTGTATCATCAAGTGTGCAACCTCAATTCCCTGTATATGTACTGCATCAATCAGCATTCCTTGTCTAACTGATTCATTAAAAAAGTAATAAGGCCCATTGTTTTGCCGGATTTTTTCGTCTAAATGTTGGGAACGAATATATCGGATGCCCTCAGTACTAATATATCCGGATTGATGCTCGGAATGGAAGAAATTATTGTTCGGAGCAAGACCGGAAGAAATTGCAAGGTATTTGTGTTGCAAATCGACTAAATAAAGTGGATTTCCGAAAATGGTTGCACCGGTATCAATTAAGTATTGCAATCCTTTATCCGAAAAGAGCGCATTTGCCATAATATGCATTCCAGCCGTAATTTGTTGAATTTCCGTCAACTGTCCTTGGATAAAATTAAATAGCTGAGGATAGGATACTTCGTTTCCAATGTGAATAATGGTAAAACTGCTATTTGCATAGTTGGAAAAATCAATGGAATTCCCATGACAAATAATTGCAAAATGTCCAAGACAAGATGCAGGTGGGAGTAAAGATGACTCACACATATACAGAATAGTTTCATCGTAAAAAGTTTGTCCTTCTACGCAAAGACGAGCCGTTAATAGATCGTAGTCAGCATTGGTGTTTCCGTAAATGTGTGGAGAATATTGATTAAGTGTTATTTGTAATTCAGAAAGTTTCATATCAGTCCTTCTTTCTATTTGTGCGTTCGTACAAAAAAAATGTCAAAAAAATGACAATTCTCATGATTAAGTACAATGAAATTGCAATATATATTATATATAATAAAAAGATAAAATGCAAAACAAATGGAGGAGAAAAATGAACAGTAAATTACAAGCAAAACTTACCAAAAAAAGATGGGCTGTTTTGATTGCCAGTTGTCTGATTAATCTGTGCATTGGTTCAACCTATGCATGGAGTGTATTTGCAGGACCAATGGCTACTTATTTAACAGGGATAACGGGAACGGAATATACAGCAGGAACACTTGCCATTGTATTTACGCTTACAAATGCGGTTGGTCCAATTGCAATGATTTCTGCAGGATATATTAATGACCGTTTGGGACCAAGATGGGCGATTTTTGTTGGTGGCATTATATTTGGTGCCGGAATGATACTTTCCGGGTTTGCGACAAGTCTTGCGATGTTATTAGTTGGATATGGTCTTGGTTGTGGACTTGGAATCGGAATGGTTTATGGATGTACAATTAATAATTCCGTAAAATTTTTCCCGGACAAGAGAGGGTTAATTGGTGGAATTGCTACTGCGTCTTATGGAATTAGTTCTGTACTCATTCCACTATTGGCAACCAGATTAATGGATGCATATGAGGTGACCGGTACATTTAAAATTTTGGGAATTGCGTTTTTGATTATTGTTTGTGGTGGAGCATTCGTAATTGAGAAATGTCCGGAAGGCTTTATGCCTACAGGATATCAGCCAACAGAAACAAAAGCAAGCGGTAAGATTTCTGTAGTGGATAAGAATTGGTTGCAAATGCTTATGGATCCGACATTTTACATAATGATTTGTATGTTGATGTGTGGTGCGACCTTTGGAATGATGATGATTTCACAGGCATCTCCGATTGCGCAGAACATGATTGGAATGTCGGCAGATGCGGCTGCAATTGTTGTATCTGTACTTGCACTATTTAATGCAGCTGGTCGTATTTTGGCGGGGTATATCTCTGATATTATTGGACGAATTCATACACTTATGGCAATGCTTATTCTTGCAGTTGTTGCATTGATTTTGCTTGGAACAGCTGGTGAAGGGGCTGTTGTGCAATTCTATATCGGTGTATCTGTAATTGGACTTTGTTTTGGTTCTTTCATGGGCGTATTTCCGGGATTTACAGCAGACCAGTTTGGAGCAAAGAACAATAGTGTAAACTATGGTATTATGTTTATTGGATTTGCAATTGCAGGATTAATAGGACCGAGTATTATTAATTATATTTATACTCAGAGTGGAAGTTATACCTTTGCATTTTTTGCGGCAATGGCACTTGCAATTGTTGGTTTGATTTTGTCATTATTTTATAAAATTGTTACTGCGAAGAAACAAAAATAATAAATTATATAACCTTGGAGTCTTATATCGCTTAGGTGGTATAAGACTTCTTTTTTTGGGAAAAAGTATTTTCTACTCCACAGGGGAACATAAAAATGATAGAATAGAGAAAGACTGATACTGAAAAAAGAAAGAGTGTGTATAAGATGAAGTTTATAAAACAATTTTTTATCATTATATGTTTTTCGTTTCTGGGTGAATTATTAAATCGGATCATTCCACTTAAAATTCCTGCGAGTATTTATGGATTGGTTTTATTGTTTTTAGCATTATTGTTTGGGTTTATTAAGTTGCCGCAGGTAAAGGAAACGGCTCATTTTTTGATTACAATTATGCCAATTATGTTTATACCGCCGGGAGTCGGACTTTTGGAATCTTGGGGAATTTTACGGGAAATTTGGATGCCTGTATTTATCATTTCTGTAGTTTCAACCGTGCTTGTAATGGGAATTTCCGGAACTGTAACCCAGATGGTGATACGTAGCGGAAAGAAGAAAGATGGAGTGACAATGGAGGAAAATAAGAATGAGTAATCTTGCAGAAAACACATTATTTTTTGGGGTTTTTCTAAGCTTGATTACATTTGAGTTTGGAATGCTGATTAAGAAGAAATGGAACCTTGCTTTATTTAATCCACTTTTAATTTCTACTGTTTTAACGATTGCAATTCTAGTACTGTGTGATATTAAATATGAAGTTTATGAGGAAACAGCGAAATATCTTTCTTATTTGCTGACACCGGCTACGATTGCATTAGCTGTCCCGTTATATGAGCAGATAGAAGTATTGAAGAAAAATTGGAAAGCCGTATTGGCAGGTGTATTGGCCGGAACTTTAACAAGTGCTGTAAGTATTCTTGTTATGTCCATTGGCTTTGGACTGACGCATGAAGAATACGTTACTTTATTGCCAAAATCGATTACAACTGCAATTGGTATGGGTTTGTCGGAAGAACTTGGAGGGATTGTTGCAATTACAGTTGCTTCCATTGTTGTAACAGGTTTGTTTGGAAATATCTTTGCAGAATGGATTTGTAAGTTGTTTCGTATTACAGAACCTGTTGCAAAAGGAATTGGAATTGGTTCCGCATCACATGCCATGGGGACTTCCAAAGCTATGGAAATCGGAGAAATAGAAGGGGCAATGAGTAGTCTTTCGATTGCAGTTTCGGGTTTAATAACGGTTTTCGTTGCGATGATTTTTTCTGGCGTTTATTAATTTTAAGGGGTGAAAAGAATGGCGCTACAATTTGTGCTTGGAAATTCCGGTAGTGGTAAAACTGAATATATGTATCGACAAATTGTGAGTCAGGCAGGAGAAAATCCCAAGAAGAACTTTCTGGTGATTGTACCGGAACAGTTTACGATGCAGACACAGAAGAAGTTAGTAGAACTTGCGCCTAATCATGCAATTATGAATGTAGATGTACTTAGTTTTAAACGTTTGGCGTATCGTGTGTTCGATGAGTTAGGGATGAAAGAAGTTTGCATTTTGGAGGAAACTGGAAAGAATTTGGTGCTACAAAAAGTGGCAAAAGAGAAAGAAAACGAACTAAGCGTTTTACGACCAAATATGAGCCGCATGGGATATGTAGATGAGGTAAAATCCTTAATCTCAGAATTTGTACAGTACAATATTTCGCCGGAACAATTGGAACAATATGTGGAACGAGGAAATATATCGGCTTTTTTTGCGGCAAAATTACGTGACATTGTTACGATGTATCGTGGATTTACAGAGTATATGCAAGGTAGCTATATTACAGCGGAAGAAATTCTTAATGTACTTAAAATGGTTGCCAAGGAATCAAAAATACTAAAAGATTGTGTTCTTGTTTTGGATGAGTTTACAGGATTTACACCAATTCAGAATGAGCTGATAAAAGAATTGCTGCCAATTACGGATCAGGTTTGGGTGTCACTTACCATTGATGCCTCGGAGAATTTTTTTCATAGTAAAGGAATCGAAGATCTTTTTGATATGAGCAAGAAGACCATTCATATGCTTATGCAGATGGCAGAAACTTTAAGAATTGAGGTCGAAGATCCCATTGTACTTAAGGATAGTAGCAAAAAGCGATTTGTAAATGCTCCTTCACTTGCATTTATGGAAAAGAATCTGTTTCGCCCTTATTACCAGAAGAAAAAGGGACAGGTAAAGGAAATTTCAATTACGACAGCGGGAACACCGAAAGAGGAGTTAACCTATGTTGCAAGAGAAATTAATCGTTTAATTCGAAATGAAAATTATCGTTATCGAGATATTGCTATTGTAACAGGTGCGGTCGAAAGTTACGGCAATTATATAGATGCGTTGTTTGGAAAATATCAGATACCATATTTTTTAGATACCACAAAAGAAGTACTATTTCAGCCGTTTATTGAGTTTATTCGAGCTGCGATAGAAGTGGTACATACGGATTTTTCGTATGAAGCAGTTTTTCGCTTTTTACGGTGTGGATTTTGCCAGATGGAAGAGAATCAAATAGACATACTTGAGAATTATATTGTTGCCACTGGAATTCGAGGAAAAAGTGCTTGGTCAAAGCGCTTTCTTCGTATGCCGAGACAAGAAACACTCTATGATTTGGAGTTGTTAGAAGAGTTACGAGTAAAGATATGTGATATTTTTAATCCATTGATATCTGTTTTTGAACAGAAAGATGCCACAGTAGGAGAGGGCATTGAAGCATTATATCAGATGCTTGTTGGATTAGAGGTTGAGAAACAATTATGGCAAAAGGAAGAGGAATATTTGGCACTCGATTTGCAGGCAAAATCCAAAGAATATGGTCAGATTTATCGCATAATCATGGAATTATTAGAAAAATATCATCGTTTACTAGGGGAAGAAACACTTGAGATTGATTCATTTTCTGATGTACTGGATGCCGGTTTTAGTGCTGCACAAGTAGCAGTGATTCCGCCGGGGTATGACAGTGTGACAATAGGTGATATAGAACGTACACGTTTAAATCATGTGAAAATATTGTTCTTTGTGGGTGTAAACGATGGCATTATTCCAAAGTCGGCAAATCAAGGCGGTATTATCTCCGAGTATGAACGTGAAATGATGCAAGAGGCGAATATGGAGCTCGCGCCGGGAGCGCGCGAACAGGCATTTATCCAACGATTTTATTTATACCGTAATTTGACAAAACCGTCAGAACGTTTGTATTTAAGCTATGCGCGCGTGGATCATGAAGGAAAAGCAATACGTCCATCGTATTTGATTAGTACGGTTTTGAAAATGTTTCCGGATTTAGTCGTACGAGAAATTGAAAATATCGAAATGCAACCGGATTTTTCCACTCCGGATACAGCTTTGGACTATTTTATTCATGGAGAGCATGACGAGATTTGGTATGCTATAGCGAAATGGTTTTTATCCGATGATACCAAAAAAGAACAAGTAAGACAGTTATTAGAAGCACCGTTTACTTGTTATAAGGGAGAACCAATTAGTAAAGCTGTTGCGCAAGCACTTTATGGAAGAAGGATAGAAGGTAGTGTTACCCGTCTGGAACGTTTTGCGGCATGTGCATATGCACATTATCTACAATATGGATTAGCACTTTGCGAACGCGAGACAAGTAGCTTTGAAAGTATTGATATGGGAAATCTCTATCACACAGCCTTAGAACAGTACAGTTATAAGATAGAGAAATCTGACTATGATTGGTTTACAATTCCAGATAAGAAGAGAGATGAATTTGCAATCGCATCCATACAAGAGGCTATTGTCGCATATCCGAATATGAGTATCTATGCGACAGCAGAGAATGAACATATGGCAAAACGTATGCAGGATATTTTTGTGCAGACAGTCTGGGCATTGACGAAGCAGGTGAAAAAAGGTAGATTTGTACCACGAAATTTTGAGGTCTCATTTTCGGAATTAGAAAATTTAGATGCTTTAGAATTTACACTTGACAAGGAGCAAAGATTGCGTTTGACTGGTCGAATTGACCGTATGGACACATGTGATGATCAAGGTGTGGTGTACGTCAAAGTGATTGATTATAAATCCGGTAATACCAAGTTTGATTTAATTCGTATCTATCGTGGGTTACAGCTTCAACTGGTCGTTTATATGAATGTGGCACTGGAGCTGGGCAAGCAGACTTATCCTGATAAGGATATAATTCCGGGCGGAATTCTTTATTATCATATCGATGATCCGGTGATAGAAATGAAAGACGATATATCCTTGGAATCGGCAGAAAAAGAGATTCTTATGGCATTAAAACCGGATGGGCTTGTCAATCGCATGGAAGAAATATATCGTGCGTTTGATGAGGATTTTGAAGGGAAATCAGAAGTGATTCCGGTTGAATTGAAAAAATCCGGCGAAATTTCGGAGTCCCGTTCACATGTGGCATCCACGGAGGAATTTGCAATTATTCGCAATTATGTAAACGCACAGATAAAAGCACAAGGGCGACAGATTTATGAAGGCGATATCAGAATTAATCCGTATCAGGAGGGGAAGGAGTCAAGCTGTAATTTCTGTCCTTATCATTCTGTGTGTGGAATGGATCCTAAGATTCCGGGATTTTCTTATCGTCGACTGGAATCATGTTCCAAAGAGGATATTTTCGAAAAAATGCAGGAGGCAGTCGTATATGGCAATTACATGGACAACAGAGCAACAAAACGTGATTGATTTTCGAAATCGTGATATTTTGGTTTCTGCTGCTGCTGGTTCCGGTAAGACAGCAGTATTGGTAGAGCGAATTGTTCAAAGAATTACAGATAAAGAAAATCCCATTGACATTGACCGCTTGCTTGTTGTGACGTTTACAAAAGCAGCTGCGGCTGAGATGCGAGAACGTATTGCTGATGCAATTGAACGAAAAAGAGAGGAGTTCCCAGAAGACAGGAATCTATTGCGTCAAAGTTCCTTGATTCATAATGCACTTATTACAACAATTGATTCTTTTTGCCTTTTTGTAGTACGAAATCATTTTGAGGAAATTAATTTAGAGCCGAATTTCCGTATTGCGGATGAGGGCGAGATGAAACTTTTAGAACTCGATGTTTTAAATGCACTATTTGAGGAAAATTACCAAAAGCAAAATAACGAAATGTTTTTGCGATTAGTAGATTGTTATTCCGGAAAACGAAGTGACCAAGCGGTGAAAGAGATGGTTGAAAAAATCTATCGGATGTCACTGAGTAGCCCGTGGCCCAATGATTGGGTAGAACAATTGGCGCATGTATACCAAATAGAAAGTGAAGAAGAACTGGCTTGCTCGGTGATGATGCGAGAAATTGCAGTGTATGTGCAAAAGATTTTAAAAGATATAAAAGTGCAATTAGAGCATTTGATGCAGATTTCTTTGCAACCGGATGGTCCTTTAAAGTATGCGACGACGTTGGAGCAGGACTTAGAACAATTTATCATTGAGGAATTAGATGATTATCCGAAATTGTTGAAATTTTTTGGACAGTTAAAACTAGGATCGCTTGCACAGATTCGTAATTTTGAAGGTGACCCACTAAAAAAAGAAACAGTACAAAGCCAGCGGAATCAGATAAAAAAAGAATTAGAAGAGTTAAGAAAAAAATATTTTTCCATAGAAACGGAAGAATTGCTGAAACAACTGAAAAGACTTCGGCCGATTGCAGAGGAACTGGTACGTCTTTGCTTGTCCTATCAGGAAAAAATGGCGGAAAAGAAAAGGCAAAAACGAATTGTTGATTTTAGCGATATTGAGCATTTTGCCCTTCGTATTTTAGTGGATGAAAAGACAAAAGAACCGCGTGAAACTGCCGGAGTATTTCGCAATCATTTTGAAGAAATAATGATTGATGAGTATCAGGATAGTAATCAGGTTCAGGAAGAAATTATGTGTGCAATCTCTAAAAGAAGCGATGGTATCTACAATATGTTTATGGTAGGTGATGTGAAACAGAGTATATATCGGTTTCGACTTGCGCGCCCGGAGCTTTTTATGGAGAAATACGCACAGTTTGATATTGAAGAAAGTTTGCAGCAAAGAATTGATTTACATCAGAATTTCCGAAGCCGTAAGGAGGTTTTGGATTTTTGCAATGACATTTTTTATAAAATTATGCACCGCGATTTGGGAAATGTTGATTATGACGATAATGCTGCACTCTATCATGGCGCAGTGTATCCTATGAATGCACATATGGAAACCGAAGTTCTTCTTTTGGATGAAAAGGATGAATTACTGGATGACCAGCAGGAAATTGGGAAGAAGCGTCTTGAGGCAAGTATGGTTGCAACTCGTATTAAACGACTGATGAAAGAGTCGTATGTGACAGATAAAGAGTCTAAGGAACTTCGCCCGGTACGTTATTCGGATATTGTTATTTTATTCCGAAGTATTAAGGATTGGGGCAGGGAGTTTGTAAGTGTACTGGAAGAATATGGGATTCCGGTGCATGTGGATTCTTCAACGGGCTACTTTTCTGCAATTGAAGTACAAACAGTATTAAATATGTTACGTATTTTGGATAATCCATACCAGGATATTCCTATGGCAGCAGTTCTAAAATCTCCGATGGCTGGTTTGGATGAGGAAGAGTTGGCACAGATTCGAATTAGCGATACGGGTATTCCGTTTGCGGCAGCAGCCCTTCAACAAATGAAAGAGAGCACAGCGGATACACCTTTGTACCATTTTTATGAGATATATCAAAAATTAAGAGCGGAAAAGGACGTACCAATTCATGAATTAATAGTTCATATTTTAGATTGGACAGGATATGGGAATTATGCTGCAGCTCTTCCGGCAGGAGAACAACGCGCTGCAAATCTTTCTATGTTAATAGAAAAAGCAATTGCGTATGAAAAAACAAGTTATAAAGGCTTATTCCATTTCGTGCGTTATATTGATCAGCTGGAAAAATACGAAATCGATTTTGGTGAAGCCAGTATTTTCGGTGAAAATGCAAATGTTGTGCATATTATGACTATCCACAAGAGTAAGGGTTTGGAATTCCCGATTGTATTTGTATCCGGTCTCTCTAAGCGATTTAATCAAATGGATACCAATGATAAATTGGTCATACATCCAGATTTAGGAATGGGAATTTATGAAATTGAAAAAAGCCCGAAAATTAAAAGACAGTGTTTGCTTCGAACAGAAATTGCAGATCATATTCGACGGGAAAATTTAGGCGAAGAATTACGTATTCTATATGTGGCACTTACCAGAGCTAAAGAAAAATTGATTCTTACCGGTCTTGTGAATGATTATGAAAAAACAATTTCCAAATATACAGCAAATGTAACACCGAAACAACCACTAAGTTATATGCAAAGAGTAAAGGCTCTGTCTTATTTGGATTGGATTATCCCGGCAGTCCTTTCTTATCCGGATAAATATGCTTTACATTTGTTATCACCGGAAATGTTAGTTTGGGATGAAATTATAAAAAAAGAGCAGGATATTGGCGATTATCAGTTTTTGCTAGATGAAATTAAAAAAATTTCGATTGAGAAAGTGGAAGAAGTTGCAAAAGAATTTGCATATCAATATCCGTATCAGCAGGAAGTGGGCAAAAAGAGTAAATATTCCGTTTCTGAATTAAAGCACGATTCTATGTGGCGGCAATATGACATGCAAGAGACAGAGGCGATGATTCCGCAATTTTTGTTGGAAGAAAAAGTAGCTTATATACCGGAATTTGCATATAAAAATCTACAAGAAGAGACAAAGGAACAAACCCCAAATCGTGGTGCGCTTCGGGGAACTGCAGTTCATCGTGTGATGGAATGTCTAGATTTTTCTGCAATGGAAACTATTAATATTACGGATGATTGGGCAGTTTCTCAGTTTGTGGAAAGTGAGCTTACACGTATGGTTCAAAACGATGAGTTGACCGAAGATTTTAAATCGCTTATCCAACCCAAACAAATTGAGGAATTTGTAAAAAGTGATGTGGCGATACGTATGGCACGGGCTGCCAAGCAAGGTGAATTATATCGTGAAAAGCCATTTGTAATGGAACATGAGGGCGTTTTGGTACAAGGAATTATTGATGTTTTCTGGATAGAAGCGAACAAAATTATTGTATTGGATTATAAAACTGACCGCGTTGAGGTGGCAGAGGAACTTGTGAATCGTTATGAAACACAGCTTAAATTGTACGCTGATGCCTTAGCAAGGGTATTTTCGAATGAAAAACAGAAAATAGAAGCAAAAGAGTGTTTGATTTATTCATTCCGACTACAGGAGGTTGTTATTTTATGAGTCAGATTATTTTAGCATCGGCTTCTCCTCGAAGAAAAGAGTTGCTAGAGCAAATGGGACTTGAATTTGAAATCTGTCCTGCAAAAGGAGATGAGATAATTACTAAGACACTTCCGCATGAAGTAGTTGTCGAATTATCAAGGCAGAAAGCAAAAGAGGTGGCTGCCGGAGTTGTACAATATAATGAAATGCACCCGGATATTACATCGCCACAAGATATACTTGTTATTGGTGCTGATACCGTTGTTGCATATTGTGACCAGATTCTGGGTAAACCGAAAGATGAAGCGGATGCAAAACGAATGTTATCGATGTTGGCAGGGAATACACATAGCGTGTATACCGGTGTTACATTCGTGTTCATTGATAAATCTCAAAGAGCAGGGGAATATTCTTTTTATGAGAAAACAGATGTTACGATGTACCCGATGACTGAGAAAGAAATTGACCGATATATCGCGACAGGGGAACCGATGGATAAAGCCGGTGCATATGGCATCCAAGGGAAGTGTGGTATTTATATTCGTGAAATTTTGGGGGATTATTATAATGTTGTGGGTCTGCCGATAAGCCGTTTATATCAGGAATTACAAAAACTTGGAATTGATATTTATTTATGGTAAACTTGTTTTAACATCGGAAGGAGGTCTTTTATGTACGAATATGATGAAGAAGTCTTAGAGGTCTTTTTGGAGAAACAGCAGCAGCTTTTCTCTGAAAATGTTGCGGAAAATTTTGAAGAGGCAGAGGAATTTTTAAGTGACTGCATGGCAGTTGTTTGTAAAAATGCAAAGGAAGTGCGCGACTATTTTGAAGAGGCAGGGACTGATATTTCCGGTCTGTCAAATGATGACTTACTTGATGCGAGTGAAGTATTTGCGTTGCCTAGTGGACGCTATTTAATTGTAGAGGGTTAATATAGGGAATGAAGAGAAGGATTACAACAGGAATATTGGTATTGGTTATACTGCTAAGCGCATTAACCGGTTGTCGAATCGGCAATACAGATTTTGTGCTAGGTACTGAAATTTCGAACAACAGGACTATTTTTCGAATTAATGGCGATGATTGCAGTATTAAGCAAGCAAGAATCTATTTGTGTAATTATAAGAATTTGTATGGAAATGCATATGGGATTGATTTATGGGAATATGAGTTTCAGAGGAATGAATTAGAGCAGTATATTAAAGATGTTACCATCGCGGAACTTGCCCAAATTGTATGTATGGATATGCTTGCAAAGGAACAGGGAATTTCATTGGACAAAGAGGAAAAGTCGCTTGCACATCAGGCGGCAGAGGAATATTATGAATCTTTGACAAAAGAAGAAAAATCTTTTATGGATGTCCGCAAGGGAGATTTGGAAAAAGCATACGAAAATTATGCACTGGCACAGAAATTGTATGCTACGCTAACAAAGGGAATCGACGAGGAAGTGAGTGATGATGAAGCTCGTGTGATTCGCGTACAACAAATTTATGTTTCCAATCGAAGCAATGCTGATACTATCGCATTAAAACTAGCGAATGGGGAAGAATTTTCTGCGGTTGCAGGAACGTACAACGAATCTGGTCTGGTAGAGACAACGGTTTCAAGAGGTGTCTATCCAAAAGCTGTAGAGGATGTGGCATTTAATTTAGATGATGGGGCATCTTCCGGAATGATTGAGGTAGAAGAAGGATATTACTTTATTAAGTGCCTAAATAAGTATGAAGAAGAACTAACGGAAGCAAATAAGGATAATATACTTGTACAAAGAGAAAAGGAACTTTTTGAAGATGTTTACAAAAACTTTGTTACATCTGCATCGTTTGAACTAAATGATAGACTTTGGGAGAAGACGACGTTTGAAGGTGTCGACAATATTACAACAGATTCGTTTTTTGAGGTATATAATAAGTATTTTAAAAAGTAGGAGATGGTATGAACTGGGAATTTGACATTTTATATGCGATACAGGAGATACATCACCCGATATTGGATCAGATTATGATTGTATTGTCGACCATAGGAAATGCAGGAGTTGTTTGGATTGTATTGGCGATACTGCTTCTGATTCCTGAGAAATATCGTAAATGTGGGATACAAATGCTAGTTGCAATGGTTATTACATTTATTGTTGGAAATTTAATACTTAAAAATCTGGTTGCGCGGGATCGTCCTTCTTGGATAGATCCCAATGTAGCATTACTTTTTGAAAATCCAACCGACTATTCATTTCCATCCGGTCACACGATGAATGGATTTACAGCGGCCACTGTATTGCTTTGTTGTGATAAGCGCTTTGGGATTCCGGCAGTTGTGTTGGCATCATTGATTGCATTTTCAAGATTATATCATTTTGTGCATTTCCCGACAGATGTACTTGCAGGAGTTGTGGTAGGAATTGTTGTAGCGTTGTTGGTAAATGGGGTATTTGAGAAAAAATGGAAAGTGCGTTAAGAGAATTTAAATAAGCTGTAGCAAATAGATGATAAACACATCTATTACTACAGCTTATTTAGATTGAGCATTAGCAGTTTTACTAATTAGCTGTCAATGCCGTGTTCTTGTAACTTTTGGCGAAGCAACTCAATTTCTTCATCTTTCTTTTGAGATGATGATTGAAGTTGTTCAATTTCTGTTTGCGCATTCTGTAATTCTGCTTGTTTTTGTTCTAAATCACTTTGAGTGCGCTCTAAATCATCCTGCGTACGCTCTAAGTCGCCTTGAGTGCGCTCTAAGTCACCTTGAGTGCGTTCTAAATCACCTTGCGCACGTTCTAAATCAATTTGTGTCCGCTCTAAACTTTCTTGCGTGCGTTCCATTAAACGTTGTGTGGTACGCTGACGCCGATAAAATTCCTCACGAGCTTCACACACCTGAAGAATACTTTCTTCCTGCGTAAGCTGATAAACCGTTGAAGCGGCTTCGCTGATGTTGATATCTGATTTCGCAAGCATCTTAATCTCCTCCCACGTAGTGGCTTTAAAGAGGGTCGCCCAATAATCAATCTGGTGGCGGCAATCTTCTTCGGTTGCCAGATGTATTTGCGTTAAGTCTAACACAGATAAACGTAGTTTGTCACTATAGAGTCGCTGATTTTTCTCGTTATAAAGACGATAGGTGGCATAAAATTCCGGCGCATCCGGAAAAAGAGTAAAATCGAGAAGCCCAATATGAACCGCCGCCTTTACATCTAAATAATCATCGCCGATTTCAAGGTTGTCAAATGCGCGGCATAAGTATGTCAGTGAACGGTCAGGCCAGTTCGCTTCATTGATGACTTGCATTTCCAGATTGATTACGGTGTTATCATTCATCAAAGCCCGGATATCAAGGACAATATCCTTGGCATAGACTGTTTTACCAAGCTCCAGAGGGTTGGTGATAACAATTTCGCTGATGGAATCCTCATCCAGGTATAAAAGAGAAGATACCAGCGCCTTTAGCACCTTGTTGTTCCTTTGCAAAAGGGCACGAAACAGATAATCGTTGCTCATGCGTACGGCAACGGGACCAGTTGCATTTTGCCAATCACAAGAAGACGGGTGCTCCAAAACATCCTTTGTCTGAGTCATAGAAATCTCCCTTTCTGTTGTAAAATCAATATGAAATTGTGTACTATACTTGGAATGATATGGCGACATGCCATGGAATTGCCAAGTAGAGTTGTCCGCAAAAACTACCCGGGAAATATGTACATTTGTTTTGCTCGTAGTTAGATTATCACATTAAAAGTCGAAATGCAAGTATTAGAATCTAAATAAAAAGTACTTGACGTCTTATAATTGATAAGATATTATCAAATTGATAAAAATAAGGAGGCGGAAGAATAGTTTGGAAGCAGTAAAAAAATTTTTGATAAATGAAATCGAAGGATGGAAAAAATGGGAGATTACATGGCTATTCCTTGCATGCGCAGTCATTACAAGTTTGAGTATTTACTGGGGGGATAGTCTGATGGGGATTATTTCAGCAGTAACAGGCATTGCCTGTGTTGTATGTACCGGAAAAGGAAAATTGTCAGCATATATTTTTGGAATAGTGAATTGTGTGCTGTATGCAATTATTGCTTATCGAGCAACTTTATATGGAGAAACCATGCTAAATATTATTTATTATGTACCAATGCAGTTTGTAGGCTTTTGTGTTTGGAAAAAGCATATGAATGAAGAATCTAAAGAAGTTGAAAAACGACATATGAACTGGAAAGGAAGAATAATTGCAGTTGTACTCATAGTGTTTGCAACAATTTTTTATGGATTAGTTTTAAAAAAACTAGGAGATGCAATGCCGTTTGTGGATTCCTTCACAACCATATCATCGGTTGCTGCAATGATTATAAGTATTAAAATGTTTGCGGAGCAATGGTGGATATGGGTTGCAGTAGATGTATTTAGCGTTTACATGTGGTGGTGTGATTTTACATCTGGAAGTGAAAATATGGCAACATTGTTAATGTGGATTGTATATCTTGGAAACGCCATTATTATGCTTGTAAAATGGGAAAAGGAAGCAAGGAGAAAGAAAATATGAGATATAAAATAGGAATGTATGGGGGTTCGTTTGATCCGTTACACATTGGACATATTCATGATATTATTAAAGCGGCTGCTATGTGTGAAGAATTATATGTAATGATTAGTTGGTGTGATGGAAGGGAAAGTACGAGTAAAGAACTTAGATATCGTTGGATTTTAAATTGCACAAAACATTTGCCAAACGTAACAATTATTTTGATAGAGGACAAAGCTACTAGTAAAGAGGAATATAATACGGATTACTATTGGGAAAAGGGCGCAATCGATATAAAAAGTACAATTGGGAAACCGATTGACGTAGTATTTTGCGGTGATGATTATCGAGGAACCAACCGCTTTGAAAGTTTATATTGTCCGGAATCCGAAGTGGTGTATTTTGAGCGAAAAGAAGTTCCTATTAGTTCAACAGAAATAAGAGAATGGGCGAGTAGTCATTGGGATTACATTCCCGATGTTTGTAAACCGTATTACACACGTAAAGTATTAATCGTAGGAAGTGAAAGCACAGGGAAATCAACTCTAGTACATAATTTGGCGCTTGCGTATAATACCAATTATGTTTCGGAAGTTGGGCGGGATACCTGTGAGTATGCAGGCGGCGAAGAGTTTATGATTGCAGAGGATCTTTATGAAAATCTGATTCGTCAAAAAGTTAATATTATGGATGCATTAAAATATAGTAATCGAATTCTTTTTGTAGATACAGATGCGTTAACGACAATGTTTTATGCGAATTTTTTGCTACACAATCAAACAGAAATCTCAAATTGTACAAAGTTGGCAGAAACAATCACTTTCATTACCGAATGGGATTTGGTTTTGTTCCTAGAACCAACAGTAGAATTTGTACAAGATGGAACACGTAATGAACTTATTGCAAAAGACCGAGAAAAATACAGTGGGAAGATCAAGGAGTTATTAGAGAGATACGATATCAGATATTATTCTATTGACGGTGATTATATGGATAGATTTGTAAAATCGAAAGAATTAATTTCACAAGAATTAAAAATTGATACAAAATGGTAAAAAAACCTGTTGACAACTTATTGTTAATTAGATAATATCGTTATAATAATAACTATAAGGAGAGAGTGTATGAACCAAAAATCAGAACAAGAATTGTTTTTATCCACATATAACATAGAAGATTATGACCGACCATCCGTGGCAACGGATATCGTTGCATTTACCATGCAAGATGAACCAAATCATCATTTGGCGCTATTATTGATTCGAAGAGGTGAGCATCCATTTAAAAACCAATGGGCATTGCCGGGAGGATTCTTAAGAGCAGATGAGACATTGGAAGAATGCGCTTTGCGGGAAATGAAAGAGGAAACAGGACTGATTCCGGTGGCAATGATGCCGGTAGGAACGTACAGTAATCCTGACCGGGACCCGAGAGGTCGTGTGGTATCGAACGCATATGTATCGGTTATCAGTCAGGCTAAAGTAAATTTGAAAAGTAGCAATGATGCAATTGACGCAAGATGGTTTGATGTTGATTTTACGTTTGGAAAGAATCAGAGATGCATATTAACACTTAGTAATGGTGATGAAATTTTAAAGGCAAAGCTAAAAAAGACGAAGAACCAATTTGGAAGAAGCTATTTTGAAGTTACAAGTAATGAAGGTCTTGCATTTGATCATGCGAAAATGATTGCATCTGCGCTGTTGTTGTTACGAAGTGAATCGGAAAAGTTGGATGTTGTATTTGATTTTTTACCAAAAAAATTTACACTTACCGAGATGCAAAGAGTGCAGGAAACACTTTTGGGAACGACTCTTCTTACTGCAAATTATCGTAGAAAAATTGCAGGATATGTGGAAGAGACTGAGGAATACACAGAAGGGGCATCACATAGACCGGCAAGATTATTTAGGAGGAAAAAGTTATGAAAAAAGTATTGGTAGTTGTTGATATGCAAAAGGATTTTGTAGATGGAGCATTAGGAACTCCGGAAGCAGTAGCAATTGTAGATAATGTAGTAGAGAAGATTACAAATTTTAAAGGCGATATCTATGTTACTTATGACACCCATTTTGAAAATTATATGGAGACTGCAGAAGGAAAAAATCTTCCGGTTCCACACTGTATTAAGGGTACGGATGGATGGACACTAAATGATAAAGTGCAGGCTGCATTAGATAAAAAAGAATACCGGGAAATAGAGAAAATCACATTTGGTTCTGTCGACTTACCAAACATAATAAAGGAAAACTATGATGTAAAGGATATTGAAATTGAACTTGTAGGATTATGCACAGACATTTGTGTAGTATCTAATGCACTATTACTAAAAGCGAATTTTCCGGAGACACCGATTGCAGTAGATAGTACTTGTTGTGCGGGTGTTACACCGGAAACACACGATGCGGCACTTAAGACTTTGCAGATGTGTCAGGTGAAAGTGAGTTAAAGGAGGCAAGCATGCTTAAAATTAACGAAGAAAAGGTTCAAATAGGAAATTTTCCGGATGGAACAATGCTGGCAAAAGTGGATATTTCAAAGACAAAAGAAGTTACTGTTTCGTGGTTTTTTGAAGAAGAGAGAGAAACCGTTGCATTAATTTATCTTACGAATCACTTAAAATCGCACGGCTGTAAAAAATTACAACTTTATATGCCGTATATTCCAAATGCGCGTCAGGATCGTGTAAAGAATGAGGAAGATATCTTCACTTTGAAATACTTTGCTGATTTAGTGAATAGCCTTGGTTTTGAAAAGGTAACGGTTCTTGATCCGCATTCGTCGGTAAGTGAAGCATTAATTGACCGGATTTGCATTCAAAAGCCACAACAACTGATTGAAGATGCGATTGCTAAGGTTACAGAAATGGAAGGCGAGCAACCGTCCATGTTTTATCCGGACGAAGGTGCAGGAAAGCGTTACTCCGGAATGATTCCACTGCCATATGCTTTTGGAATTAAGAAAAGAGATTGGAAAAGTGGAAAAATAGAAGGGCTTGATGTTTCAGGAAATGTAGAAAATATTGCCGGTAAAAATATTTTGATTGTAGATGACATTTGTTCTAAAGGTGGAACGTTTCTATTTTCTGCAAAGAAGTTAAAAGAACTTGGAGCTAATAATATCTATTTGTATATTACGCACTGCGAGAATACCATTTTAGAGGGAGAACTCTTAACAAGTGGTCTTATTCAAAAGGTGTTTACCACAAACAGTATTTTTACAAAAGAGCATGAAAAGATTGAAGTTGTAGCATTATAAAAGAAAGAGGGAATGGCAAATGAGTAAAGCAATTAATCCGATGTTGTTATGCGATTTTTATAAAACGGTACACAGTGATATGATTCATCCTAAGATGACCAAATCGATGTCTTATTACACACCGAGAATGAGTCGTGTGAAGCGCTGGGATAAAGTGGTTATGTTCGGTGTTCAAATGTTTTGTAAAACATGGTTAATTGATTATTTCCGTGATAACTTTTTTCAATTACCGGAAGAAGATGTCGTTGCAGAATATAAACGTGTATTAGATGCGTCGCTTGGAGAAGGAATTTACGATACTGACAAAATTAGAAAGCTTCACAGATTGGGATATTTGCCGATTGAAATTATTGCGCTACCGGAAGGGACGATGGTTCCGGTGCATGTTCCGATGTTTGGAATTACCAATACACATGATGACTTTGCATGGCTCCCGCAGGCGTTAGAGAGTTTGATTTCTGCTGAAATGTGGTATCCGCAAATTACTGCAACCGTTGGAAAAACTTACCGCGATATTGTCAACAAGTACTACGAAGAAACCGCAGACGATGGTGTCCCAAGAGCAAAAGCACTGGGTGCATTTGATTTCCGTGGAGATATGTGTGTAGATGCGGCATTAAAAGCAGGTGCAGGATGGTGTTTGTCCTTCCTTAATACCGCAACCGTACCTGCAATTCCATATCTGGAAAATATGTTCAACTGTGATTGTACCAAGGAACCGGTCGCATACGGCGCAGTATCTACCGAGCATTTCGTGATGTGTTCCAATTATGCAGTAGATGGCGATGAGATTACGTTTCTTCGGAAAATGCTGACGGAGTTGTATCCGAATACCAGTTTTTCTTGTGTGCTGGATAGCTATGATTATTGGAATGTTATTGATAATATTTTGCCACAGTTACATGATGAAATCATGGCACACAATGGATGCATGTTGATGCGTGGGGACAGCGGAGACTGTGTAGAAGTTGTAACACAAACCGTATTTAAACTCTGGGATCAATTTGGTGGAACCATAAATGCCAAAGGATATAAAGTGCTTGATTCTCATGTCAAAGCAATCTATGGCGACAGTATTACGGTACAAAGATGTGAGGAAATTTATGAAATTCTAAAAAATGCAGGATTTGCTTGCTCCAATGTGGCGCTTGGTGTTGGTTCCTTTTCTATGCATTGCATCGAAGAGGATAATATGTTAAAACCGTTTACAAGAGATACATTTAGTTCCTGTATCAAAGCCTGCTATGCAGAAGTGGACGGCAAATGTTATCCGGTATTTAAGAATCCAAAAGATGGAGGATTTAAAAAGAGCCAGAAAGGGCTTTGTTATGTGTACGAAGAAAATGGCGAGCTTAAGTATCAAGATGAATACATAAAAGAAACGCTTCCGGAAGGAAATCTGTTAGAAACGGTTTTTAAAGATGGAAAAATGATAAAAGAGTATACCTTAAATGAAATTAGACAAAGATTGAATGGTGGTGATTTTTAATGTTTAACGCAGAGAAAGTAAAAAATGAATGTATCGCATGGATTCAACAGTTTTTTGAAGAAAATGGAAAGGGATGTAATGCCATTGTTGGAATTTCCGGCGGAAAAGACAGTTCCATTGCTGCTGCACTTTGTGTAGAAGCATTAGGAAAAGACAGAGTTATCGGTGTTTTAATGCCTTGTGGTGAGCAACATGATATTGATATGGCGTATTTACTTGTCAATCATTTGGGAATAAAACATTATGTTGTGAATATCAAGGATGCAATCGACGGCTTGCTTGGTGGCCTCCCTAAGGATATGGAAATTAGTGAGCAAACGAAAACCAATCTGCCTCCAAGAATTCGAATGTCAACGTTATACGCAGTAAGTCAATCCAACAACGGACGAGTGGTTAATACTTGTAATCTGTCTGAGGATTGGGTGGGATATTCTACAAGATACGGCGATGCCGCAGGTGATTTCTCACCGCTATCACACCTTACCGTAACAGAAATCAAAGAGATCGGTCATTTATTGGGGCTTCCAAAGGAATTGGTAGAAAAGACGCCAATTGACGGACTTTGTGGAAAGACGGATGAGGAGAATCTTGGATTTACTTATGCCGAACTGGATCGATATATACGGGAAGGCGTCATGGAAGATGCAAAGAAAAAAGAGCTGATTGATGAGAAGCATCGGAGAAATTTGTTTAAATTAGAGTTGATGCCAAGCTTTGAACCGGAAATTTAGAATGAAAAAATCCTTGGAAAATTTATATTTCCAAGGATTTTTTGATGTTAAATTATTATATTTGATTGGCTTTATATGCAATTTCTATCAATTCCCATTCTGCGTCTAGTTCGCTTGGGTATGGATAGGATTTTTTGCATTTTTCAAATTCTTTTAAGTAGAATTGTGCTTTGAAGGAATCCCTTTCGGCAAGTAGCGCATATGCGTATTGCGTGCGTATTACGGAAGGAAAAGTTTTCATGGCTTGCATAAATTTTCTTTGCTCTTTGCTTAACATTTGCTCTACCACATAACGACGGTTTTCTCCAATCAATTCATGATAGATGCGGTCACAAATTAAGAGATTGCGATGTACACCGGCAATGGAACTATCTATCTGCAATAAATGAGCCATTTGTTGATCTGCCTCTTGAAAACAGTGTGCGTCCATAAGGTGATTGCAGGAAAATACTCCAAGTGCAGCCAACATACTGTTTTTCATTGCTTCGTCGGATGGAAGAAGAAACCATTCTTTCGGCATGTCTTTTAAACGTACACCTTTTGAAACCAATTCGTTTACTTTCATTTGAATCCAGAAGGCACGAAGTGCTTCGGGATTTTTAATAAGAGAAATAGCATTATAGCCATCGTTGTCAACCAGACCGGAGCGCATAGGAAGCCCGTTCATGATTGCAAACGAAAAACCAATAATCGCAAGCAACAACATTGCAATCGGTAGAAAGAAAATATCCTTAGTTACAAAGTAGAGAATTAAAAAGATAATTCCGGTAATAAAATTCATAAATGCACCGCCGAAATTATACAATGCTACCGGGATTTTCCCGTCTTTCATGTCAGGAGGGGCCATGAGACACTGACCGCCGGTTCCTACAATAGAAAGTCGTCGAAGCTGAAACGTTCCATTTTCCTTTACCAACATGATATTCATGATACGGAAGGAACAAAACTTATATCCGGTCATAAGGCCGAATATAAGATGTCCTGCTTCATGAATCATAATTTGAATAAGGATAGCGGCATACATAATGATAAGAAAAAGACCAAACATCAGAAGTACTTTCCATAGAGGAGTGTTATTAGTTAAGACTTTATCCATGTAATTACCTATAAAAACTCCGCTAAAAGCTCCAATAATCAAAAAGAAAATCAATGAAATACATTTTTGAACAAAAGCCTTTTTCTTAGTTGGTTGATTGTCCATAGCATCCCTCACCGGATAACATTATTTTGCTAAGAGTAACATGATATCATTGCTTCGTTTCACAAATTTGGTCATTGCATCCACGGACAATGGTTGATTGCTAATCTTTGCTAAATCATAGAGCTGTTCACAGAACATTGGAACATGCTTTGAATCCTTGTTCTCTAAAATGTATTTTACAAGTGCATTATTTGCATTTAAGGTCAAAGTCTGGTCTGCGGCAAACATATTCGGGTCCATACCACCCATGCCGCCCATGGCATACATCTTCATCATATCCTGCATACGACGTCCCTGTTCGGAAAGTGTAAGGATAGAGGAAATTTCGTCATTTTTCAAATTCTCAACTTTAATGGTCAACTTGTCGTTGTTTAAGGTTGTTTTGAAAATTTCAGATAAGGTATTGGTAGCTTCTGTTAAATCTTCGCCGGATTCCTCTTTTAAAGATTCTGTTAAGTCAGCATCGATGCGCATAAACTGATAGTGCTCATTGCGTTGCTCTAACTGTGTAATGAAAGACGTATCAATGTTGTGGTCTAAAATAACTGCATTCATTCCCTGATCTTTAAAGAGATTGATGTATTGTCCCTGTTGGTTACGGTCTGTTACGTAGTAGATGATTTTTCTTTCCGGTTCTGTAGTAGTATCTGCTTCTGTGGCATCTTTTGCTTCTGCAGCTTCGATGGAATCTTCTACAGAAGTATCTGCATCTTCTACAGGGGCAAGTAATTCCGGTAATGTCTGATACTTGTCGTTTAAGTCTTTGAAAAGAATATAGTCATTCATCTTGTCACAGAATTTCTCGTCTTTTAAGCAACCGTATTTGATGAATGGACTGATGTCATCCCAGTATTTTTCGTAAGCTTCTTTTTCTGTCTTACACATACCGGAAAGCTTGTCAGCAACTTTTTTGGTAATGTACTCAGAAATTTTTCTTACAAATCCGTCATTCTGGAGTGCAGAACGTGATACGTTCAGTGGTAAATCAGGACAATCAATTACACCCTTTAAGAGCATCAAAAATTCCGGAATGACTTCCTTAATGTTGTCTGCAATAAATACCTGATTGTTGTATAATTTGATAGTTCCTTCGATGGAATCGTATTCAGTGTTGATTTTTGGGAAGTACAAAATACCTTTTAAGTTAAATGGATAGTCCATATTTAAATGAATCCAGAATAATGGCTCTTTATAATCAAAAAAGACTTTGCGATAGAACGCTTTGTATTCTTCATCGGTGCACTCGTTTGGATTCTTGCCCCAAAGAGGAAGAGTATCGTTAAGAGGTACCGGGCGTTTTACGATTTTTAATTTATCCTTGGCAGGAGCGATTTCAACGATTTCTTTTTCACCGTTTTCGTTCTCTTTTTCTTCGGTCTTGGCTTCTTCGTGAATCTCTTCAATGACAGTATCTGTGTCTAACTTGTCTTCTTTATCGATTGTCTCATATTCAGTTTCGGCATTTGCCTTGGTAAGATAGATTTCGGTAGGCATGAAAGAGCAGTATTTCTCAATGACTTCTCTTGCACGATATTCATTTGCAAATTCCAGACAGTCTTCATTTAAATAAAGAGTAATTTCCGTACCGATGGTTTCTTTGGTGCCATCGGTCATATCGTATTCGGTACCGCCGTCGCAAGACCAGTGAACTGCGGTTGCTCCTTCCTGATAAGAAAGCGTATCAATGGTAACTTCGTCTGCAACCATAAATGCGGAGTAGAAACCAAGTCCAAAATGACCGATAATCTGGTCGTCATTGGATTTGTCTTTGTATTTTTCAATGAAATCGGTTGCACCGGAAAATGCAATCTGATTGATGTATTCTTCCACTTCGGAAGCGGTCATACCAAGACCGTTATCAATGAATTTCAAGGTCTTTTCTTCCGGATTAACAATAACCTCAATTTTAGCCTTGTAATCTGCCGGAAGAGAATATTCTCCCATCATATCGAGTTTCTTTAATTTAGTAATGGCATCGCAGCCGTTTGAAATTAATTCACGATAAAAGATATCGTGGTCTGAGTATAACCATTTCTTGATAATCGGGAAAAGGTTATCGCTATCAATTGAAAGATTTCCATGTTTGTTTGCCATGTGAACAACTCCTTTGTTATAAATTTTTTCAACTATTATTGATGATAAAACGACCAAAAATAAAAGTCAATAGGAAGTTAGCACTCTTTTTATCAGAGTGCTAACAGCGGGCACAGAAGGCTTATTATAAGGGGGTTGTAGAAAATATTAAAAGTTTATAAAGTGCATGTTCTAGACAGAAAAAGGGAAAAGTGATAGGATAGCGTAGACAATATAATTTAAATACGCAAGAAGAAAAGGTTAGAAGAATAAGATGAGTGAATCAATAGCAATTGAAAAAAAGAATATAAAAGGAAGTATGACGGAAGGCAATCCTGTAAAATGTATGCTGCTTTTTGCCATTCCGATGATTTTGGGGAATTTGTTCCAACAATTTTATATGCTGGCAGATTCCATGATTGTAGGAAACTATGTTGGCTCCGACGCACTTGCTGCAGTTGGTGCTTCCAATGCGATTACCGGATTATTTGTTATGGTTGCAATGGGAACAGGTATTGGTTGTTCCGTTGTGATATCACAGTTATTTGGAGCTGGAAAAATTAAAGAGATGAAGACAGCTATATCAACGGCTCTTATTTCTATTTTAGTATTCTCTCTGATATTAAGTGTACTCGGAGTGATTTTTAGCAGTACCATTCTTCGCTGGCAGAAGACGCCGGATGAGGTGTTTAAGGAAGCAAAGCTATATTTGGATATTTATTTTTATGGCTTTTTCTTCTTGTTTTTATACAATGCATTTTCAGCCGTGTTTAATGCATTGGGAGATTCTAAAAAACCATTAATATTTCTTATATTTTCTTCCTTATTGAATATTGGATTGGATATATATTTTGTTCGTGATTTGGGACTTGGAATTGCCGGTGCAGCATGGGCAACTCTGATTGCGCAAGGAGTATCAGCGGCATTATCGTTTGTGGTGTTGATGTATAAGCTTTCTAAAATTTATTGCGAAAAATATCGTCGATTTGATACGGAAGTATTAGGCAATATGGTACGTGTTGCAATTCCAACAGTTATCCAACAGTCCATGATTTCCATTGGAATGCTCTTAATTCAGGGAAGCGTCAATGGAATCGGAAAGGAATTTTTGGCAGGATATACGGCAGCGTGTCGAATTGATGGTATGGCAATTGTACCAATGGTAAATGCCGGAAATGCAGTTTCTACGTTTGTTGCGCAGAATATGGGAGCACAAAAGCCGGAACGCGCAAAGCAGGGATATCACATCGGACTGGTTATGGCAATGGGGATTGGCTTGGTAATCGGTGTGTTAATGTTCTTCTTTGGAGAGTTAAGTATTGCAGCATTTATGGATTCTGCGGAAAATGCAAAATCCATAGCAATTGGTGCGCAGTATATTAGTGTTGTTTCTATGTTCTATTTTGTGATGGGAGCAATGAATGCAACAAGTTCCGTATTGCGTGGAGCGGGTGATATGAAGTGGTTTTTATCAATTACACTGGCAAACCTTGCAACTCGTGTTATCTTAACTTATCTATTTGCAGAGGCAACTGCCGGCATGATTATTATGTGGGCGAATCCAATCGGATGGGGAATTGGTCTAATCCTGTCATATGCCCGTTACAAACAAGGCGGTTGGAAAAAAATTCGATTGGTTTAAAAGGAGGAAAGTAATGCTAGAAGTAGGAATTAAAGGAAAACAGGAAATCATTGTAACTGAAGAAAAAACAGCAAAATCCGTATGCAGTGGTGCACTTGATGTGTTTGCAACTCCATGCATGATTGCGCTTATGGAGAATACGGCATTTTACAGTGTTGCACCGGAACTGGAAGAAGGGTGTGGAACGGTTGGGACAGCGCTCAATGTCAGACACGTTGCGGCAACGCCAATCGGCATGAAGGTCACTTGTGAGTCAGAGTTGATTAAAATTGACGGACGTGCGCTTACATTTACCGTAAAAGCATATGATGAATGTGGATTGATCGGCGAGGGCGAGCACGAACGCTATATCATTTTTGAAGAAAAGTTTCAGAATAAAACAAATGCAAAATTACAGGGTGGTTCCTAAGATATGATTATTAAAACATTAATGGAAAATACAACGAAGTCGGATTATTTGCAAGCGGAGCATGGTCTTAGTCTATACATTGAGACACAAGGAAAGAAGATTTTATTTGATACAGGAGAAAGTGGTTTGTTTGCAAAAAATGCAAAACAGATGGGTGTTGATTTGTCAGAAGTTGACTATGGAATTCTTTCTCATGGACATTACGATCATGGTGGCGGTATTGCAACGTTTTTTGAGGCAAATGCAAATGCTGTTATGTATATGAATAAAGCTGCGTTTGGCAATTATTATTCCGGTACAGAAAAGTATATCGGCTTGGATAAATCTTTATCGTCCAATAACCGGATAAAGATAGTGGAGGACAGTTTGCAGTTAGATAAAGGGATTTTTATATCAAGTTGCAATGACCAAACGAAGGTTACCGAAATCGATAGCTGTGGATTATATAAAGAGAGGAACGGTCAGTTTTTGCCGGATGATTTTTTGCATGAGCAATATCTTTGCATCGAGGAAAATGGAAAGAAGATTTTATTTAGTGGATGTTCTCACAAAGGGGTTTTAAATATTATGTCGTGGTTTACACCGGATGTATTTATTGGTGGATTCCATTTGATGGACAAAGACATTATAGAAGACAAAGCTCTCTTAGAAGATATTGCGCAGGAATTAAAGAAATATCCAACGAAGTATTATACATGCCATTGTACCGGTGTGGAGCAATATGATTTTTTGAAAGCGTGTATGGGGGATGCACTTACTTATTTACATACGGGAAGTGTGATAGAGGTGTAAAAGGCATTACATATGATTAGTGTTTTTGAGGAGCAACTGTAGGTTGCAGAATGTTGTAAAGTAAACTTGGTTGAATAGACGAAGTTTTTTTAATACTCTTTAATTATAAAGTATTTTTAATTTAGGAGGGAAATAGAGATGAAAAAGAGTTTTTTGTTGGCCTCATGTGTGTTTGTTGCTTTAGCAATAAACCTTGTGGGATGTGGTTCGGAAGGTTCTATAAATGAAAAAACACAAAACAATATAAGTAACAAAGATACGTATATAGAATCAACAGAAAAAACAGAAGAAGGGGTAAGTGATAATGTGGAAATAGATGATAAATATACATTAACTATGAATTCCACATTTGCATATGATGAAGCCGGTCAAGAATATGTTGTACAACAGAGTTATATGTTGCATGAAGATTTCCATGAATATATTTCAGGAGTAGGAGAAGCAGATATATATTATGTATATTTACCAAATGCTACGGATGCAAGTGAATATGCAACAGATGAAGATGCGGGAGAAAATTGCAGATTAGCAATATATGATACGTTAAGTAATCAGATGCATAATGCAATTAATGAATATGAAAAAACCGGAAAAGCTCCAGAAGGTTATAGTATTACTGAAAATATTAATGATACAGTAAAATATTGTGTGAAAACTGTATATCCGGCTGGAAATTATAATGAATATAGTTATTCGGAAGTGCAAGCAACATTCTATGTGTTTGAAAAAGAATTAAATCTTTTTCCATCAGCATTTGTTGCTGAAATACCTGAAAACAAATATGGAAGTGAAGAAGAGCAGTTGACAATGGCGGCATTAGAGGTGTTAAGTAGTACATTTGAAGAAGAAGCTATCTTGTCTAGTGAATTTAATGATAATGAATGGTATTAAGAAGGGATAAAGGGGAAGCTTATATAGCTTCCTCTTGGCTTTTTAAGAAAACAGTTGACATTGGAAAAAAATTGTAATAGAATTAATTTGCGGTTAGGATATGCTAACTTTTTTATGTGGCAACTTACTTAAGAGATATAGGAGAATCTTATGAATCTGACAGAGGCGAAAATTGGCGAGGAATATATAATCAAAGATATCGTTACAGATGATGAGGAACTGAATGCATTTCTGTTTTCGCTTGGATGTTATAGTGGAGAACCAATTACGGTTATTTCCCGGAAGAAGAGAGGGTGCGTTGTTTCAGTAAAAGATGCCAGATATAATATTGATAGTGAATTGGCGAAAGCAATTTCAATATAAATAGTGGTTTTCAATCACTATTTTTTATAACAAAGAGTTAGTCGGTGCTAACAAAAGGTAGAAGCTGTGAATTAAAATTAGGAGGATGCGTTATGAGAATTGCATTAACAGGAAATCCGAACAGTGGAAAGACAACGATGTATAATGCTTTAACAGGCAGAAATGAGCGTGTTGGTAACTGGGCAGGTGTTACGATAGAAAAAAAGGAAAGCCCAATTAAAAAGGGATATTATGATGGGACAGAAGAGCTGATTGCGGTAGACTTACCGGGAGCATATTCCATGTCTCCGTTTACATCGGAAGAGAGTATCACAAGTGCTTATGTAAAGAATGAGAATCCGGATGTTATTATTAATATTGTGGATGCAACTAATCTTAGCCGTAGTCTATTTTTTACAACACAGTTATTAGAACTTGGAATTCCGGTTGTAGTTGCTTTGAATAAAAGCGATATCAATGAGAAGAAAAATACAGAAATTGATACGGTTCTTCTGGCGGAGAAATTAGGTTGTCCTGTATTGGAGACAGTATCAACTTCGTCCGGAAAAAATGGATTAAAAGATTTAATCGATAAAGCATCTTCCTTAAAAGGATGTGAGCAGAAAGCTATATATGTACAGGATGATATTGATTTACAGGACAAAGAGCAGGTGGAAGCGGCAGATAGAAAACGTTTTGCTTTTGTAAATGAAATCGTAAAAGATGTTGAAAAACGTAAAGTACTTACGAAAGACACGAATAAACAAGACAAAATAGATGCTGTATTAACACACCCTATTATTGGGATTCCATTGTTTGCGCTTGTTATGTTCTTGGTATTCTATATCTCACAATCAACCGTCGGAACATGGATTGCAGACTGGTTGGTAGGATGGATAGAGACGTTCCAGGGATGGGTTGCCGGCAAGGTAGAAGGTGTGGCACCGATCTTACAGACACTTTTGGTAGATGGTATCATCGGTGGTGTTGGAGCTGTTGTTGGTTTCCTTCCACTGGTAATGGTTATGTATTTCTTAATTGCATTGTTGGAAGACTGTGGATATATGGCACGTGCAACGGTTGTACTTGACCCGATTTTCAAACGTGTTGGTCTTTCCGGAAAATCCGTTATTCCTATGGTAATTGGTACCGGATGTGCAATTCCGGGTGTTATGGCATGTCGTACGATTCGTAACGAAAGAGAACGCAGAGCAACCGCAATGCTGACCCCATTTATGCCTTGTGGCGCAAAACTTCCGGTTATTGCACTTTTTGCAGGAGCATTTTTCTCTGATGCAAAATGGGTTGGACCGCTTATGTATCTTGTGGGTATTGTTTTGATTTTACTAGGAGCTTTGTTGGTTAATCAAATTACCGGACATAAATTCAGAAAATCCTTCTTTATTATGGAACTTCCGGAATACAAACTTCCAAGTTTGAAAAGAGCATTGCTTTCTATGCTTTCTCGAGGAAAAGCATACATTGTAAAAGCGGGAACCATTATTTTGGTTTGTAACGCAGTTGTGCAGATTATGCAGATGTTTAACTGGCAGTTCCAGGTTGTAGAAGAGGGAATGGAAAATACCTCCATACTTGCTACAATTGCCTCTCCGTTTGCAGTACTTTTGATTCCGTTAGGATTTGGTGTATGGCAGTTGGCAGCGGCTGCAATTACAGGATTTATCGCAAAAGAGAATGTTGTAGGAACATTGGCAGTTGTTTATGGACTTACAAATTTTATTGATACCGAAGAATTGGCATTGGTAGGTGGAAGCAATGAAGTGGCGGTAGCAATGGGCTTGACAAAAGTTGCAGCGCTTGCTTACTTGATGTTTAATTTATTTACTCCTCCTTGTTTTGCGGCTATTGGTGCTATGAATTCTGAGATGCAGGATAAAAAATGGCTTTGGGGAGGAATTGCATTGCAGCTGGGAACTGGTTATGTAGTAGCATTTTTGGTATACCAAATTGGTACTATAATCGCAACAGGAGCAATCGGAACCGGATTTATCCCTGGACTTATTGCAGTAATTGCTATGGTTGCAATTGTAATTGCATTAATTTTAAGAACGAATAGAAAATTCAAGGCAGAGTATAAATTAGGTTAATTCTACCATTCGGAAAGGAGTGTTCGCATGGAAGATGTAATCATTGTTGGAATTCTGATTCTCATTATTGGTGGAGCAATTCTATATATTATAAGAGAAAAGAAAAATGGAGCAAAATGCATTGGCTGCCCATCAGCAAAACAGTGTGGAGCAAAATGTAGTGGAAACTCCGGTGGTGGTTGTAACTGCCATGCCAATAGAAAAGAATAAAATATGGGATTCTCCGACTAAAAAATTATTGAATGAGTTGGTATAAGAAGGAGCGTAGCATGTTGCTAGGATTGTTACGCTTCTTTTTTTGTATTCTTTTTCCAAAAGTGGTAAGGATAGGTATAGAAGTTTTTGGAGGATTGGATGAGCAGGTACAGAAACAAGGCATTAAAAATAGGATCTAAATTTGTTACAGTCATACTGTTTTTTTTAATCATGTTATACATTTTGCAACGTTTCTCGGCTCATAGAGAAGATACATTTGTGCCTTCTTATGAAAAGATTCCGTTAAATGAAGAAACAGATTATAAAACGATATTTTTGCAAACAGGACTCGGAGAGGAAACTGCAAAGAAATTGTTGCGTGAAGACAGTTTTGAAGAGATTTTAGAAGCACAGGACTTGTTTTTTGTTAGCCACGGGACGGAGTGTGTGTCGTTAATTGGTTGGTTTACAAGAGAGGATAGATTGGTAGAAGCGCATGGCACAGAATTTGCAGATTTGCAACCGGGAGACATTTTGATCACATTATCCACACATTCCTTTGGGTGGCGTCATGGGCATGCTGGGCTTGTCATTGATGAGAATACGGTTTTGGAGTGCGGTGTGTGGGGAGAGAGGTCATCGCTTTGCTCGGTTGACCGATGGAAAAACTATTCAAATTACGCAGTTTTAAGAGTAAAAGGGATTTCAAAGGAGCAACAGTTGCGAGTGAAAGAGTATGCACTTTCCAATTTACTTGGTGTGCCTTATCATCTTTCGGCAGGATTTATCGGTGAGAAAGCGCCGGAAACAGATGAATCGTATTTTGGATTGCAATGCGGGTATCTTGTATGGTATGCATGGAATCATTTTGGGTATGATTTGGACTATAATGGAGGGAATCTGGTTTTACCAGAGGATCTTTTATATTCGGATAAGTTAGAAGTGGTACAACTGTTTGGAATGGCACCGGAGAGGTTCTTGTATTAAAGGGTTGAAAGGGTTAAGTTTTGTTGATTTTTTGACGATTATGTAATAAGATGAATATGGTTTTGGAAGGTATTTTTTCATGATATAAATATACAGGAGTATGGGTATGAGAAAGCAGCAAAAGGAACAAATTAGCAACATTCTCACTTTGCTTGAACAAGTTCATAGAGAAATATATAGGCTGTTGGAAAAAGCCCAAACACAACAAGTGATGCAACTGTTGGTTGATTGTCAGGATGCGGCAATTGCAATCGGTACTCAGATAGAAAAAACAGAGGGTATCGGTTTTAAAACTGTAGGTCTTTTAGAAACATATTGTGAACAGGTTTATATGATTTATGAATCATTAAGTTGTCAGAAGCGATTGTCCGTAAAAGAAGTAATGGATACTTTGAATCAGTTGTTTGTACAAATTACGAATAGTTTTAACGATGATATTCCAATACGAAAAGAAGTCGTATTTCTTCCATACAAAGCATCGATGTGGGATTCTTTGGAAAGTGTATGGAAAGCTGCCGATGAAGATCCGGATTGTGATGCATATGTGATTCCGATTCCGTATTATGATCGAAGAGCGGATGGAAGCTTTGGAGAGATGCATTATGAAGGTGATTTGTATCCGCAGTATGTTCCGGTGACAAATTATAAGGAATTTGATTTGGAAGAACATAAACCGGATATGATATATATTCATAATCCGTATGATGAGTACAATCGGGTTACGAGTGTACACCCGGATTTTTATTCCAAAAAATTAAAAGAGTATACAGAGAATTTGGTGTATATTCCGTATTTTTTACTTAGAGAGGTTGATTCAAAGAATGATGAACAGGTGCAAGCAATGGCGCACTTTGTGCTTACGCCAGGAGTTCTCAATTCGGACAAAACAATTGTACAGTCAGAAAATATGAAACAGGTGTATGTAAATGTGTTGGCAAAGAAGTTCGGTGAAAATAGTAGGGAAAACTGGGAAAACAGAATTGATGGATCAGGGTCACCAAAGTTTGATAAATTAACCAATACACGAAAAGAGGATTTACAAATTCCGAAGGAATGGCAGAAGATAATTCGGAAACCGAATGGTAGTTGGAAGAAGGTTATATTTTATAATACGAGTCTGAGTGCGTTTTTACAACATTGGGAAGTATATCTGGACAAGGTAGAGGATGTCTTACGGATATTTAAAGAAAATAAAGATGAGGTGACCTTGCTTTGGCGTCCACATCCGTTGATGTTAAGCACAATAGAAGCTATGAGATTGGATTTGAAGAGTAGATATTTACAAATTGTTCAGAAATACCAGTCTGAAGGATGGGGGATATATGATGAGAGTGCTGATTTGGAACGAGCGATTGTAATGAGTGATGGGTATTATGGGGATGAGAGTAGTGTGGTGGAATTGTGTCAAAAAGTTGAAATCCCTATTATGATACAAAACCTAAATGAGATGGTGAGGACTTAAATGACGTAACAAATAACATTAAAAGGAGATAACGATGATATACAACGATGGGACTTTTCAGGAAAATGGAGACGTTTGGTTCGTCGGATATTTAGATAATGTCATATATCATATAAATTCCGATGGGAAAACTGAGGTTGTAGCAATGATTCCAACAGAAGGTACAGATACATACAGAATGAATCCCATGTGTATAAAAAACGAGAATGAAATCATATGCCTTCCGGATAGAGGAAAGAGTGTGATAATCTATGATGTTAAAACAAGTCAATTTCGCAATATACATATTTCGTTAAATTCAAACAGATATGCCATCATGAATGGATGGGTGGAAGGTGATGTTCTTTGGTGCGTTTCCTATAGAACAGGGGAATTAATTAAATGTAATTTAAAGAATAAGGTTATCGAAAAAAAAATGGTATGTTCTCCGAATCATGAAACCGGAAGTGGAGAAGCAATAAAAGTAAATCAATATATATATATACTTCATAATGATAGATGTGCAGTTACGGAGTTTGATATCAGAGCAGAAAAAAGTCACACATACGAACTTCAATGTCAGGATAGAGGATTTGGAACGATTGTATATGCAAATGAGGAATTTTATTTGACAGGCTTTAAGAAAAATATTTATAAGTGGAATAAAGAAACTAATCATGTGAAAACAATAGAAATTAGTAAGGAAATTATATTTGAAGTGGAAAATTGTGATAGCAAGTCTTCAAGATTTTTTCAATCAAGACATAGGAATGGAGAGATATTGATTACACCACGAAATAATAAGGATTATTTGTGTGATGATGTGATTCTATTTCATTTAGAAACAGAGGGATTTAAGAAATATACGCTTAAAGATGAAGATAATCCTAGAAAACTTGGGGAAGGTCTTGTGTACAATTACTCATTGGGAGATACTGTTTTGATTCAGGATTATTCTCAAAATGATTATTGGGAAGTGAATATAAAGACGGACAAGATAACAAAGAGAAAGCTGTCCATAAATCATAAAGCAAATGATAACTTTTGGAAGGCTAATGGAATGAACGGTTTTTATCACGAAAGTGATTGTTTAAGTCTGAAAAATTTTATTGCTAATATACAAAGGAAAATAGATGCATGAAATTATCAATAGTAATCCCTGTATATAATGTTGAGAAGTACATTGCAAGGTGTTTGGATAGTGTTCTTAAGCAGTTAACAGATGAAGTAGAAATCATTGTCATAAATGACGGAACGACAGATTCTAGTATGAATATCTGTAAGGAAATGATTGGGAAGGGATATCGTAATGTAAAGATACTTTCACAAGAGAATAAAGGACTGGCTGCGACCAGAAATAGAGGTATAGAAGAAGCAAAAAGTGAGTATATCATGTTTTTGGATTCTGATGATGAATTGGCTTCGGATACGATTGAAAAACTATTGTTGTGTTTTGAAAAGTATGAAGAAACAGATATCTTTTATTTTGATGCTGAAATAGTAGAAGAGGAAACAAAGGTTGCAAGAAGAAATCCATATAACAGAAAGAATAAGGTATATGGATTAGACATGATAAAGGGTTTGGACTATTTTAAAAATTACTATGTAGATATGATGATTGTATCGGTATGTTTGTGTGTGTTCAAATTAGAATTACTGAAAAACAATCGCTTGTTTTTTGATATAAATCGTCTATATGAAGATAATATCTTTAGCTTTCGGGCTTTATTAACAAGCAAGCATATATGTTATCTTCCTTACAATTTATATATTCGAAGATATCGTAAAAACTCGATAACTGTTAAGAAACCTCAAGAGAAAAATATTGTCGATATCTGTTTTCTTATACGCCGGTATATGGAATATAAACAAACGATTGTGGAGTTCGATGATTGCAAAGTGTCTAACGCATATCTGGCATTAATCTATAAAACCTTTTGCTGGGGGAATTCAGAATATATAAGGTCTGGATTAGAATTGCAATGTATGGATGAATTGATAGAAGAGATTTGCAATGCATTTGATTTATGGCCGAAGAAATTTCAAGGAAGTACATATTTATTATTTCGATATTATTTCCTAAGAAAATCTACACGAGCGGATAATTTGACCATCAATAAAATACATAGAACACTGGAAGAAAAGTATCGAATGCTTTTTGGTGAATTAAATGGTTTTTCAAATGGGCGAATTGCAATATATGGAAGGGGCAAACATACAGATATTTTAAAATCTGAATATAGAAAGTTGATGGGAAAAGAGATGTCCATACATGTGTATTTAGATTCTTTTGATGCCGGCTCTGTAGCGGAGGATGGCATACGAGTTGTTCCTATTTCGAAAGCGACAGAGTATGCAGATGCTATTATACTGTCCAGCAATTATTATCGGTTAGAAATGCTTCAAAAGTATAATGAGTATGCTTCTTCCATTCCGATGTTTGACTTTTATGAAGTGGAAAAGATGGATATGTTTGAGGAACTATTATTTTAAGAGGTGAAGATATGACAAAGTATGCAATATGGGGATGTAAAGATTGTGGGGAAAAAGTGTTTTCTCTTTTGAAAAGAAATTTAGAGAATGAAATTGTGTTTTTTGTGGATTCGGATGTTGAAAAACAAAAAGCAGGTTTTATGGGAGAAAAAGTACTATCTCCGCAGGAGGCAGTAAAAGAAGCAAAAAAGAAAAATTTTGACGTGATGGTATTTGCGTTTGTTAATTATCATCAACGCATGATGACTCGTTTTTTCAAAGGGATGAAGGATATACGTGCGTATGTAGTTCCCACACATGTTCAGAAATTTAAAGAGGAATATGAATCAATGGATGAGTGCCTTGTAGAAATAGACTTGAACAAGCCTCGAATGAAACAGTTTGACGTAAATTTAGTTGACCATTGTAATATGAAGTGTAAAGGCTGTCTTAGATTTAGTAATCTTGTGACGGAACCCAAGTATGCCGACTTTAATCAAATGATAAATGACTGGAAACGGATTAAAGAGCTTTTTTGGGGAGTGGAAAGAATTAAACTCATGGGTGGTGAGCCTATGCTAAGTCCGGATTTATGTCAATATATTGTAGCGGCTAGAGAGATTTTTCCGGATGCGGATATAATGGTAACGACCAATGCATTGCTCATTAACGAAAAGTGTGGAGAACTGTTTGATACAATGAAAAAGAGCCATTGTTTTTTTGACATTTCTTTATATGAGCCGATGAGTAAGAGAATTACAGAGGTGGAAAAATTATTGACGAATGAGGGCGTTTGGTATGTAGTCAATGATTCCAAAGGTGACTTTTATAAAGTAATGTCTAAAACACCAGATTATGACGCAGATAAAATGTACGAAGTGTGTGTGGCAAAGAATTGTCATCATTTACGTAACGGAAAGATATCAGTGTGCTCAAGACCGCAATATGCTCATATTGTAAATGAGCGCTATGGGACAAATATTCCTACAGATGCTGGAGTGTGGGATATTTATGCTCCTGGCATGGATGCTTGGGAACTAGATGATAAATTAAGTAGCAGTTTTGAAGCGTGTAAGTATTGCGCGCCACCGGTATCTTATGAATGGGGGCGTGCAGATAATAAAACAGCAAAATATGAAGATTGGTTTGTGGAGTAACCTATGGAAAAAATAGAAAAATTTATTGGAGTGCATTTTAAGGTAGGTGCCTGCAATCTTAGATGTTCCTATTGTTATCTTGGAAAGCATGAAAACAAATTGGTTGATATACCGTATTCTTTAGAAACTATACGAAATGCTTTTTCAAAAGAAAGATTAGGTGGTACATGTTATATTAATATATGCAGTGATGGCGAAACATTGATACATCCAATGATGCCTGAAATAATTAAGATGTTTCTTTGGGAGGGGCACTATGTATTGGTTGTAACAAATGCTACATTAACGAGCCGATTACAGGAATGTATAGAATTAAATAGAGCAAATAGATTGTTTTTTAAGGTTTCGTTTCATTATGAAGAGATGAAGCGACTAGGGACTTTGGATGTTTTTTTTCATAATTTAGAAATGTTAAAAGAAAGTCCTTGCTCATTTACCGTAGAATATATTACATGCGATGAAACATTAAATGAGATAGAGGAGTTTAAAAAACTTTGTATAGAGAAGATGGGAACATTGCCACAAATAAACATGCCGCGCGATGAGCGAGCTTGTAACTTAGGAGTATTGTCAAAGTCTACTTGGGAAAAATATCTTGCGGAGTGGGATGCCTGTAATTTCCATTCGGAATTTTGGGATTTTAGGAAGCAAATCTTTGGACGAAAGTATAGAGACTTTTGCTATGCAGGCTATCGGTCGCTTTGGATAAATATGGAGAATGGATATTCTTATCAATGTTATCATCTTCCACCATTACAAAATTTTATGGAAGAAATAGATAAGCCGGTCAAATGGCTTGCGGTTGGGAATAACTGTCCGGAAGCACATTGTTATGTAGCATATTCTCATATGACATTAGGTACTGTTAACTGTCCTTCATACGTAAAATATCGACCTACATATGATGTTATCAGAAACCGAAAATGCTTGGATGGAACAGAATGGATTAAACCTACTTTCAAAGAGGCTTTTCAGATAGGGGTCAATAGAGAGAAAGAATTTTCAGGTAAAAAAAAGAAGATGATTAATCAATTTAATCGTTTGTTAAAATGGAAAAAGAGATAGGATTTATTGTCATGATTGGGCTCGAATACTTTCAAAGGATTGGTCATTTGAGTTTGATATTATTCATTTTAATTCCGGTTTGTGGGATGTTTTGTGTCTTTCAAATGAAGAAGAATGTTTTAATAGTCAGGAGGAATATCGTAAACTGTTAAAAAGAATTATTGATAGAATTCGATATTTTTACTCTGATGCAAAGTTGATATTCGCATTGACGACAAAAGTGCAGGAATCAGGTTCTCCCTATGACTGTAACATGGCTGTCAGAAGAAATTCAGATATTGAAAATATAATAAAATTGCGTTAGAAGCATGTAAGGAAAACGGCGTAGAGATTGATAATCTTTGGAGTATTACAAATGATTGTTCCCAAGATACCTATTCTGACAATGTGCATTTTAATACCAAGGAGGGTGAGAATATGTTAAGGGGCGGTCGCAGAATGCATAAAAATGTATTGTTAAGGAGAAGGACATGAATTTATCTGATTTATCGCAATATGAAAAGATTGTGTTGTGGGGATATGGAAATGATGCAAAATGGTATGCAGGACAATTTAGGGTCGATTATGTAGTAGATAAAGATGAGAAGAAGATTGGTTCTAAAATTTGCGGTCTAGAGATAAAGCCAATTTCATATTTAACAACAGAAGAACCGTCTAGACGGGTATTGGTGGTAATAGCATCATCGAAATATGCAAAAGAAATAAGAAGTGAGATCAAAACTCTTGGATTAAATGTGGAAATTACAGAACTTTCTATTCTGAAGGCAATATATGATCATCAGAATACGTCTTTTGCGTTGTGGGGACTGGACATTCTGATTAGGGATTTATTGATTCGGGGGGGATATGACTATAAGAGTATGTCTTATATTGAAATCGGAGCATGTCATCCAATTTTAGGAAGTAGCACATATAACTCATATCTGGCTGGTGCCAGGGGGGTTCTGGTAGAACCAAATCCTGATTTACAGGTAGAATTGCGGAAGTATCGCCAGGATGACACTTGTCTAATGAAAGGAATAGCAGGCGAAAGAGGTACGCTTGTTTATTATAAGTTCGATAACGAATTTCGAAATACTTTTGATAAAGTAGCAGCTGAGGATGCTATTCGTAAAGGTTTTGTTTCCGTTGGAACAATAGAACTTGAAGTGGGATTATTGGAAGAATTGATTGATAATAATCATATTGATACAAAACGCGCGTATTTGTCAATTCAGGCTATGGGACTTGAAAAAGAGATTCTAAAGAATTTTGATTATAAAAAGTATAGCTTTCCGTTAATAGCTCTTGCCTATTATTCAGAAGATATTTTTGATTATCCAATATTTCAGGATTATAAATGTATTGCTAAGGTGCCTAGACATGTTGTGTTGGTAAGTGATGAAATCTATCATAATATTTTAGGATGATTTAGAAATGGTAAAACGATTTTTTTGCGACGAAATTTATAATAGTATAGAGATTACAGAACGGCAACCAATATTATATGGTGTTTGCCATAATGCAATGGTAGTATCGGATCAATTAGGTATTCAAGAATATGCGTATGTCATAGATAGTGCTCCTGGGAAATGGGGTCATTTTGTAAAAATTGGTAGAGGACTATATCAGATTGTTTCACCGGATATATTAGGTGATTTAGATGTTGAAAATTACTATATCTGCACATTTACAGAAAAATATAATGAAGAAATACGAAAATACATACAGCACAGATATAAGAAAGGATTTTTGTACATAGATAACCCTAAGCAATTGGCTTTTGGATACACGAGTTTGGGAGAACTTTTTGAAAACGATATCTATACCATATCAAAGTGCATAGAATTGAATGTGTTTCGAGATATCAAAAGGCGAATCTCTCAGATAAGTGAAGTGTTAGAAACTCTTGGTAAGGTTCCTTGTTATTATATGCCCTTACAAAAGGGAAGAAAAATATTAATTAGAGCAATTTGCACAGACGAAGTTTTGATGTTAACGATATGTTCTTCGTCTAGTAAGATTCCATATCTGCAGAGCTGGTATGGAAATGCGAAGGATGTGCGAAATGAAGAATATGAATTTATCGCATATAATAATGATATTGGATGGAGTTCAAACATTACATATTATTCGGATTATGGCAAGGGATTATTAATACAAAAATATTGTTCCCAACAAATGGATTTTAAAAGCAATGTTGTAAGATCTAAGATACTGCAAGAAATTCGAAGGATTCATTCTACTGGCGTAACAGTACCAATTTACACATATCCATTTAAAAGGTTTGCGTCACTGTTTTTAACCTTAGATAAAGTGTATCAAGAAAAACTGTACAGAATTCGTCAATTTTTGTGTGAATATGAGAAAGACTTTTCATCATGCAGGTTCGTGTTATCGCATGGCGATTTGCATCCAGGGAACATTGTGTTTGATGCAGATTGTTCCATATTTATTGATTGGGAATGCATCTGTATGACATATGAGTGGTATGATGTGTGTCGTTTTTTATTTTATAGTCAAATTGATGAATTATCCAGCGATATGAAACAGTATGAGGAAGAAATGCTTGAACTCTATGAAAATGTAGGAATGTTACTACATTACTATGATAATGAAATATCAAGTGTTCAAATAGTACAGGCGAAAAAAATATTGTTTCTTTGTGAAGTCATAGAATTATGTCTTAGAATAAGCAAACATCAAGCGTCTACAGAAAGGCTGATAGATATAATAGAAAACCATATTAGTTTGATTGAGAGGTAAGATTATGAATTATATATTTCCATATAATTTAGTAGAAAAAGGTAGTAAGGTGGCAATTTACGGATTTGGAAAAGTGGGACAAGATTTTTTTGAGCAAATCATTGCAATGGATTACTGCGAGTGTGTGTTGTGTGTAGATAAATCCTTTGAAAGTTATGAAAATATTCATTCTCCGTTTGGAAGAATAAAGGATTTAGAAGTTGTTGCATATGATTATCTGATTATAGCAGCCTATACACCAAAGCTTGCTGGTGAAATACGTGAAATATTGAAAAATATGAACATAGATCCGAATAAAATTATTTGGTCGCCGTTTTATGCGATGAAGTCTATTTGGCCAAATAACAAAAGACAGTATTTGGAAAATCCAAAATTCTACCTAGATATTACAAAGAAGTACCGTATTGCGAATTCGATCTATGGCGGTGGTGAGTTTTACCAGAGTTATTCTGAAATTGGCCTTTCCGGAACGCGAAATATACAAGAACGTATCCATATTTATCAAGCGAAAAAGTACTTGAAATCAACAGATGATGTTTTAGATATTGGATGTAATTGTGGTTTTCTAGATCTTCAATTAAGTGAATATGTGAAGTCAATAAAGGGGATAGATGTAGAACCGTTGTTTATAGAAATTGCAAATCAGACAAAAGCGTATGTAGGAGTTTCAAACGTTCAGTTTTCTGTGATGGATTTTAGGGAAGAGGTTGAAAATGCAAATATAAAATATGATGTAATCTTTTCCTTAGCTGTCCATACAAATGTATTTCAAACAGGTATTGCGGAAAGACAATTTGTAGATGACATTATAAGTAAGCTAAAAGATGGAGGGATTTTGTTTTTTGAATCGCACGATCTAGTGAACGATAGAGAACGGTTTGATAGGATATGTGGTATTTTTCAAAACGCTGGAATGAAAATATTAGAAAGGGAGAATTATTTTTCTGACTTTGATAGGGATATTATAGTTATGAAAAAGTAATATATGGTTTTTATATAATGAAAGTTCTTATTCTGGTTCCGCATCAAGATGACGAATTGATTCTCTGTGGTAGTTTTTTAAAAAAATTAGTGGATGAAAATGAGGTATATATTGTATTTACAACCAATGGTGATTATGAAGAGGCGATGCGGTTCGTACGTCTTGAGGAAGCACTAAAAGTTGCTGATTTATATGGTATATGCAGGGACAGAATCATATTTTTAGGGTATGCCAACGAGTATGATAGGAAAGGTCCGCATATTTATGATGCTGAGTCAAATGAGATCGTCTACTCACAGTATGGAAATAGTTATACTTATGGGCTTTCATATCATCCGGAATATTGTTTTTTAAAGACCGGAGAACATCATTTATACACAAGAGAAAATTTTAAAAGCGATTTAAAAAGTGTATTATTGGATATATTACCGGATTTGGTTTTTGTTACAGATGCAGAAATACATCCGGATCATAAGGCTAATTCTTTGTTTTTTGATGAAGTGATGGGTGAAATGTTAAAAGAATTAGACCATTTTACTCCGATTATTCTAAAAAAACCAGGATATTCGACATCATGGTTTGGCGTGAAGGATTATTCTAAGTTTAATAATGAATCAGCAAAAATAGCAGTTTCCGATGTACGGGTAAATGGACATAGAGCCATGTTTAGTAATCCATATTTGAAGTGGGAGAACAGAGTTCGTTTACCAATTGATGAAGGCACAAGAATTATAGATAAGAAAAGAAATTATTTATATAAGGCTTTAGAAATTTATGAATCTCAAAATGCTATGGTACATTTTGAAAATATGAATAATAGTGATGTTGTATTTTGGCAGCGCCGAACAGATAGTCTGACATATCATGCCTGTGTTGTCGCATCGTCAGGAGATGCGTCATTTATTAACGATTTTAAGCTTGTAGATAGTAGCAGTATTAAGCGAAAACCTATGGAATCGTGGAATATTGACAGGTCCATTTGGAGACCGGATATGAAGGATGACTCTGCGCATGTGGATTTTGATTTACAGAAACCGGAGTTCATTGGTGAGGTGGTTATTTATCAAGAATATTATCCTGTTTCGGCTATTAAAAAGTGCCATTTGTTAATTGATGGTACAACGGTTTTTGAAATCGGAGCATTAGATATTAACAGAGCGACTAAAGTACACTTGAATGGGATGAAAGCATCTAAAATTAGTTTTGTCATTGACGAAGTGACAGATAAGAATTCGCAACCGGGAATTGCAGAGATTGAGATTTTTAGAGCGGAACAAAGAAAACTCTTATTTGCTAAGATTTTGGTTCGTGATAATTTTGTGTATGACTACCATTGCGAGCGGGAAATATCTATTCCGATTCGGGTATATGAGTATTGGAGCGATGGATGTTCGGTAGAAGGCAATCTTGCAAATTATGAGATACGTCTTGATAGCAAGGCGCATGATAAAGGTAGTGTTACTTTTCAAAAAGGCAGGCTGAAAGGGAAACTATCCGGCAATTTAAAATTACGGATTTCCAATAAAGAATTTGCGGATATATATGACGAAATTCATTTTATTCCGGAACAGAAGGAAAAAAAGAAGCTGATATCACTTATTAATGATAATCATGGTTTGTATTGCGGAAAAACAGCAGATTTTATTGCGAGTTTGTCTTATGGTGAGAAGAGAGAGTCGATGGAGTTTTATGTAAAAGAATTTTTTCGTGGTCTCATTTGCGAAGATTATCATAGTAGAAAAAGAACAGCACGAAAGATATATTTTTTAGGGACGCCGGATCATTGTAATATAGGAGATCATGCAATCACTTATGCAACTTATAGACTGCTTAACAATATGTTTCCTTATTGTGAAATTGAAGAGGTTCCGATTATGCAGTTTGCTAGGAAGTGGCCATATTTGTTAAAAAATATTAAATCAGATGATTTGATTATTTTGCAGGGTGGTGGAAATATGGGAAATATATATTGGAGAAATGAAAGAATTCGAAGAGAGGTTATTTCACATTTTCCGAAAAATCGTAAGGTGATATTCCCAGAAACCATTTTCTATGAAGACAACGAGGATGGCAAAGCGGATTTTAGATTTTCTAAACGGATTTACAGGGATAAGAATCTCGTAATATTTGCACGGGAGAAAAAATCCTATGAAATTATGAGGCAGGCATATCCGGAAAGTTGTGTGATGTTGATACCGGATATTGTATGTTCGCTAGCTCCATTTGGTGTTCGCATAAAGAGAGAAGGAGTCGGATTGTGTTTTAGGGATGATTTGGAAAAAAGTGTTTCGGGAGAATTATCTGCGATGATAAGGCGAACATTAGATGATTTAGGAGATATGTACTCTTATTTAGATATGATGCATCCATCCAAAGGATATATAGGTAAGGCCAATAGAACTTGGGTTGTCGAAAAAAAAATAAAAGAAATTGCTTCTTTTAAATATGTAATTACGGATCGATTGCATGGAATGATTCTATGTTATATTACGGGTACTCCATGTATGGTAATTTCTGGATATAATCATAAAATCGAATCTTTTTACAGAACATGGTTTGAAAACACATACTATATTCGTTTATTAGAGGATATAGAAGATGTTGGTAAGGAATTAGAGGATTTAAGTCATTTAGATGAATGCATTCCTGAGGAAATGAGTTTTGTTAAGATGAAGGAGGTATTAAGAAAATGGGATTTAGGATTGGAAGTGCATTAGGAATGATTACTTCAGCGGCTGTTGGATGTGCAGTTGGAATGGGATATGAGTTTATAAAAGAAGAAAAAAGGATGGATAAACTAGAAGATAAGGAAAAAAAGTTTGAAGCCTTTTATAGACTGCTTATTGCTTGGGTAGAGATGAAACAGGAAGGCAAGAATCTGGCCGAGTTTTTTGAGTACAATCAAATAAGGACAATTGCCATTTATGGGATGAAAGAACTCGGAGAACGTTTGGTCAAAGAGTTAGAAGAAACCGGTATTGAGATAAAATACGTGATTGATCAGAATGAGGCGCTAGAAACTGATTTGGTAAAGAAAACACCAGATGATGAACTTCCGGAGGTGGATGCAATTGTTGTAACAGCAATTTATTTTTATCAGGACATAGTAGAAAAACTTTCAAAGAAGGTCGATTGTCAGATTATTTCATTAGAGGATGCTGTATATGGCTTGATATAGGAGGGTTGTTATAATGAATATTAAGGAAACACCATTAGTTTCTATAATTGTGCCATGCTATAATTCGGAAAAATATTTGCCCGCGATGATGAATTGTTTGCTAAGGCAAACCTATCATAATTTTGAGGCTATATTTGTGGATGATGGTTCAATGGATCAAACAACAGACATTATTGAATCATATCAGGAGGATACACGAATTCATCTGATAAAACAGGCGAATCAATACGCAGGAGTAGCAAGAAATAATGGATTAAAAATAGCAAAAGGCAGTTATGCTTTGTTTTTGGATTCGGATGATTTGTTTGCAGATACTTTGATAGAAAAACTGTTAGAATCAGCACTAAAACATGATGCAGATGTAGCAATATGCAATATAAATTATATAGACGAGCAAACAGGAGAAGGGTTAAATAGAGATGTTTGTATTAAAAAAAGTATTTTAAAAAAATTTGAAGAAAAGGGTACCTTTTCCTATCTGGATATTCCTAATGAAATTTTGACAATCGGTTTTTCCGGACCATATAATAAATTGTGTAAAGTGGATTTTTTACAAAAAAAGGGGATTTGTTTTCAAAATTCAAAACGAGATAATGATTTGAGTTTTTCATTATCAGTAATGGCGGCAGCGGATAAGATAAGCTGGGTATATGATGCCTTATATACATATCGTGTGAATAATCCTAAGAGTTTGCAAGGCTTTTGTGAGAAAAAAATTGATGTAGGTGATTTGGTTTCAACCGTGCAAAGAACCAAGGACGAACTTCAGCGATTAGGAAGGTATGAAGCTGTTCAATATAGTTTTAGAAGACAAGTGCTGAATAGATGGCATTATTTGTTAGAACAACAATGTTGTTTTAGTAACTATAAGACCGTATATGATACTTTGAAACATACAATTTTAAAAATTCTTAATATAGATATTAAAGATGAGTATGGTTTCTTGACACATAGAAAAGATTATAAAAAAATAGTTGAACTTGATGCAGAAGAATTTTTATTTTGGAAATATACCAAAGAAAAAATGTATGGAGATGTTAATTATATTTTTCCATATGAATCAATGCCTAATACGGCTAAGAATGTTGTTATATATGGGTATGGGAATATAGGACAGTTATATGCCAAACAGATTGAGGTAAATTGCAATTATAGGCTGGTAGCCATCTTGGATAAAATGTATGAGTCAAAGCATGAATTAGATGAAAGAGTCATGAATCCTGATAAAATAGAGTTATTATTATATGATGTGGTTGTGATTGCGATAGAAGATATATGTGTGGCGAAGGCGGTAATAGACTGGCTTGTAGAAAAGGGAGTCAAACGAGATACGATAATATGGGATGTATGAGGTGATTTAAGAGTGAGTGATTACGTATTAAATTGCATGAAAGGTGCATATCAATATGTAAAAGATATTATTGATAAAGCAATAGCTCAGAATAAAAAGTTGATTCTATGGGGGTATAGTAAAGGTGGTGTTTATATCAGACACTTAGTGCGAGATATAGATGCAAGACGAGATTTTGATTTCATTATAGATGATTATCTGTACATTCCTTACGCGCCAGAAACTAAAATTTATCGTTCTTCGATACTTAACTATATTAATATTGAAGAATACATATTGCTTTCTTCCGTAAAAAATGCCAATGAGATTGTAGATTGTGCTATGAAACATGGATTTGTAGAAGGAAGAAATTTTTTTAATGTTCGACAAGTTATTCAATCAAGCAATATTGAATACATAGAAAATACAGTGAAAGGTGTCGATTTTTCATACGTTACACAGGAAGATCGACCTGATATTTATCGAGGAGATAATTATGAAAGCAAACCATTTGACCACTCATGCATAGATTTTGTATTTAGTGAAATTCTTAAATTGGAAAATGAAATAACCTTTTTTGATTATGGTTGTGGAAAAGGACAGATTTTACTAACCGCATATCTTAATGGAATACGTTCCATAAAGGGAATAGATCTTAATGAGGACATCTATGATGTAGCAGTTCAAAATATGGAAATACTGAATGTTCCATGTGAAATCGTTTGTGGAAATGCCATGGATTATACAGATATTGATGATTGTAATGTGTTTTTTTTCTATAATCCCTTTGGTGGTGATGTATTTAGAAAAGTAATAAAGAATATAGAGGATAGTATTGGTAGGAGAAAGAGAAAGGTATATATTGCATATGGTAATCCGTTTAATCATGAAGAAGTAATAAAGAATGGTATTTTTAAGCTTTATAAGCAAATACCAGTAGATTTGTATGATCCATTATTTAATATTTATTCAAATTCGTGAATTACAATGAGGTAAGTTATGAACACAGATAATATCGTTAAATCAGATTCCGATAATTTGATTTACAATAGATTCGATTTGATTCATAAAAATACATATAAATTATATGAAATTGAGTATATGGGAAAAGTATACTCTATTTTGGTTTCAGTCGTTAATAATAAAGGAAAGCTTAATGTCTGGGGGAAAGATATCCCGGATATTGTTATGAAAGAATTGACTTTAAGAATCTTTGAGCAGGAAGAGATATATGGTGTTGAGGTAACTAGAACGGTAAATAATTTTGAAGGTTTTTTATATAAACAAAATGATTTTAGAGTACCTTTACCGGAAACAACAGAAGATTTGCTTGCAAGAGTGGAACGAAGGGATAGAGCAACTATTCGCAGAAAGAAAAGATGGTTGAATGAACGTGTTGGAATTGTGAATGTTTTACATTATTCCGAGCAAATTCCGAAAGGGATTGTTGAACAGTATTTTGAATGGAAAAGAACAAGTCATGGTACGGATTATAAACTTGAACCAGAGGAATACTTGGACAAATATTATGTAACAGATGCGCTTGTTGTTAAAGCAGGAGATGAGCTCATAGGTATCGCTTTTTATTGTGCATGCGAAAAAATTGTTTTTTTTGAAAATTTTAGTTATAACGCAGATTATAAAGAGTATTCTCCAGGATTGCTTACATATGAACTTTTAATGGAGCATTTGATTGCGAATAGATATAAATATTTGTATATGGCTGGCGGGAATTATATTTATAAAAGAAGGTTTGGGTCGGAAGAAACAACCTGCTATTCTGGAATGATTTATAGAGATGAGTTTCTTGTATGCGTTCAAAAAGTATTAGCTGCAAAAAATATTACGAATTATTTAGCAATTTATGGTTATGGCAACAATGGTCATATCTATAGCAGATTATTAATTAAGATAGGTGTTCATATTGCTTATGCAATCGATATGGAAGCAGAGTCAGATGACATGCTTTTGGTAAAGAGACCAGATGAAGAATTTGATGAAATATCAGATGTAATTATAACGATAGATAAGAAGATACCATCTGTTGAAGAAATATTAACAAGGAAAGGGAAACGGTTTTTCTATATGAACGACCTCCTTGATGAAGCTAGAAAAGCCTTTGGCATAGTATAACATGATAGAGAAGATTGAAATAGATGAAAAGGACAATATTTTAATTATTGCACCGCACCCGGATGATGAATGTATAGGGGTGGGAGGAATATTGGTACAATATCCTAAGCAGTGTACTGTTGTAGTATGTACGGATGGGAGAAGATCATCTGGAAATTATAATCCGAATAAAATAGTGCAAATAAGAGAACGTGAGTTTATGGATGAAATGCGACATCTTGGAATAACAAGATTTAAGATGCTGAATTTTGTTGATGGAACATTGATGAACCATATGGATTCTTTAAATTCCGAGGATTTTAAAGAATATACAAAAATATTTTTTCCGCATCATTTTGATGGACATCCGGATCATACTGCAGTGTATATGCGCGTTGTTGAGAAAATAAGCGCAATGGATAAAAAAAATGTGGAATTTTATATGTATGAAGTTCATAAACAACTACAAAATGTGACGCATTATATGGCTCTTGATGAAATACTCGAGAAAAAAATGGAATTAATCAGATTTCATAACTCTCAGATTGCGGAAAAAAGCTATGATGAGATGGCTCGTTTTGGTGCGCGTTACAGGGCACTACAGTTATCTTTGTATGCAAATTATGTGGAATGTTATTGTCGGATTTGTGCTAATGATGTGGGTGCAGAAGTGAATTATCAATTGCAGCATTCAGAAATTAAATATCAAAAGCAATTGGAATTTTATTATGTATTGGTGAATTGGATAAGGAATATTCAAAATGGTCAAACGATTGGATGTTATTTGATTAAAAAGGGGATAAGAAAAATTGCGATTTATGGGTATGCCGAATTAGGACAACTACTCGACAAAGAATTAATGAATATGATGGGAGTTGATGTTCTTTATATTATGGATAAGGCGAAGGCAAATGATGGAAATGCTAGGATTATGTATCCGCAAACAGGTTTGCCATATGTAGATGCAGTGGTTGTGACGGCAATTTCATATTTTGATGATATAAAAAGAGATTTGGATACTTTAGGATATATGCAGGTATATTCTCTTAGAGATATAGTGGATGAAATATCATCAGAACATACTTAAGATATTATGGATTTACGGAAAGTGAGACTGTAAAGTATGCAAGTGTGTGAAAAAATAGATATCATTATTCCTTGGGTAGATGGTAATGATCTTGAATGGTTAAAAGAACGAGAAAAGACGCAAAAGAACTATAATGTGAATAAACTGGCGAATTCAAATGTACGCTATGAAAGTTGGGATAATTTGCAGTATATTTTCCGTGGGATTGAGAAGTTTATGCCATGGGTGAATAGGGTGTTTTTAGTTACTTGTGGGCATTTGCCAAAGTTTCTCAATGTAGATAATCCTAAATTGAAGATTATTAAGCATTCAGATTATATACCAGAGGAATATTTACCAACATTTAATTCTAATGTTATTGAGTTAAATTATCATAGAATCAAAGAATTAAGTGATCACTTTATATTATTTAATGATGATTGTTATCCGTTGAAACCGATACCCGCAGCATATTATTTTCAAGAAGGTATGCCATGTGATGAAGCAATTGAAAGCCCAATTGTACCAGTAGATGTTGGTGCGATATCCAATTATGCAAGTTTTGTAAAAGCAAATAATATTTTGTTTATTAATAGACATTTCAATAAACGTGAGGTACAAAGGAAAAATTGGAATAAGTGGTATTATGAGGGGTATGGGGAATTGTTAGAAAGAAATAAAGGACTTCATTATTGGAATAACTTTGTGGGATTTCATGATTATCATATGCCCGTGCCATTAAAAAAATCTACTATGCAGCATTTGTGGAGTCTTGAATATGACGAACTTGATAAGGTATCACATAATCAATTTCGACATTCATCCGATTTGAGTCAATGTATTGTACGATATTGGCAGTTATGTACAGGAGATTTTATTCCTCAGAAATCAATAGGAAAGCCATATTTGGTTACAATTGATAATTATAAAGAGGTTGCAGATGCGATTAGAAATAGCGCATCACAGATGGTTTGTTTGACAGAAGATTGTACTTCTGAAGAGTTTATTACCATAAAAAAAGAGATTAATCATGCGTTACATGATTTATTGCCCGAAAAAAGTTCTTATGAAAGATAAAGTGAGATTAATTTATGATATTGAGAAATGATGATTATGATTCATTGGCAAGAAAAATAATTAATGAGAATAGGAAAATAATTGTATATGGTGCAGGGATGATAGGGCAAATTATCATCCCTTATCTAATTGATGAATATGGAGTGGAGCATTGGTTAACTTGTTTTGTAGATGCTGATAAAAGGAAACAAGGGAGTCAGATTCAGGTATGTGGAAGCGATTATCCTATTGTTACACCAGATTATTTAGAAAATATAGATGAAAATCATATTATACTCATTACCAATAGCAATTTTTTCCCTATTGTTCAATTTTTGGACGGTATCAGAAATTTGGATAAAATTGAGGGATATATCATTCCAATGATGCAAATTAGAAAATTAAATAAGTCTAAGTCTATTGTCCTTAATAGGAAAAAAGAGGTAGCTGTTATTCCAAAGAAAATTCATTATTGTTGGTTTGGAAGAGGAAAGATACCGGATTTTCTTAGGAATTGTATTCAATCATGGGAGCGAAATTGTCCTGATTACGAAATTATTAGGTGGAATGAAGATAATTATGATATAAATAAACATAGTTATGTAGAAGAAGCATATAAACATAAAAAATATGGTTTTGTATCTGATTATGCCAGATTAGATATTCTTTATGAGCATGGTGGTATTTACTTAGATACGGATGTTTTTTTAGAAAAAAATTTGGATGATCTTTTGTATCAAGATGGTTTTGTTGGAGTTGAAAAATGGGGAAATATTAATACAGGTGGTGGATGTGGATTCATAAAGGAACATCCCATATTAAAAAAGATGATAGAGTATAGAGATTCTTTTCATTTTGAACTACCTGATGGTTCATTAAATATTGAAACAAATGGGTTATATGAGACAAAAGTATTTCTTGAAGAAGGCTTTAAGCCTTGTAATGAATTGCAAGAGGTGGCTGATGTAACCGTCTATCCTTCGTATATCCACCATCCATATGATTATATGAGTTGTGAAACGAGTAGAAGAGAAACAACAGTATCTGTTCACTATTTTTATGGTGGCTGGATGGCAGAGAATCAAAAAATCAATAGAGAGAATACCCAGAACAAATACAATGACGTGTTAAGAAGAATAGGGATGGATTGAATAAAAGCAATGAATTTAGCTGGGAGAAAAAAGTAGTTATGAAAATACTAATAACAACAGATCTCTTTACAACAGACACCAATGGAGTTGTTACATCGGTAAAGAATCTGTGGGATGAATTAAAGAAAAAGGGACATGATGTGCGAATTCTTACAATGTCAGATGATTTAAGCAGTCATAGGGATGGAGATGTATATTATATAAGATCCATGCCGATAGGGGTGTATCCGAATGTGCGTATGCCATTATCCTATCGTCATCGTCTGATTAAGGAGTTGATAGATTGGAGACCGGATGTGATTCACAGTCAATGTGAATTTTTTAGCTTCAAGTTTGCGAAACGAATTGCAAGACTTACCGGAGCACCAATGGTACATACTTATCATACGTTATACGAACAATACGTTACATATTTGGTTCCAAGTAAGCGATTAGGGAATTTGATTGTACGTGCTATTTCTAAAAATCGACTAAGACAGGTTCAAAAAGTGATTGTACCAACAAGAAAAGTAGAGGATGCATTACATCGCTATGGAATTCAAACAGAAATATCCGTTATTCCAAGCGGAATTTGTCTTGACCAACATCAAAAGCATATGTCAAAAGAACAACGGAACGAGAAACGACGTGCACTTGGAATCAAGGACTCACAGACGGTTTTAATTAATTTGGGGCGCCTTGGAACAGAAAAGAATATAAATGAATTGCTTGTTTTTTTTGCTAAGGCAGTGGAATATAATGGTGAGTTATTATTTTTAATTGTGGGGGATGGTCCTGCAAGAGAACAGCTTGAGAAAAAATCAGAAGAATTAGGAATGAAAGAGCGTGTGATTTTTACCGGGATGGTAGCACCTTCGGAAGTTCAGAATTATTATCAGTTGGGAGACGTCTTTGTAAGTGCATCCACCAGTGAAACGCAAGGACTTACTTATATTGAAGCAGCTGCAAATGGATTGCCGCTTCTTTGCCGCAAAGATTTATGTTTACAGGACGTACTTTATCAAGGCGAGAATGGGTATGAATATACCAATGTCACGGAGTTTCTTGATTATATGGATGCAATTTTAGAGAATCCAACGTGGAGAGTCCGTGCAGGGGAAAAAAGCAAAGAAATTGCATTGGGATTTGATAAAAGTGCGTTTGGAAATAAGGTTGAAAAGGTGTATGAATCAGTAATTTAATATTGACAATTATCTATATGTTGTTATAATGACATATAGATAATTGTCGATGAATCGAGGTGCAATGATGGAAAATAAAAAAACAGCAACTATGTTCAAAGCGTTTTGCGATGAAAACAGAGTGCAGATTTTGCAATTATTGCAATCTGGGGAGAAATGTGCCTGTCATCTTTTAGAAGAGATGCAAATTACACAACCAACATTATCGCATCACATGAAAATTTTATGTGATTCCGGCATTGTTGTTGGAAGAAAAGAAGGTAAGTGGATGCATTATTCTATTTCTGCAAATGGCATAGAAACGGCAACGGAGTATTTACGGCAATTATTGTAGAATATGGGAAAAGAGGCGAAGGGCTGTGAATCATAAGAAAAAAGCAGAATGGTATTTTCAAAATAATTTTAATTGTTCGCAAGCAGTGTTTGCTACCTTTGCAACAGAGTTGGGAATGGAAGAAGAACTTGCTTTGAAAGTGGCTACCCAATTTGGCGGTGGTGCCCGTAAGGGAGAGATGTGTGGTGCGGTTTCCGGTGCGCTTATGGTATTAGGATTAAAGTATGGTCACTCGCATGCAAATGACGGCGATGAAAAGAAAAAGGCATATCAAGTTTCAGAAGATTTTATGAATCGTTTTATTGAAGAAAAAGGAACCGTTGTGTGTAGAGACCTTCTTGGATACGACCTTACAAAAGCAGACGAGGCAAAGAAAATACAAGAACTTGGTTTATTTCAAACGGTATGCGCGGAAATGATACGTTGCGCTACCGGAATTCTGGATGAAATCATAAAAGAAATAGAGAAAGATGGATAAGTCGTACGGCAGGTACGATTTATATTTCGTATCATACATAGACACATTTGAATCTATGAATAGAAATGAGGATGATATAGAATGTTACAAAATATATGGAATTTTGTACAAAAGGAAATATTAGGTATGAATTGGCTAAATAGGTTAATTGGTAGAGTTCTAGATACTTTCGGCCTTGATACAAGCAGTCGAATCGGTGGGAGCATACAGTTTTTTATTTATGACGTCATTAAGATTATGATATTACTTAGCTTTTTGATTTTAATGATTTCCTATATCCAAAGCTATTTTCCGCCGGAGCGAACAAGAAAAATATTAGGAAGATGGAAAGGGATATGGGCAAATATCCTTGCAGCATTACTTGGAACTGTTACGCCTTTTTGTTCCTGTTCTTCGATTCCGTTATTTATTGGTTTTACAAGTGCCGGGCTTCCACTTGGTGTAACATTTTCATTTTTGATATCTTCACCGATGGTTGATTTGGGGTCACTTGTATTGCTTATGAGTATTTTTGGCTGGAAAGTGGCAGTTGTTTATGTGTTGATGGGACTTCTGATTGCCGTTTTGGGAGGAACTTTCATAGAAAAGATGCATTTGGAGAATCAGGTGCAGGCATTCATAAGAAATGGCATGGCAATGGACGTTTTATCAAAGAAACCTACACAAAAAGAACGATGGAAATCTGCATGGGAGGAAGTGCTTTCGACGGTAAAAAAGGTAGCACCATATGTATTGCTAGGCGTTGGAATTGGTGCCATCATTCATAATTGGATACCGGAAACTCTGATTGTACAATTATTAGGCACTCAAAACCCATTGGGCGTCATCCTTGCAACAATCGCAGGAGTGCCCATGTATGCAGATATTTTTGGATGCATTCCGATTGCAGAGGCATTGCTTGCAAAAGGTGCTAGACTAGGCGTGGCATTATCGTTTATGATGGGAGTAACAACACTTTCTTTGCCATCAATCATTATGTTAAAGAAAGCAGTAAAGCCAAAACTACTGGGAATATTTATTGCAATCTGTACAATAGGAATTGTTTTGGTTGGATACTTTTTTAATGCGATTCAACCGTTGTTGTAAAACTCAGCGAGCAGTCGGGGAAAAGAATATTTAGAGAATGGAGAATAAAATGAAAGTGATTCAAAGTATGAAAGTGCTTGGTGCGGGATGTAAATCCTGTCACAAAATGTATGAGAATGCGAAGGAAGCAATAAGATTATTGGAAATGGATTTGGAAGTGGAATATATAACAAATATGGAACAAATTATGCAGTATGGCATTATGAGTATGCCCGCATTGGTTATTAATGAAAATATAGTATCAATCGGTAAAGTGTTGAAACCAAAAGACATCATAAAGCTGCTTCCAAAACCAAAAGTGGCGTTTATATGTGTACATAATTCCTGTCGAAGCCAAATTGCAGAGGCGCTTGGGAAAAAACTGGCATCTGATGTGTTTGAAAGTTATTCTGCAGGAACAGAACTGAAAAATCATATCAATCCGGATGCAGTGCGTCTAATGAAGAAATTGCATGGAATTGATATGGAACAGACACAGTACAATAAGTTACTTTCGGATATTCCAAAGCCGGATATCGCTATTTTTATGGGATGCAATGTTAGCTGCCCGAATTTGTCAAGTCCGTATACTGAAAATTGGGGACTGGATGATCCGACCGGACAAAGTGATGCGATGTTTGAAGAAACCATTCAAAAGATTGAAGAAAATATCCTTCGTTTAAAGGCAAAGTTAGAGGATTGATTTTTCTTTAACAAAGTGCTATGATTAAAAAAACTAAATAAGACAATCGGTGCCATTATTTACGAATAGTGGGTAAAAGGGAAACAGGTGCAAATCCTGTACGATCTCGTCACTGTAAAAAGGGAGTGCAAGCCATGTGTTAGACACAGCCACTGAGCAATTGGGAAGGCGGTATTGCATGATAATCTGTAAGTCAGGAAACCTGCCGATTGTTGGTACGGGAATTCATATTCCAAATCACGAGTAATTGGTTGTACCGTAGATGTGCGAACAAGTAAAATTGTCTGCACTTCTCTTTTTGTGCCTTTTACTCCATTTGTAAGAGGTTCTTTTTTTACCTTTACAATGGGGATTTTTTCATGTGTTCCCGAGCCTTAGTTTCAAATAATTTTTATTTAAGGAGGAACAAAAATGAAAAGAAAGGTGTTATCTGTACTTTTAGGCGCAACTGTAATGGCAACGGTATTAGCTGGTTGTTCAAACAGTTCATCTGAGAAAAAAGAGGACACGAAGGCTGCTGCAGAAGCAACAAAAGGCGAAGTGGTAGAGGATGAGGAAGACTACACAACCGGTGACGCATCCTTAGATGATCCAAGAAATCAGGATGAAATCGGTGAGAACGAACTTCTTGTAGTAAGTTTTGGTACTAGCTTTAATGACAACAGAAGACTTACCATTGGGGCGATCGAAGGCGCAATGGAAGCAGCATTTCCGGATTATTCTGTAAGAAGAGGTTTTACAAGTCAAATTATCATTGATCATGTGAATGATAGAGATGCTGTTGCAATCGATAATGTAACACAGGCGCTTGACCGTGCACAGGCAAATGGTGTGAAAAATCTTGTAATACAGTCAACTCATTTGATGGCTGGACATGAGTACAACGATTTGTTAAATGAAGTTGCCGGATATGCAGATTCTTTTGACAAAGTTGTGGTTGGTGAACCACTTCTTTCTTCTGATGCAGATTTTAATGCAGTTATCGCTGCAATTACTGAGGCAACAGCGGAATATGATGACGGTCAGACAGCAATCTGTTTCATGGGACATGGTACAGATGCAGATTCAAATAGTGTTTACGCAAAAATGCAGGATATGTTGACTGCAGCAGGATATGAGAATTATTTTGTTGGTACGGTAGAGGCTGATCCGACATTAGAAGATGTAATGGAGAAGGTGGAAAGTGGAGATTACACAAAGGTAGTACTTCGTCCGCTTATGATCGTTGCCGGAGACCATGCAAACAACGATATGGCAGGCGATGAAGAAGGAACCTGGAAAAAAGCATTTGAAGATGCAGGATATGACGTTGAGTGTGTAGTAGAAGGTCTTGGTGAATTAGAAGCAATTCAGCAGCTTTTTGTTGAGCATGCACAGGCAGCAGTGGATAAGTTAAATGATTAAAAGAATACAGAAAACAGTTGCTGTTTCATTGTTTTTTTTAATAAGTGGTTTTGTTCTTACCGGTTGTAAAAAGAACGAAACAAACTCCGAGGAAAGCGCTGTCGCTTCCTCGGAGGAAATGGCAACTCCGGTTGAAATTTTAGAGGAAGATATGGTTCCAATAAAAGGAACCGATTTAAAAGACGGAACGTATCAAATTAAGGTTGATTCCAGTTCTTCCATGTTTCAGGTTGAAGCGTGTCAGCTTGAAGTAAAAAAAGGGAAAATGACAGCAACCATGACAATGAGTGGAACCGGTTATTTGAAAGTGTATATGGGAACCGGAGTCGAAGCGGTAAATGTTTCTGAAAAGGAATATATCCCATATAAGGAAAATGAAAACGGTCAACATACTTATCAGGTTCCGGTAGAAGCATTAAATAAGGCTTTGGATTGTACCGCGTTTAGTACGAGAAAAGAAAAGTGGTATGATCGTGTGTTAGTATTTCGAGCAGATTCGCTTCCGATAGAAGCAATATCTGAAGATTTACTTACAAAGATGGAGTCATTAGAGCTGGAAAATGGGATGTATACCATAGATGTAACACTTGGCAATGTATCCGGTAAAACAGCAGTGGAATCGCCGGCAAATATGCGCGTGGAAAATGGACAGGCATTTGTTACCATTGTCTGGAACAGTTCCAATTATGATTATGTGAAATGGCAAGAGCAAACGTATACAACAGTAAATGCGGAAGGAAATTCCACATTTGAGATTCCACTATCGGTATTAGATTGGAGCACACCGATTGTTGTAAATTCAACGGCGTTAGGAACACCACAGGAATTAGACTATACGATTTGTTTTCATGCTAAATCCATTCAAAAGGTAGAGTGATTATGAGCAAACAGTTCAAGCTGTTTTTAATTCGTCACGGAGCGACCCAATCCAATCAAGAGCATCGGTATTTGGGAAAAAAAGACGAACCGCTTTCAAAAGAAGGAATTGACAAGTTAAAAGAAAATTTTCTTGGTGACAAATATCCACATGCAGATATTGTATTTTCGAGTCCGATGATTCGTTGTCAGGAAACCGCAAAGTTATTGTATCCGAATAAACAACCGTTGGTTATTCCGGAATGGAAAGAAATGGATTTCGGGGATTTTGACGGCAAGAATTTTGAGGAACTAAAATCGGACCAAAGATATCAGGAGTGGATAAATAGTAATGGAAGTTTGCCTTTTCCGAATGGTGAAAGCAAAAAGGAATTCATTTCCCGTTCGGTAAAAGGCTTGGAAAAAATGATAGAATATCTTAGCAATATGGAAGCAGATACCGTTGCCGCTGTTGTGCATGGTGGTACGATTATGGCACTCCTTAGCAAGTTTTGTGAGGGGGAGTATTTCGATTATCAAGTGGATAATGGAAATGGTTATTTATGTAAAGTGACATTGCTAGGGAATAAGATACGTTTTTTGGATTTAAAGAAAATTGTAATAATTGACAATAAAAAAAGAAAATGATATAACTGTTGATAGCTAAATATGGATTGGAATGAAGACATGGAAGCTGGGTGCAAATCCCACACAAGGCCGTTACTGTAATTCGTTATTTCCTTTATGGATACCACTGAGCAATCGGGAAGGTGTAGAGGAATCGCGTTAAGCGAAGGCGATAAGTCAGGATACTTGCTTTATTCTTACCACTAAGTGGTAAATTCAGCTCTGCGGACACCGGAGTATGAATAGAAAGATAAGGGAAATGCTATTATTTCTTTATTTTCTGTTGATATACGAAGCCTGCATATTACTATGCGGGCTTTTATTTTGCGCGCAAAGTTTCTTATGTTAAACATTCATTCCATCATTCACAAAAGAAATGGAGGAAAAGAAATGAAGAAACTGTTGAAGAGCGTCATTACTTTTGTGTTGGCGCTTACATTGGTAGGAACTTCACCAATTTTTGCAATGGCATCAGAAATTGCGTCGGTGCAAGAACCAACATTGGTAAGTACACAGGAAGCGAAAGTAACAGCAAGTTATTCCATGTTTAAAGTAGCCGAGAATGCAAAACTCAATACGTATAGTGATGGAAGTATGACAGCGGAAATTACCTATACGGGAACATCGTTTTTAAAGATGTATTTAGGAAAAGCACAGGATGCAGCCAACGCAACAGAAGGAATTTATGAGGCACAGGCAGTAGGGGATGATTATGTATATACCATTCCGATAAGT